>JAEORG010000284.1 GCA_016841005.1 Candidatus Thorarchaeota archaeon | reverse complement strand
CGTGACATCTGTAAGATTCTACTCACGACTTGTGGCGAGTGCCTCTACTAGATTCCTCGGAATGTGGGTTTATGCATCGCGAAGCCACAGGCTAGTATCGCTCTCTCTATCCGAGAAATCTATACAGTATGAGGAACAACGGTCAATCCTTACAACGGCCTCCTTCCTGTTGGCAATACCTGTTGCACTCGTTGATGTGTGTTTGAGTGTAATTGTGTGGGCGATGACTCCCTTAATTTTTGGAATCTATCGTCGTCTGTCTGTTCGACAGACAAGACAGACTCCCGCTTCATGATCTCCTCCCGTAAACCGTTGTGCTACTGAGATATCAATCAAACGATTTTTTCCAATATTGACATGGCACGAGAGATCTTCGGACCTGACTACTTGCAGAATCGACCATGCTTAACCTTTGATTTTCTGCTCTTCTTCTGCAACTCTAAACTTCACTATTCTTCCCACTATGTCTAACGGGATTGGTCGATCTAGCGGAAAACGGATAGCACCTTTTGATGTCTTGTATTCATTCAGCTCTTTTTCGAAGGCGTTTACCGCTGATGGCCCACCAGGGTAAAACCCGATGTGCGCCTTGTGCACCGCAAAATGAACCAAGTTTCGTTTCAGCTTGAATGTAGGCATCCCATAAGAGTTAGTTTCTTTGGCTGTTGGTGCGGATTCTTGAATCGTTTTTCTCAAACCCTCCAGCTTTTTCTGAATATCAGGAGGAAATGCGGCGATGTATTCATCAATAGTTTCACTTCGTTTCCGTTCTGTATTCAAATTTGTACCACCATTTCTTCTCAGACAATACATTCAGGATTTGTTGGAGGTATTATCTTTCTAAACCCATTAAGGATTACTCCCTTCTTTCGTATTTCATACTTCTCGATTCACTCATAAGGTGTACATGCCCAGTTAGTGATGGGGCACTGTACTTGAAGTGTTGTCAATGTGAAGCTATCGAATCTCACTTCGATTATCAGAAAGCAACCAAGGAACTCGAGCAGTATCAAAAAGAAGGACCTTCCAAAAATACGAAGTTGTTGATAGATGCAATCATTGCGGAAGGTATCACCGGAATGACACTTCTGGATATTGGAGGTGGAGTCGGGACAATTCAACACGAACTGTTGAAAGTTGGTGTGAGCAAGTGCTTTAACGTTGAAGCTTCAAGTGCTTATATCGAAGTAGCGAAGGAAGAAGCTGACCGTCAGAATCATGCTGACCGCATCAATCATCTACATGGTAACTTTGTCGATCTTGCTACAGATGTCCCTGATAGCGATATTGTCACACTGGACAGGGTAATCTGTTGCTACCATGATGTAAACGCTCTTGTTAATCTCTCATCAGAGAGAGCGAGAGAGATTTATGCTGTTGTCTATCCTCAAAACAAGTGGTGGACAAGAAATTACACTGCTCTTGAGAATCTCGTCCTTAGAATTCAACGGAACCCCTTTCGATCTTTCGTTCACCCGACAGAAGTGGTCGATGGAATGGTTCGTTCAAAGGGTTTTGAGCGGAGATTTTTCCGCGAGGTTGGCTACTGGCAGGTTGTTGTGTATCGACGGAATCATGAAACTAGGGTTCTTTCTGAATAACAGAGCTTACATTATAGTGACTTGGGAAATCTTAGGGCCTAACTACTTGTGGTTCTAAGGAGGCCAGCTGGAAGTATTATGAGGATTGCCAAATAACAATTTTACATTGTATTTACTTGCCATTTTGATCCTTTCTTCTCGTTGTGTAGAAACATCTCCTTTAGAAGTACTGTAGGCGACACAAGCAAAGACTAGTAGAATTTCATAGTCAGTCATTTTTTGTAGTTCGTAGAGTTTCTTGAAATCAGAGGCATAATAGGGGCTTGCATACTTGACTTCAATTGCAGCCAGAATACCATCCTCCAGAAGATTGTCTCTGATAGTTTCCCACTCTTCGGGAGATTGACAATCAACTGGGAAATTTGGTTTCGCAAGTATGAGATCTATTCTTCCCGTATTTCCACTATTGATTTTCGGAAAGGATGCTTCGAACCAGTATCTAATTTCTTTGGAGTTCTTGAGTGGACCATTTCGTAGGTGATGAACAAGAGAAGCGGAAATACACATCTCTCCATTCCACATCTGTCCATATCTGCAATCCTGAGAAACACCTGATTCCCAAGCGGTTTCAATAGCATCTTCAATTACATTCTTTAAATCGGTCAAGTTTTTCGTTCCTCCACCACAATTTTGTGTATAATTATGTACTCAAATCTATTTCTCAACACAAACGAGAATAATGTGATGCAATTGATGAAAATGAGAGAGATTCAACTCTGAGCTCCTTCATTCTTCTTCTCTATTTCCAAAACAAAAATTGAGCTTACACAAACTAAGAGTGATTTTTTATCAAAGGTATGTCAATTTAAAGATAATATTTGAGAAATATCTAATTGAATAGCTAAAGGAGGGTATTATTAGATATGTGTTCTATCAAGTCATTGAAAGTGTTTTGTTATGCTGTGGTAGCTCTTCTCCTTTCTTCGATACTTTTACCCATATCATGTGACGCAGCCACTGTCTGGTCAGATGACTTCAATGATGGGAACTACAATTCGTGGACAATATACGGACTCAATTTCTCAACATTCCCACTCACAACTGCAACAGGAGAATTCTCTGCTGCGGATAATACATTGAAAGCAACATCCGCAGATCCTATATACAGCTACGCAGTGCATTCAAGCTCAGTTGTGTATGGCACCTGGAGTTTCGATTTGAATGCAGTAGACAATTCCTTCCATTATTCGGTTGTTTTCTTCATTGCAGGTGACATGAGTCTGATCCCAACCATGGAATATGCGTATTCTATCATTGTTTGCACTGATTCTGTTCCAACCACAACGACTGCACCAGCTATCTTACTCGCCAAGCATGGACCAACCCCTGGTTCTGAGATAATTGGTAGGTATGAACCTTCAGATGGTGTTTCGGGATGGCAAAATATAGTAGTGACAAGAAGCACATCAGGATTGTTCACAGTATACGTTAATGGTACTGCTCAGATTTCAGTAGAAGATACGACTCACACCACGTCCGTTGACTTTTGTTTCGGATCCGAAACCGGTCCAGCTATTGACAATGTTGTTGTGAGTGATACAGTAGACTTTCCAGCAACAGATCTTACTGTTATCATCCTATTTGGTGTTGTAGGAATTGCAGTGGTTGTAATCTTAGTTATCTACTTCATTAGATTTCGGAGATGACGATACTTTAGTATAATTAACTAGGGAGCAATGTGCTCCCTGATTTTTCTTTTTCTTATCATTCTAGTACTGGAAGTCATTAACGCTTCAAAAATTGCGTTCTTATTATTCGCTATTAATCAAAATTCAACAATATTTTGGTATGAAACCTAATATTGAGAATTTCAAAGAGTATCTACAGAAGAGAGATATTAAAGAGAAGCAAATTGATGCTTCTATAAAACTCATAGAAGAGCTATATTCTTTTCTTGAAGACCAGAATGAAACACTTGAAAATGCAACAGAAGAGAGCTTCTATAGATTTTCAGAAATTCTGATTGAAAATAGAAGGAATACCTTCGAAGCATATGCAGCTTTGTATAGATACGGTTCTTTTTTGAAGAACAAATCAATGATCATAACGTATCTTGAGATTCTTGATGGAAGAGAGATGATGCCTAACTTCTATGAGAGACTTCAGAGTGAGTTCAGTCAAGAAGTTGCAGATGAGATATTTGAGGGAGTTGGAATCCCTCCACTAGGGATACGTCCCAGCGATAAAGCAAGATTCACTAAGATCATAGTCAATAGATTCCTCGCTAAGTATGACTCAGAAACTTGCAAAACTTTCTTTGAAAATGGTCTTAGAGATAAATACACTGACTCCTATATACAACCAGCTCAGACATACAAAGAGCTAAGCAACATTGATGAGTTTCTCAGAATAAGACACCAAAATCTAGTTGACCAACTAGAAAGACACCTTAAGGAAGATTCACTCTTCTTCACACAGGAGATTACTGAAGAAGTCCTTGCCTATGTTAAGGCACGATTATCAATAGAGGGGGGAATCCGTGAAGGAAACCGAGTGACCATCACAAAGATCCCATATCAAGCAAAACAATACTTAGAGGAAACTGATGAGAAGATGCGGAGGTATTACTTCTGTCACAACCCTTGGATAAGGGATGCGCTTAAGGAAGAAGAACAACCAATTGATCCGGTCTTCTGCGGATGCAGTGCAGGATATTTCAAGAATTTCTGGGAATCTGTATTAGGTCAATCTGTGCATGTAGAAGTCATCAAGTCGATTATAAACGGAGACAATGTCTGCGAGTTTGTTTTACGACTACCTAATGACATATCTTAGTAAACAGACTTCAAATTATTGATCCCAGATTCTTCAACAACTACCAAATCAGACCTCTTGTAGCGTTCATGGTGAAACATAAATCAATCAGCAAAGCCTATCGAAGCTATGCCATCAGGTTCCGAAATTACGTTTCATGACATTCATCCT
The DNA here is from genome assembly GCA_016841005.1 of Candidatus Thorarchaeota archaeon. The sequence goes on along the minus strand of JAEORG010000284.1, from coordinate 21,130 downwards.
CAAGATATGACAGAAGATGAATGGATAGAAGATCTTGAAGCACTCTTTTCCATAATGCGTGATAACAATCCCTACATACAATTGAAAGAGCGACAACTTGGTTATCGATGGCTTGACTTCTATGAAAACTATTGTGACAGAATAAGAAACGGGAAAGCAACCTTGGACTATCTTGCCGTCATGTTCGATGCGGTCCAAGCATTGCAAAATGGGCACGCGTCAATTATTACCCCAGGATGGTTGAATGGTTTCTACGAAGTCGAATACTATCGGAATACAGCACCATTCAGTGAAATTTTCAGTGAGAGCTTGAAGAATTACTACAAGTATTGGGAACCCATTATCGATGAATTCCTAAAGGAACGCAATTCTCTCAACTTTGATGCTGAGTTTTGGTATAACAATGGAGATTATGTTATTGAAGCAGGATATGGAGAATGGGAGGAGAAATATGGCATTCATTCACGAGTGATTGCAGTCAATGACGTACCAATCCACGAAGCTGTCAAATCTTGTTATGAAAAGGGAATTTTTAACTGGGATTTCAAGAGAGAGTTATTCTACCTCTTCCGAATACAGCCTAAGCATTTCGGACCAGATGCAGAGTTCACAATAGAAACAGAAGCTAGCCTAAGAAAGAACGTTGTCTTCGAATCAGACTATGAATTTCAGTATTCTCTCACTACTGTGTATCCTGTACTCAGATTGGAAACTGAAGTATGGCCTGAAAAACAGGCAGGATATGTTCGTATTGGCGACTTCGAAGATTCCCATGCAGACGACGACAACAAGGTCCTAATGGAGTTCTACAGACAGATTGAGGATTATAAGCTCCTAATCATCGATGTCCGAGGTAACCAAGGAGGGTCCTATGAACCTTGGATGCGTAATGTAATCGCACCTCTTGCGAAAACGAAATTGAGCAGTAAGATGTATCTTGCTTTCAGATCGGGTGATTATGTAGAGATGTTTCGGAAAGTAGCAGAAATAGGTGATATTGTTCTCAAAGATAGTTTCGAAAAGCTACCTCCTGAGGTCATGAGCGATGACTATACAATCTATGATTATACACAAACAGTAGAACCCTCAGGTGATATTGATTTCAAAGGAAAGATTGTTGTTCTTATAGATGGAATAACATTCTCAGCTACAGATGCCTTTGCCATATTCTGCAAGGAAACAGGATTTGCCAAGCTTTATGGTACACCATCGGGGGGAGATGGAATCAGCGACTCTCCAATCTACTACATCCTTCCAAATTCGAAATTACTTGTGAGATTCACACCTGGGATGGGAATCGATTATACTGGAGAAGCAAATGAGGAAGTATGTGTTCAGCCTGATGTATATTATGAGAGTAGTTTCGGAAACATGACAGAACTAGTTCAATTCGTTCTTGATCAAGAGCTTGGTTAACCTATGCAAAACGGGTTAGGTCTGGAAGTCTAGTATTATTTGTTGTTAGATATACTATTGTTCTTCCTATTTATTCCACGTTCCACTCTCTTCTGAGTAAAGAATACAAACAGCCATCTCTAAATGCCCCTCTGAAGAATGCAGACTCTCGAGAAATGCCATCAAGAGAAAAACCCAGTCGCTTTAGAAGACGCCTAGAAGCTTCGTTGACGGCTGCCGTATGGGCTTCTATACGATTTAACTCATATTTTGTAAAACCATACTCTATCATAGGCTTAAGGGATTCAATCATGTATCCTTGACCCCAATAGTCTTTGAGAAGATCGTATCCTATTTCACCACAGAAGTTGTGCTTATCGATGTTTTCCCAACTACAAGTGCCAATGAAAGCTCCAGTTCCCCTTAGTGTTATTGCCCATGCCATTCCTATATCTTTCTCATAGCGATTGGAGAAACTGATTATGATCTCTTTCGTATCCGCTACATTCTGAAAGGGATCCATTCCAATGAGTCCAGCTACATCATAATCTGATAGATTTCGATGCCATTGTTCTGCATCGCTTTCTAGTAATTGTCGTAGAATTAGTCGCTCAGTTTCAAGAATTGGAAAATCTTGTTCTTCATCCATTATATAAAACCCGAAGGAATCGTCTGTTGGTTAATCCTAAATAACGACCTATCTCCGCCAATTTCATTTGAAAGTGGTTTCTCCGGACTTGATTACATCCCATATCGTCAAGTGAGGAGGATGGAATTCTCATTTTCAAAGTAAACTTTTTGCGCCTTCATCTTTATTCTCTGTTCTGACTAGAAGGGGATACAATGCACAGTACTATAAGCATTTGATTTTCAAATACACGTGCAGGAAATACAAGTAAGATGCGCCTTCTCCAAAAGAGTTCGTGTTTGTTCTAACATTTTCGCTCTCCCCAGATGATTTCGCCTTTTTTTGACTGCCTGCAATCAATTATGCTAATTGCATAAGTGAGTGATACATATGAGTTACGACAGAGAGCCTATTGAGGCTACAGTGGCTGAATTAAAGCCACAGATGAAAAACTTGACTATATCCTTCAAAGTTATGGAACTTGGTGATGAACGTGAAGTCGAATCTAGAAGAGACGGAGCGACACACCGTGTTGCAGATGCAGTAGTTGGCGATTCAACTGGTACAATAACTATACCACTTTGGGACGAGACTATTGACAATATGACTACTGGAAACACCTATGTTCTCAAGAATGGGTACACAGGAATTTTCAGAGGAAATCTCAGACTGAATATCGGTAAATATGGTGAAATCTCAAATGCTGAAGAGGCTATTGAAGACATCAATACCGAGAACAACATGTCAGCAAAAGAATTCTAATTACAGTTCTACCAGGGGAGCCCAAAGCTCCCTAAATCTTCTTTTCGATGTACACCTTTTTGTTTTTCAAGCATTTTTAATAAAACAAGCATTTAACCACACATATAAGTTAATTAACCATTGTTAATTTATAACGGGTCAGTGATTTCGGTCATTAACTCTTATTTTTGAAGGAAAATGTGATTAAAATGAATCACGAAAACGATGCATACAAAATGACAAAGATGATTGCGGATTCTCCGCCAGAGAAGCAACAATCAATGCTAACTGATAGATTGAAGATGATAGCCTCGCAACCCGAAGAGCAAAGAACTATGTCCGTTAAGGGGATGGTGGAAGGAATGTCCAAGCTCGATGAGAAAAGGAGATCTACTTTCCAATGCGCACTTGCTGAAGCCCTTACTAAAAGGACAGAAAAAGAGCGAGAAGCAATATTCATCGGCAGAGCAAAAGCTGGCTTACTAGTATCAAAAGAAATGGATAATGACATCTACCAAGGTATAGTTAATCAAGTATATGACTGGCCAGAGGAAAAACGATCCAAGATATTGGGCGATTTAGAGAAGGCTCATGACAAACTCAAATTAGCCCGACCTGATTTTCAGTGCATGATAGATAAGGCAAAAGCCGCCGCGTAATCGATTATCAGATTTCATTTAGAGAGGCTTGTCCTCTCTTTCTTACTTTTTTCAAAAAATCATGGACAGGAAGTCCAGAAGAAATCGTGCAAGAAAACGATGAAAAATCATCATGGCCAGAGAAATCTTTGGACGTGATTTCCTACCTGAACCTCAATAGGCTAATTCAAATACCAAACCAAGTAGCTTCCCTCTGAGGATGAAATTGAGTAATCTTGGCAAAAGAGATTGGTCTTCTGAAGAACGGGTTCAGAGAATGATCAAGCGGTACCCTTTGAGTTATCATGAACACTTCTGGGATGTTCTACTCAGTTCGATTGGATCCAATCCCAGAGAAGTAATAGCTGATTTTGGTTGCGGTCCGGGACTTCTACTCGTGGATTTGGTAAAGAAGTTTCAGGTAAAATATGTGTATGGCTTTGATGAGAGCGAGAACATGCTTAAACAGGCATCACATTTCCTCAGTGAAATTTTGCCAAAAGAGCAGTTCATGCTTCAGAAGCTTAACTTTGATGTTTCGCAGACATCGCTGGAACCAGACAGCATCGATCTAGCTTTTGCAGGACATATGTTTCACGAAATAAAAGATCCAAGTGACCTTTGTTCACAAGTACTCAAGGCACTGAAACCAGGAGGCCTATTTGCTGTCTTCGATTTCATTTCTGGAAATCCTGAGGGCTTTGTTAAAAGTATGGTAAAAACTGGGATGGATGAAGAACAGGCGAGAATGCGTTATCCGCATATGTGTAAATACTCGGTAGATGACCTCACGAAATTTCTATCAAAAGCAGGATTTTCGAATATCACTTTTGAAAAGATAGACCTTGATAGTCGCGCTTTAATCGTAGGCGTTAAGAGGTAAAGCACTAAGGATTGAGCAGAGTCAAAACGCTGGCCACTCTCAAGAGCCTCCTGAAGTATTCTACCAAGTTCAGGTTGTATCTTGGAGTTAAACGTCTAATTTGGTCTGCTGAGAAGATATGTGACTACTCAGAGGCGATTCCATAATATGTCATCATGTTGACATCAAGGCCACCGAGTCTAAGGTACATCCACAACTGCATCTTGTGCATAGCAATGTGTCGAGTAATTTCAGGAATATAATAGGCCCAGCTATGCAGTGGTCCTTTCTCGTAGAAAGATTGTAGATTCTCTTCAAGCAACTGCTCGTCAGTCATCTCTTCGAATCTCTCGATGACGCCCTCTACCCCTTCATCGAAAAGAGCCAAGGAGTCATCGATATTTTTTCGCCACAGGTCCTTCTCCATCTTCTGAGCATGTTCCACTGACTTAATTTCGCCTGAATAGAACCTCGGATCCAATGTTGGGATCTCTGCGAGATGATTCACTATCTCTTCAAGAGTCCTCAAACCCTCACTTGGCTTGAATCCAGATTTGACATTTCTAGCAACGTCAATTACAACTCTAGCTTGCCTTGACTCATGTTTGAAACTATCCAATAAGACTTCAACAATGCGTGTCAATCTTGTAGCTCCTATTGTGGACAGATTACATTAATTACTAATCAACCTCTCTACTCTACATAAAGACGCGTTAATTCCCGTTAGGAACAGATGGGTTTTAACCACACTGTGGAAATTCACGCAGGAAATCCTATTGTATGTGTGAACAGGATCAGCTGAGTTGGACGAAGATTGAATTCGGCTCTGATACTAGATTTATCACAGTTATGGAACCAAGTAGCCAATCCCTCTGAAGCAGCAAACAGGTTGATGTTTTGCGCAATAAATCCTGTATCTGTGTAGTAATACGATTTTTGGACTTCTGGGTCACCAATCCTCGGGTCAGGTTGGTCAGGTCCAAGATCATAACGTTCAAGGTCTGCAACATAGAAGATGTTTACCGGTGTATTCCTTGTGAGCTTCGACGCACCACCCTGACCAGACATCATGCTAAAGTCCCCTGCAGCAATGGGAGTTAGGTGATGACGTACTGCCTCATACAGGTATAGACCGTCCTTCAAAGCAACGTAAAGATCAATTTCTTGTGAATTACTTGCAGAAGGAGCTGTCCGTCCGGATTTTTTGAAAGATGCCTTCTCTCGATTAACTCCAAAGGCTGCCCAGAGGAGGTTTGAGAGAACCTGTAATGGAATCTCTCTCGGACCAATATTCCGGTTTGTGTGTCTGATTTGCAGTGCTTCCAGTAGTGGTTTGCCACCTCTTCTCTCAGGTTCTGGTAAGATAATTAAATCCATTTCCACACATACTCCTAGTCTAGATCCCATTTTTGATAGACAGCGTCTATGCTATCACCAACGACTTCTATATTCGAGATTTCTCCCATGCCCGCCTCGTGGAGCCATCTAACATGATCAATAGCATAGGGATCGATGCCGATGCATCTTGCAGCTGTTGCATCTGCAGCTACTGGATCGACGCTGGCTATGATGGTGTCCATCTTCACTGCTGTACCACTCCATGGCCCACGACCAGACTTGCCGTAGAAGCCATCAATGACACTCAGAGTGGGTGGTAGGGTCTTACAGATATCGTAAACGAAGTTATTCGTTCCATATTGATGCATGGAGTATTTGTTCCGTGTCGTGAGCATACCGAACATATTCTTCAATCCCATAGTGATAGTTACATGATGCAGGGTCTTCATTGATGGTACAGTGATGATAGCTGACTCCACAGCGATTCGGGCGACTTTGAACTTCTCAATAGCGCGAGGGCGCTCTACCTCTAATTCGACTTTATCATCGAGCTTGCTCATGTTGATGTATTCAACACCTAATCGATTGATTACTTCCATCATTCCTGTTTCAATGATTGCTTCGTCTGGAGATGTTGTTCCGCCCTCCGTTTCTACCACGATAGCTTTCTTATCAAGTTCCATGACCTTCGTGATCACCGCTTCAACCACTACAGGATCAGTCGTTATCCCGGTTTCGAAAGTGTGACCTGTGATTAGATTTGGTTTAACTAAGACAGTATCATATGGTTCGAGGGTTTCTCTGAATGGAATCAAGTCCATTGCTCTAAATACGGGCTCAACTCCACGTTCTCCCTTTACAATGGCTACTAAGGACACAGCACTATTTACAGAATGTCAGGCATTTAAGTTTTAAAATGGATGAAACCTGTTCATTGTGGTAGTTTCTTGACTCTGTATTCAAGTGTATTTCTACATGATAGGAAGCTAATTGTCTGAATGAGAGTATGAATGCATAGATAGAAATTACTGTCAGGGGAATATGGAGAATTCCATTCCAGAACAAGAGTTCCGGATCGATGATGAAGTTTGATAAGATGTTGTAAAAGCCGAGAATCATTCCGACAAAACTAGTCACCCTAAAAGTCGCAATATTGATGTTTGGGTAGTAGAGGATTAGGACTGAGAGATATACGGGAGTCATCAGGCAAAAAGCAAGTCCAGCCATGCTTGTAAAGAGCAAGACAGGATTGAAGTCCGGCATCATCGTGGCTATGTCAATAGGATACCAAAATGCCAAAACAGTGAAAGGAAGAATCCAAATTCTTGAACTATCAAGATGGACTGTGTCGAAATCATTCTTTTGGGACAATGCTTCCCAGAACCACACAAATCCTACAAACAGAAACATCAGCAGATTCGTTGTTACGATGACAAGCCCATATTCATTAGTATAGGCGATACTTTGTAGAAAAGCTACAAGAATATAGAAAACACCTACATATATGCTAAAGAGTTTCGATACCCGATTCTTCAAGAAGAAAACAGAAGCTATCATGAGAATCGCGAGTGCCTTGAACATCGGGAAAAGAATTCCGAGCTCGTAAACGATTGCTTGAGAAAGTACGGTGCCTATTACAAGACCCATCTGTTCAGGGCTGATAGGTTTAGAGGTGAAAGGTGGGAGCACTTGTAAAATCAAAAAAAAGAGAAAGAACCACCTCTTACGAGTGAAAGAATCAATCTTGGTTTGGAATTCTTTCGTATCATGTACAGTCAGCGTTATTCCCTTTCAGAAATTTATGTTCCTCCTAAGTTCTATAATCAATATAATGGAGACTTGTGAATGCAATACTTATTGCATCTATAGAAATGCGTAATGCTTCCAATCGGTTTCATTTCGCATCCAGCTCCCAGACAACCTAAACATCACTGATTGCATATCTTTGAGATTAGTCTTTTGCATGCAAGTTCTTAGAGGTTGAAAATATACATGACTGGAGAAATCTTCGAATCTCTAGTATCACAAAAGAATTAGAAATGTACACACACCAATGATTATAGAAATGATAACCAAACGACGTGCAGATGAATGCAGCACAGTTTCCAGATAATTGGCTGCACCAAGAGCGTTTCGATCACTCAAGCGAGCGCTCTCGAGTAATTCTTCTAATTCGTCAATTGAGGGAATCTCCTCTTCGATATTCGGATAATTCTTAAACCGATTCTGAACAACATCATTAATCTCTTCATTCGAAAGAGATGCCCACTTTTCCCTTTTAGTAGAACATACATAACTTAGAATCAGATGACCAGTCATCACAAGGGTCGTAATTGTTGCACTAGCGATACTTAAGTCATGAATCGGATTCGTCATCACCACAGAATCATACAGAGCCCAGACCAGTGCTACACCAGCTACAGTCAATGTGGAGAAGGTTATAGTCTTGTTGATTTCCTGATTTCTATAGAATCGAACTAGGGTATTTCTGTACAACTTCTCAGAATCCTCAACTCCTTGGAGGACACCAATACCTAGATAATCAGGCATTGAGAATCGCCATTGGGCAGCTATGACCATACTCATCGCAGTAATTATTTCGAATATCATCGATAAGAATAGGAAAATAATCAGGCCAATGATAGATGTAGAGGATGCATATCCATCTGGACTTGCCATACCGCTTTTTTCCACTTGAGTGGCAAATACCACAAAAAAGAGAAAGAGGAATGCATTTGCATTCCCGAATTTTGAAACATTGGTGGGGGGGTTTCTCACTTGCGATATAAGTTTCCGGATGTTAGGATAGAATTTGACTTCGCTCATAAGAAACCCCTAAACAGTTTAATCTATACCAACTACCACACCAGGTTTTGATCCCCCACCGCCAGATGGTGGTGGCGGCGGTGGCGGCGGCGGTGGTGGAGGTGGCGGAGGTGGTGGGTCTGGAATCAATACACAAGCAAATGTCACCAATAGATCAATTGAACTTACCATGAGAATCGCTGTGCTTGCTGCAAACATCCCACGTGTTATCGGATCAGGATCTACAGCAGTTGCGCTTTCAGCCACTAGCTGGCCAGTTTTTGCCACTTTAAATTGATCATACCAAGTGAACAGATTTGGGTGCGGAGTTCCACCATTGATATATGCCGCAATAGCTCCTCCAATATAGGAAGCTATCAAGCCTGTGAAATTCTTGAGTAATCCCAAGAGACCTGCAATATCAGCAGTGACCCAGGGTATTATCAGATCCAATATCCAATTGATAGCCGCTGCAATGAGTGCAATCACAGTGATAATGAATGCAATCCCTGCAAGTATCCACCCTACCTCAGTCGCAGTTTCAGGAGCCGTTGTAGGCGCAATGAAATAATATGCAGCTGTGAGAACAGCAACCAGTCCGAGTTTTAGTGGAAACCACCAATCGGGTACAGGTATAAGTGGTAGTGGCTCAGCCTCACCAGATGCAACCGCTATTCCTCGGTGTATACTTGATTGTGCAGCATTCTTAACTGATGTAGATTCTCGGCCATCAAAAGCTGCCAATGCTACTGCTGATGCAATGTATGCTGTAGCAATTGCATCAACTACTCCAGATAGTCCAAACCCTCGTTCCACAAGTTCAGCACCATTCGATCCATAACAAGTCGCGAAGATTGTTGCTACCTGTTCAACTTCGGAAATCGACTCTACTGCATTTGTCCAGGATAAAGATGATGTTTCATCTACAATACCATCTTCAGTTCCATGTCCAACGACAATCACCAATGACGCACGATAATCAGATATGCTGGGACTCAGTTCGTTGACTGAGGTCTCAACCACATGAAACTTGAGAAGATGCGCTTCTTCGGAATTATCCAAACATGAAGTGATTTGAGATGCTAACGTTCCCTTTGATGCGTCTTTCAAAAGAATTCCGTCATTTCGTTCTTTTAATGTCCTCTGAATAGTATGACTTGCTGATATGACAGAATCATCCATTCCTACTTGAAGTATGACGATGTCCTTGTGAACAGGCATGTTAAGAAGGCTTGAGTTTTCCATTACTGATAGGCCGACAGGGCCAATCATGAATAGACCAATTAAGAGTATAGAAACTACTCTTATCTCTCTCCTAACCATACGATCACAGTCAATAATTCCATTGAATAGTATTAAGGATTATGACATTCTTCAAACAATCTGACTTGACATCAGATATGCAGCGATAGGAGTTCTGTTCAACACAAACCCTACTACCGTTCAAGCCATAGCTGTATACATGAAGAGGAACTTGGTAAAGGCAAAGCTTGAGTGGGCAATTGCAAGCCAACTAGCAAAACCTACAGGGCCAGCAGTCATCAATAGCAGGAATATATTCTCAATCCCATCTAGTCCTGCAGATACAACACCAAACCCCGTATATACAGTGTGCGGGAAATAATGGATGCAAAGATTGAGATGCTACCCCGTAAATAGTATACAGACGTGACAGAAATGAAAATCTACAGTGACGATTTTGAGGATGGAAAGACAATCCCTAGAGAGTTTGGTTACAGGAATAAGAATATCAGTCCACACATTAGTTGGGAGGACGTTCCGATAGAGGCCAAGAGTCTAGCCCTTCTCTGTAATGATCCAGATGCTCCATCTGGAGATTGGATTCATTGGATAGTTCATTCGATAGACACGAGAGTCAAAGAGATTCCCAGGGGTGGACCTGTTCCGGGAATGGAATTGCAGAATGGTTTCGGTAGGATCGGATGGGGAGGACCTGCACCACCATCAGGGACTCATAGATATGTCTTCACTCTCTATGCATTAGATGTCCCTAGGCTTGAAGGAGTGAGTAAGAAAGAATTCAAAGATAGATGTGAGAAACATAAAATTGGAAAAGCTCAGTTCATGGGAACATATCCCTAAAACTTGTTATCGGATTGAGGTTTTTACAAAGTGGACTCTGTTCCGAACGTGCTTCTTCTAATTAGGTCAGACTCAACCAGCAAGCCAGATTCAAGTAGTATTTCTTCCAACTTTCGACGAAGAGGAAAAAGATTGCCAACAACTCTTGGATAAGAAACATAGTCCTCCATCGATTTAATGAAAGGAGCTTCTTTTAGATCCCGGATAATAGGTATCGCTTTACCTGGGCGATCAATGATAAAACCTATGTCTACAATTGGTTCATTGGTAGTAATACTGGACCACCAGAACTCATCCGGGTATTTTTGGTACAAATCCATAATGATCTCCTGAGCGCTTGTTTGTGACGAATCAAAATGGAATTTCAAGCGATATTCCATATCTCCCAATGCGAATATGTTGTAGCCAACTGTAATGTGGATACCTCCACTTTCTTCCAACTCGCGTAAGACTTTCCTGATCCGTCTTGGAGTAAAGCCTGTTCTCTTTGCCATTTGGGCAACTGGCATTCGAGCGTTTTCGTATAAACACCTCAGCACTCTTAACTGATGACGAGTGAACGTGACCTTCTTTCCTCTCGTATTCAAATGATAGTTGGGGGATTTGTTTGGAAAGAGAAATATGACAGGTCTCATTTCTACTTCTATAGTTCCTTCTAGATCTTCAAGATACTTTTTGAGACCCAATGTTTCAGAAGCGCCTGACACCATCGCCCAGTATTCATAGCGCATATCACCGGTGCGATAAATCTCACATACTATACATTGTTTTGCTACTTGTTTCATGAACTCCACTACTTGCTCAGTGCCATCTGTAGAAATTACGCCATGTACATGTTCTGCACCTAACATCTCCATGCTCACAATGACTACAAAGCCTCTAAGCAGTTTCTGATCGAGAAGTCTATGAATACGATTCTTGACAGTATTCGGTGAAGTATTGAGTTTTCGCGCAAGCTTTTGGTAGCTCATCCTACCATCGCCGCACAATTCGCAGATTAAATTCCAATCCACTGAATCCACACTACTCACCATGCTTCCGCTGACTCGGGAAACGATTCTAAGTTGTCAGATGAGTTTGAAAGCGATGTGAGATACCACGTTCCCAACAGCTTATGCAATTATATACAACGACTTGTTAATAAAATTCCCTTTTAATTGAATATTTCGCAATGAGTAAGATATAATGTTGCTAATGTGCCATGTTTTCTGCTTTTTTTGCTAAGAACGCTTTCCTGTCATTTGATATTCTAGAAGACGGATATCTATAATCTGTCACCTGCATCGAAGGAGGATTCATGATTGATAGACTCGGAATGTGCAACAAAGGTCACTGTAGCCTTAGGACTTCTGTTCTTAGGCACATACGACACTTTCCTTGTGTATGTAGAGACCGTTAGGCTTCTTGCCTATGCCTATCTGTACGCCTGGCTTGTTGTGCTTTTGGCGGTCTTATATATGTGGACAGTAGTTGTGTATACTGATTGAAGAGTAGTTCATAGATACGACTCAGATGAGTTTGAAAGTTATGTGATTTACCACATTCCCAACAGTTTATGCAATTTATACAGCGTTTTGATAACAAAATCCCATTTTTAGTGAACATTTCGCAATGTATGTTGCATATTGTTGCTAATATACCGTATATTTTACTTTTTTTGCTACTCGCATTCTCCCTTCCTTTGATATTCTAGAAGATGATACAATAGATTGCAATATACTAGTCGGAGCGAGCAACTTGGTGTATTGCATTACTTCGATAAAACAGGATTCGTTTAACTTAGTGTAAAAGGATCAATTGGGAGATGAATAGACTGAGAAAAATTGGTGTTGTACTAGTATTGTTTGCCTTATCACTTGCTTTGGTTTCAATTCCACAGGTAGAGGCTACAAAACCTCTGACTGGTTCTATGGATTTGGAGTTTAATTTACTTTGGCCAGGAGCAGGAGATAAAGTTCCTGACTGGGTCGGAACTATAATCATCGATGGTAAAGAATATGGAATGTTGTTCTTCGCCATCGGATCTGGCAAGTCGTTTGTCACTGACCCGGGAAATCTTAAAGGACGGATACATTTCTTCGAGGAAATCTGGGCAATCTATGACATGGGCGATCTTAGCTTTCCAGAGATACCGACTGCAGATGAACTTGCTTGGTCATATTGGTTGCCGATGAACAACCCGGACGAACTAGTTCTATGGGGACATGACAGAGGTCAGACGAATTTTCAGAATAATGACTACCACATGAATGGCAATGTCGAAATGGCATTTGGGAGCTTCTCAATATATGAGGGCCGCAGTGTACATATGAACGGTCAGATCATTTGGTACGAATCAGGACCATTTGTAGGAGCTCCGCATTTTGCACCAGGAGCCTTCAGAATCAACTAAATCCAACATAGGTGCAATGAAATGCGGAGCTGGGAGGCGCTTGGTGCAAATCAAGATGCCTCCACCTTTTTTATTCCTTGATGTGCTCAAATCTTTTGAATCAAACCCAATTGGTTAAAGGAGAGTATTGTATGTACTTGGTAAGATGTCAATAAACAGTGCCATTGTTTGAAATGCAGGTGGGCTGTGGTAGTGACCTTTGTATCCATTGTGCAAAATGATTGTATTAGAATCGCTGTAGAAGAATCAGTTCGATTAATTGGCGGAATTGAGAGTTTTGTACAACCACAGGATAAAGTGGTAATTAAACCAAACTTGGTTTTTGGTCTACCTCCATTTACAGGATTCACAACGGACCCGCCAATTGTTGAAGCTATTATAGAACTATGCCAAGACAGGGATGCTTTAGATGTAAGCATAGCCGAGGGGTCAGGTTGTATTGACACCAGACTGGCCTTTAGAACATGTGGGTACGTTGAATTGGCTGAGAAATATGACATAAAGTTAGTAGACTTGAATGAAAGCCCAACCAGAAATGTGATTGTTCCAGGAGGGCAGACAGTCCAAGAGCTACAAATTCCTAGAGTAATCCTTGATTGTGATGTGCTAATCAATGTACCAAAGCTCAAACTATACAGACAAACTCCAGGAAAGAGTGATTGGGCTAGCTTGGCAGTCAAGAATCTTATGGGAGCCCTTCCTGGAAGAGCGATTTATTCAAACCGCCGTCCTACTGGGTTCTGCATTCAACTCTCTCAAGTGTTCTTGAACACCGAGAGTAAGTATTATCATTCTGCCTATCGTCAGTGGTGGAGCCCAGGTGGAGAAAAAAGGAGAATTCACAAGAATCTATCTCAGGGATTGGTTGACCTTAACATGGTACTCATACCAACTCTCAACATTATTGATGGTATAGTCGTAAGCAATGATGTAAATATGACAAATACAGTAGGTCAAGAGCCATTCAATCTCAATACAATTCTTGCCAGCCAAGACCCTCTTGCACTTGATTTCATCGCAGCAAAAATTGCAGGTTTAGACCCTTATAGTATATCATATCTCAAACACGCAGTAGAAAGAGGATTGGGAGAATCAAACTACGATAGTATTCAAACTCTTGGAACTCCGCTCTCTAAAATAATCAGAAGGTGGAAAAGAGAATTAGCTTCGATAAGGGATGAAACAAGTGAGGGCGAAAAATAATAAGCTGGTTATACCTTCAGTTTAATTCTGTAAATGGAGCCTGATAACTTGGCTAAGAATGCAGTTGTCCTTATTCTTTCACTGTTGCTTTTGCTTGTATCTTATACAGGAAACAATGGAATAGGTCTTTTTGCACCAAGTGATGATACATATCTTGATGCAGTGACTGACTTACCTCAGGGATGGAGTTCAGAAACTGTTTATCAGACAAGGCCATTGGGTCCAATCTCTATCTGTGAAACAAACACGTTAGAGGTTCTTGTGCTTGATAAGGCAATGAGTGAGATTATGGAACTTCAGTTGAACGGAAGTGTTTCAACATACCTGTCGACAGGAAACATATCCTTGGATGCTATTGGATACCAGCCAAATGCGGATCGAATAGTTGGTATTGGAGAACGGGCCATCTTCATCTCAAATGAAGGAGCACTGCAGGTAATCAAAGAGTATCCATCGAATGTTAGTTTCACTACTTTGACCGTGGATCCTACAGATGACTCAATCTATACTGCTAGCTCTGAGAACGATTCGAGCATCTATCATTTTGATGCCAATGGCGAATACATCTCAACAATACGGACAGGAATTCTTGGTTGCTCCCAGATTGCATTGGATACATCACTCAATCTGCTCTACTACTCAGAAACCTTTCCGGGAAGGATAACACGCCTCAACTTCACAACAAACACAACAACCACACTCATCTCTGGTATTGCGATTCCTGGTACTGGAGAGGGTATTGGTATTGCTACAAGTCCTCTTGGAGACCTCTATTATCTCGTTGCTGAGGGCAATAATCGTGGATTCTACAAATACAATGGCTCCGCATTTGAGAACATCATGAATGCTGCTTACGGAATAGGTCCAATTAGCTGGTCCAAAAAATTCGAATCCGTTCTTGGCACACCCGGTGGTGGTGCTTGCATAGTTCAGTACGATCCCAGTGATACTCAGGCTAAACGACTGACCCCCCTCGTAAACGTGAAACCAATCATTGAAACATCGAACGGACTACTACTCTTAGGCTTAGAGGATACTATCTATCAAATTGACGCAGGTTCTTTCGATGTATTCGTCTCTGACTTACCGTATTCCTGCGGCAGTCTTGTACTAGACGGTGACGAACATATCTACGCGAGCCTTTCCAATGACTCGGTCTTAATCCTCAGAATAAATACGGATGGCACGAACTCAACTTGGTTTGTCGGGACTGGACTAATAGATGGATTTCCAAATTCGCTTGTTTACGACTCGAACAACAATCAGATGATTCTAATGACATTCGATTTCATGAATAGTAGTTTCGATCTGTGGAGGTTACCTGTGGATAACCCATATGATTTCTCAAAGATTGTAACGATTGAAAACGTGACGAGGGGTGATTGCGCAGTGGATGGAGCTGGAAATATCTATGTGGCTGAACGAGCAGAGAATGTTCTGTATAAGATTCCTAATGCTACGGCTGAGCTACAGATCCTCTTTAGCAATTTCATTGAATTCGCATACCTAGTTTCTCCCCCCATAGGATTCTCAACCATACTCGATGCGGTCATTCTGTGTCGAAACGACGATCTTCAGGCTTGGCCTGTCAATGGTAGCAGTTCCTACATCTTCGCTCAGAGCAAAGTGGGGATTGACAATATGGGTCTCTTTGAAAATAGCAAGAATGAATTGGTGTGCACTCATTCAGGACAGATCTATCGCCTGTCATATGAAACCACAACCACATCTCAGACTACAACCTCAACTGAAACTACTACAACAACCTCCTCTATATCATCGGGAACCCCAACACCATCTGAGGTACCAACAGATTTGTTCCCGTATTCTATGATCCTGACAGCAGGAGGAATTGTAATTGTGCTAATAGTGCTAGTGGTGATTCTTCGATCAAAAAGATGAGCACTTGGCACTTGAATTGTCTTCGGCAAGAAAAGTAGATGAATTGACTATTTTCTAGGATGTCTTCAATTACTGATAGACAGTAGATACCAAAATCTTATCTGAAACCTTATGGAATCATGTTAGGTTGAGATGGCCGAAGCCACTAACAAGCGAGTGATTAGTATCACGATTCTGGTCCTCTTCATCATATTCCTATCAATCCCAATCATATTCATCATGACCGGATTCATGTGGTATGAACTGACGCAGGGACAGATAGTGCTGTGGCTGACTTTCAACACCATGGGGGGGTCGATTGCAGCAGGGATAGTAATCATTTATTCCCTTGAGCGGTATAAGCAGGAGCATCTCTTCATGTACCTATTACTCGTGATGATCTCCATCACGGTATTGATTGCTGGTGTGCTCTACCTCATCTCAAGCCCGGCATTCATTAATCTTTCACCGTTTGTTGACAGAAACAGAAACAGATTCATTCTAATGTTCGCAGGGCTCACCATTGCAGCATCACCGTTACTGGGTTCGCTTGTGAGCGAAGCGCCAATTCGACAACATGAGAAACTACTACTAATCCTACTGACCGGTGTCGTGGGACCGATATTACAAGTTTATGCATTACTCACTCCTGTTCAGTTATTCAATCTGTCCTCAAGTGATTTTGGTCCCTTTCAGTTTTCACCCGGTGCTCTTGTTCTCTTCACCTTACTGACCGTGTTGTTGATTATGTCGCTTGTCAAGTCATTGAGAGCATATTATATGAGTCGGGTAAGTATACATCTAGCACTTGGGTTACTGATGGCCCTCCTTCTCTTATCGGGGATTCTTATTTCAATGCAGGCAAGTCCTACAAGTGTGATGGAGGGCGCTTGGCAGGCTGTGTACATAGAGGGATTTGCGATTATAAGCATCTCATTCATGTTGGATGTAGTCGTTGACCCATTTAGAATCTTAAAGGCACTAGTCATAAAGAGAACTGAAGAACTAGTGGAGTCGAAACGAGAGAGTGAGTACTATCTAAGCATTTGGAGTCACAAGGTAGGAAATCTGCTTCAAGGACTACAACTATATCTCGAACTCCTCAGCTCAGCTTCTGATCAGCAGGATATTATGAAATTCTCTCAATCTTCATTGATGCTAGTTAAAGATGTCGAAGCTATCAATAGGCAGGTCAGCATACTATCACGAATAAAGGGGAGGCAGACTGAGGATTTGTTTCCTGTGAGTATAAATGACGCAATTAAAGCTGCAATCTGTGAAATCAACGACATCTTTGGAGACAGTGCCCCAGAGATAAGGTTCTCCGAGTTTATGCATGATGACTATGTGTTAGGTGATGAACTACTCAGTACGATTCCTTTCAATATCATCATGTATATCATAATATACCAAACGCTGGAAAAATCCAATATCAGTGTGAGCCTATCAGAGAATCAAGATTATTTGACTGCTCACATTCAATATGAAGGAAAACCTATCTCTGAGGATGTTCTGACAGCTCTTTATGATTCATTGGACCCTTCAAGAACAACAATGGGTCTAGATTTATACGCTGTAAAAGTCCTACTGAAAGATTATGGAGGAACCTTCACGCATGAGGAATCTCCCATTGGCGGGAAATTCATTGCATCGATTAAAAGATCTCACGTCGAACATTCTGATGGCAATCATATGGGATTGCGCAAAACTATTGACACCTAGACTTCATGTCTTTTCGTTCTTCATAGAGGAAATCAGATACTAGAAATAACTCTCACGTAATACATTTTAGTCGGAAAGAATCATTCTTGAAGTCATGCCGAAGGTAACAGTTGTCGATTTCATGGGTGATGTTCAGAAGGAAATAGAGGTGGAGAGTGGGACAAAGCTACTCAAAGCCCTCATAGATGAAACCGACATAATGCATGAATGCGGGGGGAGAGCGAAATGCACCACCTGCAGGGTCACCATACGTAAAGGTGTACCTACAAAGAAGACGCAAAGACAACAGGAGCTCTTAGATAATCTGATTAATTCAGGTCAATCTCAATTCGATCATCCAGCAGTCTTTCTCTCATGTCAAGTCATCGTAGAGAATGACATGACAGTAAGTGTGAGTGAAGAATTCAATAGTGTGATTCATGATAGCCGTGGAAAAGACATAGAGGACGAAATTACACCGAATCCCGTTTGGGTGGACCATGAGGTCCCAGACTGGTGGGGAGGTTGATTTAGAATTAGACATGGTTCATAATGACCATAGAGAGAGAGAGGGAAATCTCTCTCATTCTTCTTTTCCCTTTTTCAGTTCGTCAAGTAATATATCTAGAGATACTCCAGTGGTTTCCTGAGTTGTTTTAATGATTGCTGAAGCATAGTCATAGTATTCTGTAGCAAGGAGTCTGATTGTTTCGGGATTCTCATGTGTTATCCGATAATCAAATGCACCCGAATAGATTCGAAGGAGATTCCATAGGCTTGAGAGGACCATGAAATAGTCAATATCACGAACTTTTACTTCTGCTACGTTCTCATAGATAGTGATGATCTTATCCTTCAGGTCATGTATCATAGAATTGAGCGCCAGAACCGTAAATCCTAGGTCATATCGGAAATCACCCAATTTTGCATTCGACCAATCAATTGTTACTAAGGAGTCATCGTTTCTGACAAGAACGTTCATCGCATGATAATCAGAGTGAAGAAAACATGGTTCCTGTAGTACAGGTTGATTTTCCTCAAGCCAATCGAGTACTGGAGAAAGAGTATCGATTCCATATTCTTGTACGAGTTGTTTGGGGTGTGAGATTTGATATTCAATGAAGTGATGAGAATTTTCAACTATGTCATAACTATCCAGAAATCTGAGGTGCTTTCTCCAATCTATCGAGTGTATCAAGACAAGGTTCTCAACAAATGACTGTAACAGAGCATCGAATCGGGGAGTAGAGCGAGTAGAATTAAGAACATTAGACAAGATAGCGCCCTCAATTCTTTCCATGACGATATATGATTTACCCGTTGCAGAAGAGTTCTCAGTACATATGTAAGGTCGAGGAACACTAATTCCTTCAGTATAGAGATTCCGCATCACAGTAAACTCTCTCCTAGCAGAATCAGAATATGCAGGACGGTATATTCTCAAGATCAATGGAATTGATTCAGTTTCTGATATAAAGTCGAAACCATAGATAGTTGTATCAGCTCCACCTAGTATCTGCTGAAAATTATCTAGATGTATTCTATTAAAATCTGGAAACTGAAGCTTAAGTGATTCAATGATTTCATTGTTATATACAGAGAGTTCACTCATAATCGAAAACCTCTAACTCTTGGATAGATTAAGCCTAGGCCACAGTTAGGGTGATTTGGCATCTGGTCGCGCCTTTGAAGCTGGTGTTCCTCCAATACCCCAGTGTGTCTTAGGAATCTCATGAATTATGACTTCAACAGCCTGCTCTGGAATGCCCAAGTCGACGAAGACCTTAGTTATTCCAGTGATTATCCTTTCAGCAGCATCCACTGAGAGACCCGTCCACATCTTTACATCTACACTTGGCATGAGTTTCTAGTGTAAGTCTTGGGTTTAAATTATTGTGATTTTTTCCACAGGTTTGAAAATCCTCTCAATACAATGTAAATTGAGATTTCTTGAGTAGTGATTAACAAAGACATAATCGTCCGACAAAAACCTCAGTGAACAGAGTCAGTCACAGATATATAACACGGTTTCTCACAATTGTGTGGAGGGAAGTTAATCATGACTGATTATGTTCACAACTTTAATTGGCCAAGAGCATGTCTTGTTTGTGGTGACCCAAATCAAAGCGACTTTACAGTACAAGGTTTCTCGCTACTTGGTGGGCAAACTTCTGAAACAGTTCGCGGGATAGGAACAAAGAGATATCTCAATCATTTCCATTATCTAAAGGGCACATCGTATATCTGTCCGAACTGTAAGGAAGAAGCATTTAGTCACGGGGAAACATATGCCCCTAGAGTGAAGAAGTTGGAGAATATCGTGACTTGGCTTGGAATCATCTTGATCCCAGTCTCCTTTTTCTCAATGTATTTGTTATTCACTCTTCCATCCACTTCGCCATTTGCTAGTTTAAATTCAGCATTGACAGTTGCTTCGTCGTTCCTAATGGTAATATTTTGCACACTGAGTATATCGCAATCGGAGGAAAGTTCTCAAATAAAACGTGGGGGATGGGCTACATTCTATGTAAATTACAGATACAGGGAAAGTTTTGGAATCAAGAAAGAAAGTCTGAAATTTGCATCACCCATTTTTGCTGCAGCATTTAGGAGTGAGAATCCGGGCGTGGAAGTAAAAGTCGGCAGAACATATTCACCTATGCCCATCAAAATGCCTGACTGGATTTCATGTTGTATCGGATGCATACCATTTCTGGCAATCATTTTGTTTCTGAGCCTCTTAGGAGTTACAGGTTAGATAATCCATCGATTATATAAAAGAAACATCTCAGAATTCATGTTTTGAGTTATATCAAGACCTGCTTTTATTTGACAATGACTGGTATCGGTATAGGTTTGAACTAAGAGAGGGTAAGAATATATGGGGCGAACTCTTATGTCAGTTCAAGCTTTGGTAAAGCCATGAATTCCGAACTCTCAGAAAAAGCAAAGAAGATCGTAGCAGAACAAAGAGGTAACTGTGCTCAAGCTGTATTCGCGACGTATGGTGACTTCGTCGGTTCAGGAAAAGTTGACTTTGATACTTATATGAAGATAGCATCTGCTTTCGGTGGTGGAGTGGCACATACTGGAAACATCTGTGGAGCGTTGAATGGTGCAATAATGGTACTTGGAATGAAATACGGTGGTTCACCAATGGAAGAACGGGTCAACGAGGCCGCAGTCAAACTTCTTGATGAATTCAAAGCACTAAATGGTACCGTATTGTGCCGCGAGTTGATCAATCATGACCTGATTACAGATGCTGATGTTAAGCACGCATTTGATTCTGG
The DNA here is from genome assembly GCA_016841005.1 of Candidatus Thorarchaeota archaeon. Next base: position 150 of record JAEORG010000284.1, on the reverse strand, counting down.
AGCTTTCAAAAACTGCCCAAAATATGTAGAAGATGTTTCTAAAATTCTAGAATCGTTGTTATAATACTCTAACAGATTTTATCAAGACTAGAATCAACTATCAATGGGTGATTCAAGGTGGAAGAGTCGCTGAGGGATATGCTCAAGCAT
>JAEORG010000283.1 GCA_016841005.1 Candidatus Thorarchaeota archaeon | reverse complement strand
GTGTAGGAAAAACAAATTGCCCCTACCTCTTTAAGACACAAAAATCTTCGGAAACATAGAAACTGCAATGTCATTGAGATATCTCATACTTGGAGTTTTGGCAGTTTCCTGGACCTCTATTAGTAACCTTCGAACCTCATCGAGCCGTCCCTGTCTTCTGTAAAATTCAGCCTTTAACAGCAACGCACGGGCTACAATGCCAGGAAAATCGTTCTTCTCTGCATGTTCGAATAGATTCTGCATCCATGGACCTGACGTATCTATATTTCCATCCATCAATTCATCAATAAACAGTTCAATCTCAATTTCAGTGAGATTCAGAAGACATATGTTTTGAAAGACAGGGCGTGGATCTTCTGTGGTATATTTCAGCACCTCGGTAAGGCATTCTATCGCTGTATCAAACCTGCCTTCCTCCTTGTCAAGAATGCCCTCTACCATCCGAACCCACAAGAATTGTTCAGAGGCTCCAGATTTGTAAGCAATTGCTTGAGCTGCAACGAGCTCAACCTTTGCTTCTTCGTATCTGCCCAAATTTATCAAAGCCCAGCATAGTTGAACTCTAGTATATGGAAGATGTCGGAGTACAGAATCTTGGTAATCGAGTATGATCTTTGTATATTCATATGCCTTAGCTCCATCTCCTATCTGGTTATAGAGGAATGCAATGACAGTGCTCATGTACTCTGTGGGGAGGCCTAGTGTTTCCCTGACTCTTTTGTATTCAATTTGACTTTCTATCGCTGCATCCATTTCACCCCTAATCCCCTTCATGTGACCCAATTGTTGGTTAATCATGCCAATTCTGTCTTTGTATCCCAGTTTCTCACCAAGTTCTTTAGCTAGGGCGAAGAGATCTAATCCTTGTTGCGGATCCGAGTGCTTGATATAGCTGGCAATTTCAATAAGATAATCTGTTGACAATATCTGTTCATCGAATCTTCTTGTAACAGCAAGAGCCTGTTCTAGTTTGGCTATGCCCTCCTCCGTCTTTAATTCTCGCAGATAGCCTAAAGCCTCAAATTGCAGAAGATATGCATTGAAGAACTCCAATTCACTATTCTCATTCACGCTTCTCTTGATTGCATCAATTGGTTTTATATCAACATCACACTCGGGATATAGAATCTCCGCCTTGAATCTCCAGGTCAAATAGAGATGGCAAGTAATCCAGTCATTGGGAGCCGCTGCTAATGCTCTCATCATAGCACTCTTCATATCCTCCCAACTAACACGCTCGCCCCTTCGTCCCTTTATTATCAGCAATATTGGTGAAGCTAGATCAGAAATCTTTCCAGAAGAGTGCAATATATCAATCAGACTATACCACTCGATGTGAAAGGCAAAGGAAACAGCGAAGTATTCGACTAATGGAGGTGAAGGTTCTTCACGGACTTTGTCGCATAGTCTTTTGGTGAAATCTGCATAGTTCTCTGCATCTTCCATGACCGACTGGAGAATGGACCTTGTTTCTTCATCTACATATGGAAAACACATGATTATTGTCCCAAGTGGTTTCACTCTGACCGACCACAGTTTCGATTAAATCGGTTAGAATCAACGGTTATATTACATCAGTGTTTTGGTTTCTTAATATGGGGTGTGTCTAGGTCGCGATTTACGGACTAAGAAACTGATCTTTGAAAATAAGGAGCGGGACCTTAGGCTCCCATCCAGTACTAGATCAGTCTGACTTCCTAATGAATGGAGGTTGTCGTATCAAGCGTAATCCAAGACGTATTTTTTCAATTTCTGACAACTTATCAAGCTCACATTTTTTCATCATTTTTCACATCTTTTTCTTCTGCAAGTTTAGCGACTTCTGCCACAATCACCTGAATTATATATTACATGTAAAACGTAATAAGTATTTCTATTACTCATCACATAAGGAAATTGTGTGGATGATAGTTTAAGACTAGATCTCTTTTTTGGAATATGTGCTCAGAAGAGGTCTTCAATGCGAATTATTATCATAACAAGATGTGACCAGGGAAAGTGATTTCAAAATTTAAGTACCATTAGTGCACACAAGAATTTGAAGGAGACATCCGATGGTTGATTAGGAGTCCTAACAGTGCGTATCAAACTCAAATACACAACGACCAAAGGAAAGGAAAGAACAATTAAGCTCGAAAAGAATCCTATCAAGATTGACCTGCGTGATGCAGGAGTTACAACTATAGACCTCACACCATTACAAAATTGTTCAACCCTACAGACTCTAATACTGTCCAATAATCAGCTTCAACATATCGACCTCTCCCCTCTCTCTTCATGCTCCAATCTGAGCGAGGTGTATTTAGATAAGAATCAACTTGAGGATATTGTATTTCCCTCATGGAATAATCTTCGCGTATTGAATCTTCAAAAGAACCACTTGGTGAACTTTGATCTCAGGTCACTAAGAGACTGTCATTTTCCTAAGTTAAAAATTCTCAATCTAGTGCAAAATCGAATAAAATCTATTGACCTCATTCCTCTTCGATTCTGTGAAGGTTCTTGGCAACTAGAAATGGGTGGTTCCAAAGGCCTCAAAGTGGATGTAACTCCAGTATTTGACCGGGAGGATGTTGGGGTTGTTGGATTCTTCCCGATATACTCTTGGCTACCAAATAGAGCTTCAACAATTGGAGCTCCTCGATACTCTCGCCCCATGCAACTATATCCATGGGATTTTCTTTATCATGTAATTTCAGAATTCCCACACGACTATCGAATTCAACATGACGTTTTCTATGCACTTGGTTTGGGTGATTATGGCTTTGTAGATAGAGACCTCACTGAATTAGTGCTTTCCTTGGGGCCACTGAAATCAACTGAGGACGCTCGAGAAGTAATTGCCAAGGTACTTCTTCAGGAGATTATTCAAGCGGTTGATAATGGGGGTATAACAACAGGGCTGAATCTTGATGCTCTCGTTCTAAAGCATCGTGAGATTGGTGAAAGAGCCAAGAAGATAATTGAGATTCGGATGAGAGAGCTCGAACGGATCCGTGTTTCTATTTCGAGAGAAAAAATAATCGACTTGAGGGAACTTGCAGTTACTGCTTATGGTTTTAATATCTTAAATGCACTTGACACGAATTTAGGATTTTATATTGAAATTCATGCATTCAAACAAATTGATGATGCTCTTTCGGAATTAGGTTTTAAATTGAAAATGGGTAAGACAAAACAATCTGGAGTAAAGATGAGTCGGGAATTGAGGAAATGTATATTCTGGTTTATCGATATGAAGGACAAATTCTACCGTTAACCATAATCTCTGAATAAAGAACTGGTAGCAAGAGAGGTGTGGCCAGGTTCAGTAGGACTCAATGTGGTAGGAGGGGGGGAGTTATG
>JAEORG010000282.1 GCA_016841005.1 Candidatus Thorarchaeota archaeon | reverse complement strand
CATCCAACAGGGTGATAGTCCGCTCGATACCAATCTGAATGCTAAGACCCCATTCTACGACCTTGAAGAACTCGTCCCACTCGAAGACTCCTCCCCTGAAGGTAAAGAGGTTCAGGAGGAAGTGAGCAGAACCAGAGAATGACAATTCCACACCCAAATATGCAAGAAGCATGGTGAGGAATGGATTCTTGGAAGAGTCGAACCCATCAACACCTAATTCCGCGTAGAACTGGGGTTGTATCTCAAAGAATGAAAAGATGACCTTGAAGAACTCTGCAAGACCATCCATATTGAAGGGATTCCTGCCCTCAAAGAGTATACTCCGAATGAACTCAAAGAATGGATCAGGATTAAGGTGGAAGTTTGCGAGGATACCAAGTGAATAATCAAGCTCGAAGAGCGACCACTCACCTAATCCAATTGGGAGTGATCCACTTACACCGAGCATGTCCTCAAGCCCTGAGAAGAGCCCATTGAGCATATCCTCAAGGTCTTGAATGAGAGGTGTGAGTTGTCCTGTGAGCCAGTCATACGCCTTACCAAGGAGCCACTTGATACCATCTGTGAAGATTCCCTTGACGTCCATGATGATACCTAGAATCTCTTCCAGCATGGTCTCGTCAACAACACCATGTAAGAGACCTGCTGCATATCCAACAATCTCGTTGACCACCTCTGATACCGGAGGTAGGTCGTCCTTATCTACACCAAAAGCATCAGGGAAGAAGGATTGTAAGAGGGTCAAGAACGAGTCAATTGGCACATCGTCAAAGGACGGGAAGATACCCACAATGGAGCCAACAGCCATGAGGAGAGTTCGCATGATACCCTCAAAGCTCTGATCACGTACTGCCCCGATGACATTCATAATCCCTCCAGCAATGTCACCAAAGGTTCCGAGAACACTCTCCAACTCTGGAATCCCATTTAGAACATCACCATCATCTAAGAACTGTATGAGTTGTTTGAAGAGGTTGTCGAAATTGCCTATCTCAGAAACAAAGTCGCTAACGGTCTTGCTTATCATCTTCTTCAATGAATCAGAGTCAGTTACCATTGCGACGATTCCCATAATTGGCTTGACTACATTGGTCATGATTCCCTGAATTTCAGAGACCTGAGCAAGAGAATAATGAGTCGTAGGTAGTAGTGCTACTGCATCATTGATGACCTCGAATAGGTCAGGAAGTTGGTTTGGATCAAATCCATCGTTGAAGAAACCTGCAATGAGGGTTATTGCATTTTGAACGACATTTTTCACATTTTGAGCTGCTCCAGAGGCATAATTGTTGATCGCAGCCATGACCTGTGTCTTGAAGTCGTTTACACTCGGGAGTCCCTGCTCAGAGAAGTTCTTGACTACTTCCATCATAGCCCTAGCTATATTCTCGACATCATCTCCGGATACACCGAGGAACTCCTCAGCGACTTGCCCAGCCAACTCAATGAGAGATTCTTGGTCGAATTTGTCAATCAAATCAACAGTAGATAGTGCAAAACTAATGACAGACATTATCCTATCAATTGTGTCCTGTCCAATAGCATCTGTTAGGAGATTGAATCCCACCTGAAGCAGCTTCTCACCAACATCTTTGATAAACTGGCTAAAGTCAAAGCTCGAAAGATAGTTTACTACTGTACTGATAGTAGTGACAGTCTTGTTAATCAGCTCCGTGATGGTCCCTGCTGAAACACCAAGCGTGGCTACTAGCGTCTTATTGAGAAGTCCGCTGAGAACATTGTTGGTTATGAAACTAAGAATAGTATTGAATGCGCCTTTTCCGTCTTTAATGATATCTTGAACCAAGTCCCAGAATTCACCACTGAAGTCAAGGATTGTATCCAGCCAAGTCATAATTTCATCTGGAATCAATGCAGGGAGGAGGCCTTCCAAGAGTGTTCCCACAACATCGAGTACACTATCCAGATTTCCTCTCAAATCAAAGAGAGCATTGACAATTGGCTCGAGATATTTCTTGAGACTATCAGGGAATGGAAATTCATTGAGTAGTGAAGTGATAATGGATTTTAAGGCGCTTTCAGCGTCTCCACTCTGAACTATACCTAGAAATGGTTTGATGGTTTCAAAGATGGTCATCAGTGAAGATATGGCATCCTCTCCTATGGATAGAACGGTTGATCCGCCACTTCCAAGAAGTCCTAAGAGGACGTCGACAATCTCACCAATTGGACCTTGTAAACCTGAGAGTAAAGGAATCTCTCCAAGAACAAATGAGCCTGCTTCAACATCAGCAGGAGTACTGAGTCGAATGAAGGGAGAGAAGTCTTCTGGAAGTTCATCCATGGGAATCTCTTGGAGAGTGCCATTAGGCTGTAATCTGTAAGCTGCAGGCTCAGCAGAACCAGGATGACGGTCCCACATCTCTTGCTTTCGTTCCTCTGCAAGAACTGGATCCATTTCACCAACTACGTTCACTGGTTCTACACTGCGTTGGAAGAATTCGTTAAAGTTCTCAGCATATATCTGCATAACAATCTTTTCAAGGTCATCTGCAGCATTTTTGTAATCATCGTTAAGGAGTGCACGCTGTTTACAAATCTCCATAATTGAATGTATACCATATAGAAGAAGGAGAAGGGCGTCAGTCTGCTCTTCCTGACTTGTGTGTATCATGGTATCCTCTTCTCTGAGAATTTCCTCCAGAGTCAGAGTATTTGCCATAGCAACAACATGCTGTGTATGACGATGATCTTCAATCGTCTTGTAGAATTGTTCCCAAGACAACTGAGCCTCAGGTAATTCTACTCCTTCCAAGTTGGAATTGAATTCATATAATGCAATCCAAGGTTCATCCAGCAACCACGACATGATATCGGCGTAGGTAGTTACGGGAACCAGCTGTACACTCAAAATTCGGAAGTTGACTATTTCCTGTATACCTTCTGCGACACCAGTCATAATCTCATCTGTAGGATCATAGAAGATGTAGATATTCTGAAGTTCATATCCCACAACAGGTCGTGGGAAAATCTCCGGGTCTTCTTGTACAATTTGCCCAGCCCATACTGCCTGGGGAAACATTCCGAAGACCATGACAAACATAAAAGTAAGTGAGACAATTTGGACTTTCAAGAGTCTCTTATTCATATGCACATGTGCCTCCTCCAAAGTGACCTGGATTGAAGAGCACATGGAGACCTTTCGCTCTCTTTCCCTTAAGGCGATCAGTTACCGATATCCAAGTAAGTTCCTGGAGCGTGCGTTCTCCGATCTCTCCCAAACCGGTCGCCATGCGAACTGGGTTTGGCTTTGGTTAATATCGATATAATACTTTGGGACAGATGTTTTGATACTTTAAATATAGATTCATTATCCCAAAGACATGAGGATATGAATACGGATAAGCATTCATCCAAATAGAGGACCTTCATCAGTAAGGCTCTTAGTTCGTTCCTTTGCTATTTTCAATTTCTTCTCATATTCCAATTTGTTGGGACGCGTGATTTTTGGATGCTTTACAAGTCGTTTGTAAATATGCCTACAATTGGGGTAGTCTTCCCAAATCCAGTAGATTTCTCCTAGTATCTTCATAGGAATCACTAAGTCGGGATCGAGTGCTAATGCCTGATTTGCTGCATAATCTGCTTGCTCAAACTCTCCCTGTTCATATGCTTCTCTGCAGAAGACAACCCACGCTGTGGAATCAGTCTTCTTTCTCTCAGCAATTTCCTCAAGTTCTGATAGGTCCTTCAGTTTTTTCTCCTTTCCGTGAAGAACTACTTCAATCTCCAAAGGCTTCGTTTCGCTTTCAGATTTCCTTGGCTTTGGTCTTACTCGTCTATTTTCCTCATAGTATTTGTGCGCTGTATCTATATCATCTGCATAGTTTTCCAAGATTGTAGAATCCAACTGTCCAGCTCGTTCTAAGTCTCCTGCCCCTTGTTTCAAGCCCATTGCAGTCTTACATAGTCCTTTCTCTAAGTATGCCTCAGCGCTTCTGGAATCTACTTCCAAAACTCGATCGAATGTCCATATAGAACGATAAAATTGTCTACTCTTCCTAAGTACTCTCCCTATCTCGATAAGTTCTTGAAAATATCCAAATTTCTTTGCCTTCTCAAAAGCGTGACTTGCAATTCCCCGGTTTCCATTCTCGTTTATCAGCTTCCAGACATAGAACCATACAAGACCATCAGTTGGACAGAATTTTTCTGCACGATCCATTGTTGTTCGGTCATCAGTATAGAGGTATTTGTCAAGAGCAACTGATAGACAGAAATACCATTTCCATCCCCTGGGTTCCCGTATCGTTCGATGCCATATCTTCAATGCTTGTTCTAACTGCCCCTCCTGAGTTAGAGACATGGCTTCTTTGATTAGTGCGTCTATATCCACAACCTTCTTTGTCTGGACCGATGGTGTTTCATCGCCTCCTTCCTCAAGAAGTCGGAGTGCCTCTCTTGCAGCACGTTCTTCCTCTGCTGTCTTGGTTGCTTTGGATTTGGCTTTGGAAAAGATAGCAGTCATCTTGCTGCTCCATGATGGGTTTAACTCGATTGTTCGATTTGCAGCCTCCGCAGCGAGTGTGAATTCTTGTAATTGTAAATGCAGTTCAGCCCTATAGTACCACACCTCTGAATAATCCGGATCTATTCTTGTCGCTTCTTCAAATGCTTCAATAGCCGCAATGTACTTTTTCATTCCCCTGAATCGTTTTCCATCATAGTAATGATTTCTTGCATCAGCTCGCGTTTTCGAAGCCATTCATGTCCAACTCACTTTTTTCAACCATATCCATATACATCTTCAATGGGTCTAATCTTGGTTACGTAGACGACAATTGCAACGACCAATATTATCGCAATACTTCCTACCGAGATTCCCAAAGCAAGGAAAGCTGAAAAATTATCTCCTCCCAAAACAGTGTTAGTGACAGTAGAACCTCCTGTTATCGAGGAAACAGTTGTTGTACTTGTAGTATCAGTTGTTGTGCTGACAGAAGTTGTAGAGGTTGTTGTTGTGGATGTTGTCGTAGTTGGAGTTGTTGGCTCGGGAGGACTTAGTTCCACTTCTCCCCACCAGAATGGATCAGGTTCAGAGTACTGGTTTTTTCTTACGTAAATCCAGTCTAGCCAGATATTGTTCCCTGCACCATAGCAATAGATCCAGATTCCACATTCATCATCTGGTACGTTATGAGGCCATCCAACCTGTAAAGTTGAGGTTGAACCATATTCTGTAAACGCAGCTGTTCCTAACCACCACTTCACAGCGATTCGTGTGTAAGAAGTGTAGCTTGAATCACGAGTCGATGTATACGATCCATCTTCATCTCTGGAGAGCCATTTCTTACCATCGGACCTACGATATACCTTGGCCATATCGATAGCATCTCCTACGTATGAACCACCATCACCTCTTTCATCAAAACCAAATTCGTCGTTGCTCTGTTCATCCCACTTTATTCTAGTTTCAATAGCTACTCCAGGACCCCAGCTTTTGCCATTACACACAATTGCTTCTCCCACAGCAGAATTCGTATAAACATGCAACTCTCCATCAGTTTCTTCGTAATTGCCATCACTATAATCTGAGTGTACCTTCCATTTCGAAGTATCAAAAAAACCGTCATTGAAATCATCAAAGTGGAAGAATGTTGCTTCTCCACTACTAGTTGAGACTGCATCTTCGTTACCGAAGTACAAGTATATCATTTGATTCTCATCAAGGTTAGCAGACACTTTCACCCAACATGATGCATAATCAGATTCTACAACTCCTTCAAACCAGTGCCCTAGAAGTGTTACACCATCGTCAGCAGTGAATCGGATGTCAGCAAAATCAGTTTGGCAATTGCTATCAAGGTAGACATGTTCCCCACTGCTCGTACCATTAGCGAAATGAATCCTGATCTTCACTTGGTAGTTGTTGCCTGCTCCACTCACCCCCTCGATTTCATGTTGGATTCTAAAATCCCAACCCCATAACCAATCCGTTTGCGCTAGTGAACTTGGATTGCTAGTTGCTTCAAAGTTTGAGTAATTTATTGCCATCAGACCGGCTGGAGTTACAAGTAAAATCAGACTTAAGACAATTACAAAACAAGTCCACTTTCTCATATCAGACACGCCCTCATTCCTATAGGTAATCTAAGACAACTGGTTATATTAAAATCTGACCTCTTTATACATCATAAGACAAACTCTCAAGTATTTACATTCATTTTAGCATCATTATATAAGGTGGTGTTCTCAGGTTCATCCTTCCGTTGCACTCGTACTTAATTCTGGTTCATGATTCTATATATCCGAAATTTTTTGCCTTCCTAAGTGCAGCTAATCCCTCTGAATATTTTCCAATTCGCATCAAGATTCGACTAAGCCTTCCCCACGCTTCTCCCCATTCAGGCTTTAATAGGAGTGCCTTTCGTATGGAATCAATAGCTTCTACAAATTCTCCTCTGAGAGCACATGCACACCCGTAATCATACCAAGTTTCTGCATCTAGTTCTGTTTCTTCATCTGGAATATCTGGGGAGTCACTTATGAGATTTTCATCATAATCACTCTTCATGAGTGTGATCATCCGATTTCTTGTGGTACTCTCTATTGTTTGAGCAACTCCATCAGTTATTCGCTTCTTCACCAGAGGAATGAGAGATCTTAGAACAAATCTCATTAGAATGAATTTACCAGGTTCAATTGCATATCTCGGCCATTGTAACTCAAAATAAGCAGCCTTTCTTTGAGCTGAGAGAGCTTCATCGATATTCTTGAGTCGATATTGTTGGAGTGCTTTACATAGAAGAAACAGACCGTCTCGAGGCGCTCTAGTAGTAACTACATTCATTGCATTTTGACTCTTACTTTTCGATCGCTTCCATGCAAATGCAAGACTAAGAATTCCACATAAAATCGGAGGCGTATTCTCATCATCGAGGTTGGATTCCAACAGTTGGATTACTTCATCGTATTCTCGGTTTTCTAGCTTCAATGATGCGAGCATTTCAAGGGCTAAACCATTACGAGGCTTAATCTTAATGGCATTTTCAAGGTACTCGACAACATCCTTGTCATCATGATATACATACTTGAATAATGCTTCATGAATCCAATCTGAACAATTTTCGGGATTAAGCGGATGTTTCCGACGAGTTTCTTTGAATTTGTCTTGACCTGTTTTTCGTCGAGTTTGGAGAATAATCTGGTCTTTCTTCGTCAATGACTTCCTGTCCGTCAGGAGGAGTTCTCTAGCATCAATTTGCAGTTGTAGGATATGATTATCTGTAAGCTGGAAGGGAATTGTATGTGGGTCAGTCCGAACTGATTTTTCATCTAATGTTTTAAGTTCCGTTTGGGATTCTTCCCCTTTTCTTAGAATAGCATCAAGTTCCCAGTATCCTGTATTTGTGTCCAGAATTAATCCCAATCGATGTTCGCCTTTTGCAAGAGTGCCGAGTGGAATTCGAACGTTAATTGTCCTTCTGAACCTTTGACTTTCCACTTTCTTACCATTGAGATAAACTGCCATGGTGCAAAGATTTGGGTCTCCAAAAGACTGCCCGGTGAGCTCGAGTAGATACGGTTTATGTTCACTGATGTTTATCAGCTTAACACGCATCAATTTTCCAGTTTCTCTAAATTTCTCTCTATCAAAAATTAGAATAGCAGCATCATCCTTTTTCCACTCTCTTTCTGCACTTATTGGGTCCAGTTTTTGGGCTCTATCAAAGGCTGTTTCTGCCTCATCAAGACGATCTAGATTCTTCAGCGCAACCCCTAAGCTCCACCACACATCGGAAATGTCATCCTTGAATGATATTGCTTTTTCAAAGCACTCTACCGCCTTTTCGTATTTATACTGATTTAGATATTTCATGCCCATTTTATACCAGTCACTTGCATAATGCTCAGGACTTCGTGACAAATGCTATCCCCACTCATGTTAATACTGCTAATCGGATTCTTATGTATTTTTGATTGATACTTCACAGTCAATGTATCTTTTGTGTGGCTGTTTTAAGTTGTGCAGAGGTATAAATTCTTGGGCAGAAAATGGGGAGTAATGGTACAACTGATTTCGTAACATTCGAGTATACAACACATAGAGGCCGGAATGGCTTGCTAAACCTTCTTACCTCAGGAAAAACCTTCAGTTTGCATCATAAAGAGATTAAGACTATTGATCTCTCAGACATAGGACAACTTGAAGAATTACAAAAATTGGACATGCAGAGTAATCGTTTGGATTTTCTCGACCTCTCTGATATATCAAAATGTAAGTATCTGAGGAGAATCAACCTTGATGATAACAATCTCTCAGAACTCGATATGGAACCTTTGAGCAATTGCCATTATCTTGAGGAGATTTCCTTGGCGAGGAATCAACTCTCTGAAATTGACCTATCACCATTACAAAAGAAAAAGGCTCTCAAATCAATATCCTTAGCAGAAAACAATATTCAGTCTATAGATCTATTCCCTCTTGCGAGCTGTGACAATCTACGATGTCTGAACCTCATAGGGAACTTACTTCACAGGGTCAACCTAGCTCCCATCTTGCTTTGCATTCGTCTTGATAGAGTAGAATTGTCTGGTAATCCAAGTTTCAAAGGCAGTATCAATGAGGGTTCTGATCCTCATACATTTTCAACCATCCTGATTGATACTCTTGTAAAGAATGCCTTGCAATTTGGTAAACCTGGGTGGTTCACAAAAGTTCAGAGTGTATTCGAAATTGAGAAACCTCACCTTTCTGAGTTGTTGAATCGACTTGATTGGCAAGATGTCATGTCAAAGATTGGTCAAATTCTTCGGAGAGCAGACCAGAATAATTGGTTTGACAATCAGAACCGGATTCTCAAATCCCTGAATATGAAGGAATTTATTGGAATTGACGCGACACTTCAAGATATCCTCTTGCAGATTCCGAACCTCCAAGTAGTTGATGATCCTAGAGGTGCTCTCTATCAGAATCTTGTCAATATGATACGAGATCAAATCCAGAATAATGGTTCAACACATTTCTTTGATGTTGAAACTATGTCTACGACTGGTGCATCAGTTGTTATTTCCGATATTCTCAACAGACGCAGAGAAGAGATTGAGGAAACCATCCTAGCTATCCAGGGAGGAAGGGTCTTCCTACGTCCTTTATGGAAAACGTGCTATGGATTTGAGATTCTGAAGAAACT
>JAEORG010000281.1 GCA_016841005.1 Candidatus Thorarchaeota archaeon | reverse complement strand
GTCTAATTTAAGACTACACTTTTGAAATTCTTATTCCCAAGCTTCATCCGTAGCAGGAAGTGTATCGTTGGGAGGTTCAGTTCCCTCATACTTCTTCACGATATCAACAACCTCAGGAATCCAGTCAAGCTCTAGTTTCTTAATCTTCTCCATGGTTGGTACTCCATTACGTGTCCAACCACGGCGCTTGTAAGCTGCATCTGTGAGCAATCGATAACGTTCTTCTCGATACTCGCGGAGTTTCTTATTCTTCCCAGTAGTGTTCATTCCACTAATATCTACACCAATCTCCTTGAGTTGCTCATCGTAGCGTTCAACACGGGAATCATACTCCCAATCAGTAACAGGACCTGCGCTTCGATAGGGTATGAACGAGTCATGAATTCTGAGACCCTTTCCCTGTCGAATGTTGAATATCCTCTGGAAGTTGTAGACCTTCTCACTCATGTGGATGAGGTCTTCGGGTTTTGTAGGCTTGCCTGTCATTGCTTGGAAGAACTGCGCATAGAATGCAACATGACCGGGTACCTTCGCTGGTTCTGAGGTCTGTGAATTGTCAGCTGGCACAACATCGTTCCAAGGTAGTTTACAAAGTCCATTCAGACCGAACCAGGTTCGCCAGTTCGGGAAGTAGTGCAGAGCCTCTGCCTTGTCATCGAAAGTTGGCATGTAATTATGAACTTGGTCGAGGAAGATTAACCAAGCCTCATCATGCTGCGGTCCTTTCAATGTGAGACCATATCCACCTTGCTGTGCAAGACTCTCCTTAGTCACGTATTCTGAGTACTCGAGGCCTTTGTGCTCCATTCCTATATCTTGCATGAGATCACAATCAACACCGAATTTATCGCCAAAGTAGCTCTTCAGATAGTGAACTCCCTTACCAAAGTACTCGCCACCAAAACCTTTGCCTTCAGCAATCTCGTGCAAGACTGCAAGTGCCTCTTCAGCGGCTCCCCACTTGAGCTTGTGACCACCAGTAGCCTTTTCGTCAATATGACCTCCTTCAAAGAGTTCCATGACAAATCCCATTGTTGTTCCAAAGGAGATAGTGTCAATTCCATACGCGTCACAGTAGAAGTTCAGCTCAGCTACCCACAGTGGGTCAAATACGCCAATATTACTGCCGCAACCAGCTATCGTCTCATATTCTGGTCCGTCGACAACAACCTTCTGTCCCTTGAAGGAGCCTGTTTTTGGCACAAATCCTTCGATACAGTGTGAGCAGTTGATTGCGCATGGTCGCCAGCAGCCATCCCATCCTTTTCCTGCATTAGTGAAAGTCTTCTCCCAGACATCACCGAAGAGGTTCTTTGCCTCTGGGTCACCTCCAGTTCGGAAATTACGTGTTGGGAGTAGATCGAACTCATCCATAATTGAGGGAAGATGACCTGTCCCGATAACTCGCATTCTATTCTGATTGGGGTCGAGTGCTAAAATTCCACCTGAGTGTCCTCTTCCTGCCTCTTTGACACCCTCTGGGTCTGCTGGATTGATCAGGTCAAGTGTGATCTTTGCAAACTTCACAACAATGGCTTTGAGCTTCTTATTCCGGAAGACAGTTCCAATTCCACCTCTCCCAGCTTGTTTGTATCTTGGCATATTTCGCCGCATATCCCACCATGAGAAGTTGAGACATCCCATCCATGCATGTTCTGCACCTGGACCTGAAGTTGCCACTGCCATATCTCTACCTTCCATCTCAGTGTACTTATCGGTGAGAATTCTGGTAATCTCATAGGCTGTGTTTGGAAGGTCTGATGCATCATGTATCTCGACCTTTCCATTGTCCCCATCAATAATAATGTATACATCTTTGGCTGCTTTGCCTTGAATTTCCAAAGCGTCGAATCCGGAGAATTTTAGATTAGGTCCAACATAACCTCCTACATTGGAATCTATTGGAATTCCCGTCATTGGTGAGATAGAAGTAACAATACTCTTTCCCGCACCTGGGTATTGTGTGACTCCTCCCAGGGGGCCTGTAGCAATACATATCTCGTTCTCAGGATCATCCCATTTGACAATCTTGTCTTTTGGAAGACCATTCCACATAAGCCATAGATCAAAGCCTTTGCCTCCGGTGAAGGTCTCCTTCATCTTCTCGTCGACAGGTTTGATTTCAATCGTATTATCCGAGAGGTTGACATAGAGGGTCTGATTTGCATAACCCTTGTCAATCTTCGGAACATTGTATTTGAACTCCTTAAGCGCCAAGATAATACACCATCCGTTTGTATGAACTTGTCTACTGTAGCAACTCATCTGAGCAGCATGTTGCCTGCGAGGGAGTCTTACATTTGAGTCTTACCTTAGCCGACCTGCACAGCTATGCATTTGGGCTTAACAATGCCTTCGAGTTTGAAATCATGTTTCTGGACGTGTAAGACGGAACGTGCCTTCTTCCCATGTTGTTTTACTTATCTTAGTCCATTCACTCAAATTTGGAATAAATTGAAGTACCAATTCCATTGCGAACTTGTCCTTGTAAGTATGTTCTGGGCAGAATATTCTTCTACGATTTCCAAAGAACTCAAGGGGAACTGGCTTACTATCATAGGTATGAAAATCTATGTATTCAACATGCTGCCATTCTAAGGCTTCTAGGCTCCCAAAGAGAAACCTCGCAATACCAATTGGACTGAGTACTAATTTTTCATCACCTTTGAACATTGTATAGAATATCAGTGCGAAAGCAATAATGACCAAGGTGAAAATGTAGACTGCAAATTGTGTAAGGAATATAGTTACGATACATGCAGGAATTGAAACTACCAATACAGCAATCCAAATTTTGAAATTTCCGAAAATTCTTGAGATTTTTCCAGTATCATGAAGGATTACACATTGTGGATCATTTTGTATCAGCTCATAGAGCTCATCATCCGTTTTGGCAGCTAGTTGTTCTTGTGTCTGCCCCGCATCATAGTCCTGATCACCAACCCACTCTCTAATAATAATCTCTTCAAGCCTCTTTTGGCCTTCTGATTTATCAATATCAGGATTCATGTAGTATCGCTCGCCTTCTGTCATTACTGAAGCTTCACCAAGATCTTCGACTAGATGCCAATTGTCAATCCCTCCGATGAATTCACTTACTATCTCCAAAGATAATCGTGTAGCATAGAATGAAGCGCGATATCCGATTTTCTTTCTACCCACTCTGAATACTATGTAATCAATTTCGTTTCCTTTGTTCTTGACCTCAATGTACTCGATCTTTTCCCATGGGAAGGCACCTCCATGCCACTCTGCCTCTTTTGCAATTCCCCGGTCACTTACGAATAATTTGAAGTATGTATGAGCATGGCGTAAATAAGAAAATATCAAGAATAGAATAATTACTATGATAATGTCAAGTGCAATCGCAACTATTGATATCAACGGAATATAGAATATTAGAAATAAGCAGGGGATTACAACTCCGAGCATAATTGTAAGAATCATCGATTTCCATAGTGTGCTCTCACTATACTTACTAACCCCATAGATTTTACAATCTGGAGCATGCATAATCTGTTTCATTAGTTTGTCTTGATTTTCATCTTTGAAAATCGGGTCTTCTTCTTCAAACACATGACTCAATCCCTTGTTACCACTTCTAATGCATCCATTTTGCAACCATAAAATACTTGTTCAGCTCACACCAACCTGTTTGCATCTGCCGACGATGTTATATTGGGGAAACGTTCAGCGGCGACACCTGCACCAGTTTATCCATGGAGTGTATCCTGTGAAAGATGTGATCTCGACACTTGAGAAATACCTAAGCCCAGTTGGTCTAGCAAAACTGCTTGCAATTCCCAATAGAGACCTTCACAGATTTGTTGCAAAAGCTGTCGAACTCTGTGAGCCAATGAAAGTCTATGTCACAACCGATGCTCAGGAAGATATTGACTATATCCGTAGAAATGCTATTGCTAGAGGCGAAGAAACTGAGTTGGCAATTGATACACACTCAGTTCACTTTGATGGTTTCTTCGATCAAGCGAGAGACATAGGTAGCACAAAGTTTCTTGTCCCTAAGGGCGAATCCCTTGGACCACATCTAGAACAAAGAGAGCGTGATGAAGGACTTGAACATCTTCGGAGACGAATGGGTGGAAGTATGCATAACAAGAAAATGATTATTCGATTCTTTTGTCTTGGACCCATTGATTCAGAATTTTCAATTCCAGTCGTGCAAATAACAGATTCTTTCTATGTTGCTCATAGTGAGGATTTGCTTTATCGCTCAGGATATGAATACTTCAAGAGACTTCCTGATGGTAAGGAGATTTTCTGGATGCTTCACTCCTCAGGAAAACTTGTCCAATCAGTCAGTATTGGGTGGCAGAAGAGAGGTGTCTATATTGATCTCAAAACTAATTCTGTCTACAGTTACAATACTCAATACGCTGGGAATACGATTGGTCTCAAGAAGCTTGCTCTCAGACTCGCTATCAAGAAAGCTAGTCGAGAGGATTGGTTAGCAGAACACATGTTTCTAATGGCTGTACATGGACCTGGTGGTCGCAAGACCTACACTACTGGAGCATTTCCTTCCGGGTGCGGAAAAACCAGTACATCAATGATTCCTGGCGCTACAATTGTCGGTGACGACCTATCTTATCTTCGAATAGTTGATGGTCAAATTCGAGCAGTTAATGTTGAACAAGGAATCTTCGGTATCATTCGTTCGGTTAGTCAGAAAGATGATCCTGTCATTTGGGATGTGTTGAATTCCACTCAACCAGCTATCTTCTCAAATGTTCTCGTCACAGAAGAAGGCTATCCACACTGGCTAGATGATGGTAGACCAATCCCACCTCGTGGTGTCAATCACTCAGGTCCGTGGTGGATTGGAAAGGTCGATGAGAATGGTGAGGAGATCCCAATGGCTCACAAGAATGCTAGGTATACCATCAGTCTCAAGGGTCTCTCGAATCTTGATGAATCTCTTGATGATCCAAATGGTGTTGAAGTTGGAGGTATCGTTTACGGAGGTCGTGATGCTGACACATGGGTTCCAGTACAGCAATCGTTTGATTGGGAACACGGAGTCATTACAATGGGTGCTAGCCTTGAGAGTGCAACAACTGCAGCAACTCTAGGTCCGAGTGGAACTCGTAAATTCAATCCATTTTCTAATCTCGAGTTTTTGTCTATTCCCTTGGGCGAATATGTTCAAAACCATCTAAAATTCGGGAAAAATGTTCGAAATCCGCCATGCATCTTTGCGGTTAATTACTTCCAACAAGATGAGAATGGGAATTACCTCACACAGAAAGATGCTAAGCGTATCTGGTTACAATGGATGGACCTGAGAATCAACGGGGATGTAGATGCTTTGCAAACACCTACAGGTTTCATACCAAAATATGAAGATCTGAAAAGATTGTTCAAGGAACATCTCAATCAGGAGTATTCAAGGGAAGCATATGAACAGCAATTCGCCATTAAGATTGAAGCGTATATTCAGAAGAACGAACGTATCGCACAGATTTATCGTGATACTTGTCCAGATGCACCAGCTGTTCTCTTTGAAATCTTAGAACAACAGACTAATCGTCTAAAGGATGCTCAGAAAAACTATGGTGACAGGATCAAACCAGAAATGTTGGAAAAATGATGTGTTTTATTATGAGTTACAGACTGTAATCATTTTTCAGTATCAAGTAACATGCAAAAATTGCTTCTAGTTTGATTTGAGTGCATTTCGATATGATTTCAGTATTTTGTGGTTAACAAATGGTCGCAAAGTCAGTAAACCCGCATGATTTCATTTTGAAACAATAGCTAAAAGTTAATTTCCGTATTGAGTAAGTTACATATTGTAACATTTTTCAAAAGAAATTTTGGCTCTTCAGAGTTTTGAAAATCGTGTTCCTTTTCGGACATGATTTTTCGATTCTTTAATAAAATCAATCCCCGGAATTGAAAAAAATTCTCCTCTCAAAATCACAAGCTCTAATTACATTCTGTGAGAGGTCCGTCCGTATAAAAGCACTGGTTCCGCGGGATATCATGTAGTGTATGCTAGGTGTAACACCTGTGGGATTTG
>JAEORG010000280.1 GCA_016841005.1 Candidatus Thorarchaeota archaeon | reverse complement strand
GATTGTGGATGATTTAATAGACATTCTTAATGTGTCTGATATGGATACAATCCTCAAGCAAATTAAGAGTGCCAGAGGTAGAGAGGATAGAGACCCATTCAGTTTTTTCTATGAAGATTTCTTAACAGAATATGATTCGGAAAGCAGGAGACACAGGGGAGTATACTACACACCAAAACCTGTTGTTGAGTTCATTGTATATTCTATTCATTTACTTTTGCAGGAATATTTCGATAAGCCACTGGGACTAGCAGAAGATGACGTAACGCTTCTTGATCCAGCTGTAGGAACTGGAACATTTCTAGCTGAAGCAATCCATATATCATTAGTAGAACTCTTGCAAATGAATTTGCGGGGACTAATAGAGCCTAAGATCCAGCAGCATTTGCTGGCTGATTTTTATGGATTTGAGTTGCTAATAACACCCTATATCGTATCTCATCTGAAATTGACTATAATTTTGAGTGGAAGATGGCAATATCAATTCAAATCTAATGAGCGAGTTCAGATCTATCTAACCAATACACTCGAACCCATTGAAATTCATGGATTGCTACCTTTTCTAGGTGAATTAACTGAGGAAAGTGTTGTTGCAAATAAAGTAAAGGGAGAAGAAAAAAGAATAATGGTTGTATTAGGAAATCCACCATATTCTGGGTTTTCTGCAAACAAAGGAAAATGGATTGATGATTTATTAAAAGGTGGCTATACTCATTCTGACGGGACTGAGGATGATGGATACTATTCAGTTGATGGAAGCCCTCTCAAAGAAAGAAACCCAAAATGGTTACAGGACGATTACGTGAAATTCATCCGCTATGCGCAATGGAAAATAGACACATCAGGAGAGGGAATTGTAGGATTTATAACAAATAATAGCTATCTTGATGGCCCAACTTTTCGTGGAATGCGAGAGTCGCTTTTAAGAAGTTTCAACAGAATTTATGTATTGAATCTTCATGGTAGTAGTCTGAGAGATGAAAAGACTCCTGGGGGTGAGATTGATGAAAATGTGTTTGATATTAAACCAGGGGTGGCAATCATCTTATTAGTTAAAAATGACAAGTTTGAGAAGAGAGAAGCCTTCTATTCAGACCTATTTGGCACAAGAGAGCAAAAGTACATCAATTTGAAAAAAAAGAAGGCAGTTACAAAAATTGATTGGCTATCAATTGAACCAAAATCACCGTTTTACTTATTTGTGCCAGCAGATTTGACTCTAGAAAAGGAATGGTATGGTTATTGGAAGATTACTGATGTTTTTCCAATACATAGCTTAGGTATTGTTACAGCAAGAGATGCTCTGACAATAAAGGATACATCAAATCAGGTATGGGAAACTGTATCTGTATTCGCAAAAATGAATCCTGAAGGTGCTCGCAGAAAATTCAGCTTAGGGAAAGATGCAAATGATTGGAAGGTAAAACTTGCTCAAGAAGATATTCAGGATAGTCAATTCGAAAAGAGTAACATAAACCCGATATGGTATCGTCCTTTTGACCTGCGGTTTACATACTACACTGGAAAATCTCGTGGTTTCCATTGTAGACCGCGAGATGAAGTGATGCAACATATGAAATACGAAAATTTAGGACTCATCACATGCAGGCAGATTATAAGTCATTCTTGGCAACATGCATTAGTTTCTGAGGGGCTCACAGATAATTGTTATGTATCCAATAAGACTCGAGAACGGGGCTATGTCTTTCCACTCTACATCTATGAGAGAGGTTCATTATCATCAGACAATAATATTCTATCAAAGAAACCTAATATCAAACCAGAGTTATTTCAGCATCTTTCCAATCTTTATTCATGTGTTCCTGCTCCTGAGGAGATTATGTATTTCATATACGCAATTCTTTACTCAGATGCTTATAGAACCAAGTACTTTGAATTTCTAAAAATGGATTTTCCTCGAATACCTTTTCCAAAGAAATACAAGATTTTCCAAGAACTATCGAAAATTGGTGAACAACTAGCAAATTTGCATATAATGAAGATACGTCGACCAATTTCTATCGAATTTAATATAGAGGGTTCATCAAAAGTCGAGTCTGTGAATTATAAGGACTCACGAATCTATATCAACAAAACGCAATATTTTGATGGCATTAACCAAGAGGTGTGGGATTTTCAAATTGGGTCGTATCAAGTATTAAAAAAATGGTTGAGTGATAGAAAGAACAGAACTCTATCAGGAAAAGAGATTGACCATTTCATGCAAATGATTCAGGCAATAACGCAAACTATCAGTCTAAAGAAAGAAATTGATGGGCTAAGTTCTTTCTATTGCTAAACTATATTTCAATTCCTTAAAGAATCAAAACCATGTTATACATGTTACCTACTGCTGAAGGGCGATAGTAGTGCAAATAGTAATTTCAGTTGTTATTCTCTCAGATAAGATCTAAACAAGTTAAGATTGAGGGGAACCGCAAAGTGAAATGAAATTATACCAACTCTCAATTCGTATGTGGAAAATTGCGAATTGTGTATTAATGTTCGATCGTTTGTCCATATTCTCCCATGTCAAGGCAATTGAAGAACGCTTCTGGGTAGAGGAGATTCGAACCAAACCCGCATTCAGAAGTGCATTCAAGAAGCGGAGATGTCCGATGCTGGCGGACAT
>JAEORG010000279.1 GCA_016841005.1 Candidatus Thorarchaeota archaeon | reverse complement strand
GCAGCTACTCCATCATAGAAATCTGCTCTTCCTATTGGAATCCCCATCCTCTTCAGTAAGCGATCCCCTTTCTTTGAAAACACTTGACCGCAAGTTGGTCCTTCATGACTGACCATCGAGATTACAAATCTAGTGGGGACATTTCCTCTTAGATAAAAAAGCAAATCTGTCATCCAATCAAATTCCTTTATCATCACATCTCCAAAAATCAACATCGTTTCATCATTGACCATTCCATGGATTGGTACAACTGGTGCCTTCACATCAACTGGATATCTATTCCAAGAAGAGAATGCTGGAGAGTTAAAGATGAGAACAGTTTCAAAGTGATTTCTTTCATATAGATGTCTACAGAGTGCCTGACCCAAGGCATTCAGTCCAAGTAGTACTGTATAAGTTTCCTCAATCTTCTTTTTCTTGTAAACCTCAAGGACTGGGGAAATCCACTCTTGCTCGAACATCAGCATATTCTCCGTTATTTCATACCTCTCTAACCTGTTAATGACTGTTCGTGTTACTAAATTAACACCGTTTAGAAAAAGCGTACAATCCGATGAAATTATATGCAAGTCATCCTCCGACCGGAACCTGTCTACCACTACTGGTGAGTGTGAGTATGGACAAATACATAGAGAGTGTTTACAACGGACTAATCGAGAAAGATCCCGGTCAGAAGGTTTTCCATCAAGCTGCACTGGAAGTTCTCGAATCTCTAGAGCCTGCTATTAAGAAATATCCGAAGTACGAGGAATTCTCAATTTTGGAGAGAATCACTGAACCTGAGAGAATTATTCAGTTTCGTGTTCCTTGGAAAGATAAGGATGGCAAGATTCAGGTAAACAGAGGTTTCAGAATTCAATTCAATTCAGCAATTGGACCTTACAAAGGTGGTCTCCGATTACATCCAACAGTCAATCAAGGTATGCTGAAATTCCTAGGATTTGAGCAGATTTTCAAAAATAGCCTAACCACCCTCCCAATGGGTGGTGCAAAAGGTGGTTCTGATTTCGACCCAAAGGGTAAGACTGATGCAGAGGTTGAAAGCTTCTGTGAGAGTTTCATGTTCGAGCTCTATCGCCATGTGGGTCAGTTTATTGATGTGCCTGCAGGTGACATTGGAGTTGGCGGTCGTGAAATCGGCTATCTTTATGGAGCATATCGAAAAATAACCAATAACCATGGTACCTGTGTTTTAACTGGTAAGGGAGCTCGATGGGGCGGCAGTTTAATTCGTCCTGAAGCTACTGGTTATGGTTGCGTATATTTTGTACAAGAGATGCTCAAGACAAAAGGCGAAGATATGAAGGGTAAGACCGTAGTAGTATCTGGTTCTGGTAATGTTGCTCAATATGCTACTGAGAAGTGTATCCAACTTGGTGCAAAGGTTATAGCACTAAGCGATTCAACTGGTTGGATTCATGATCCTGATGGTATTACTCAAGAGAAACTTGAGTGGGTAATGGATCTGAAGAACAACCGCCGTGGTCGTATCAGTGAATATGCAGACCACTTCAAGGTTGATTACACAAAGACTGCAGATGGTACTCCATGGAGCCTCAAATGTGATGTTGCACTACCAAGCGCAACACAGAACGAGGTTGATGCCAAGGAAGCAAAGATGCTCGTTGACAATGGAGTTCTTGCGGTGGGTGAAGGTGCAAACATGCCTACAGTTCCTGAAGGTGTTCAAATCTTCCAAGAGGCTGGAATTCTCTTCGCACCTGGTAAGGCTGCAAATGCTGGTGGTGTTTCAGTTTCAGGTCTTGAGATGGCTCAGAACAGTCAACGTTTCTTCTGGACAAGAGAGGAAGTTGATGCTAAACTACATCAAATAATGAAAGCTATTCATGAGAATGCTTACACAACTTCAGACAAATTCGGCGTGAAGGGCAACTACGTTATTGGTGCTAATATCGCTGGATTCCTGAAAGTAGCAGATGCAATGATTGACCAAGGTCATCGCGCATAAGAAATTCCTGTGCACAGGATCCCATTGGATCCTGTTGCTTTCTCTTTTTATTTGAAAAATTCATCATCCTCGTATAATTTGAAGGAGTTCTGCTAATCGCCGCTTAACATCGGATTCAACAACACTAAGTTCAGCAAGTTGACGAATATGTTCAACTCTCTTTTGGCGATATACCTCTTCTGACAACTTCCCGCTTCTCCTCTCCATCTCTATCTTGTCAGTTTCAGCATTGATTTCTCTGCGACGTGCATCAACTAAATCGAAACCTTGTTTCAAACTCATCCATTCAATCATTGCGTGGCTTCTTTCTTGCTCAATACGCTCTCTTCGCTCTCTTTCAATCTCCATTTGTTTAAGCTGTTTATTTGCTTCCCGAATTTCCTTCTGGATTTCATAGAGTCTACTTTCTACTTCTCTCTTGACCTGAATCATTTGAGTTGATTGAGCCCACTTTTCTCTATAGAGTTTGATATGTTCCTGATCTGTGATTTGCCTTGTCTCGAGTTTCCTGTCTAGAGTATTGAGTTCAGCCTGAATGTTGTTTAGCTGTTGTTTCAGTTCGTCATATGACTTTCTTAATGAAACCCACTCCACGCTGTATTGAGATAGGACTTC
>JAEORG010000278.1 GCA_016841005.1 Candidatus Thorarchaeota archaeon | reverse complement strand
CTTGGATTAGATACACAAGGAGCATCAGTCTATGAGGGGTTACCTCTAAGAACGAGTCAAGTTCTCAACTCAAAGATTGCAGTTTTTGGAACATCTTACGCACTTACACTGGTGATTGTATTCATTCTACTCTTAACTAGTCGGATAATCTCACCGTTTCTGTTGTTCGTACCATTATTTCAACTCCCATGTGCATACTCGATTGGGGCTGCAGTGGGTGGAGTGATTTATAGAATGCGTGGTGGCGGACGAGTGACTTCTGTTAATCTCGTAGGTGATCAAGCAATGTCATTCATATCTCTGATTGTCAGCGTGATAGACGGAGATGTACCATTACTAGGGTATTCATTTATTCTATTGCAGACCGGGAATCATCTTTTTTCAATAATTACGCAATTATTAGTTTCTTTGTTTGAGATGGTTCTGCTAATGATTGTTTTACCACGAATCTTGAAGGACTGACAAGTCTACATTGTGGCCAAATCCGAAAAACTACATCTAAAATGATATTACACCATCTGTGTTAATTTCACATGCATTTGGTGATTCAAGATTGGAAGAAAAACAATTGCGTACCCTTGGAAAAACTGACCTCCGCGTCACTCCTATAGGACTTGGAACGATGCAATTTTCAGGTGGAAAGAGTTTTTTCAAGTACTATTTAGCAAAAGTCCCACCAGAGGTTCAGAATGACACAATTAGGATCGCTTTCGAATCGGGAGTGAACTGGTTAGATACAGCAGAAATCTATGGTTCTGGAGCATCCGAATCTGCAGTATCAGAAGGTCTTCGAGCTGCTGGAATAGAACCGGGAAATGTTCTCATAACCACTAAATGGATGCCAGTGATGAGACGTGCAAAGAGTATCGAAAGGTCTCTAAATAATAGTATAGAACGACTCTCACCTTATCCAGTGGATCTCTATCTTGTTCATCAACCTTGGTCAATTTCATCAATCAGATACCAGATGAATGCGATGGCAGATCAATATGATGCAGGAAAAATCAGAGCAGTTGGCGTGAGCAATTTCAGCAATGAGCGGATGGTCAGAGCATATGATGCTCTCTCAGAAAGAGGCATACCACTAGCAGCGAATGAGATGCGTTGGAGTTTATTGGACCGAAGAATTGAAGGCAATGGTATTCTAGATTCTGCCAAAGAATTAGGAGTAACAATCATCGCATATTCACCTCTTGGTATGGGGCTCTTAACAGGAAAACTTCACAGTGAACCTGAGAGGTTAGCACGAATGCCAAGATTTCGAAGTTCTAGATTGAAGCGGCAGCTTGATAGGACGAAACCCCTCATCGATGAGGTGGAATCAATTGCACAGAATCATGATGCAACCGCAGCACAAGTATCACTGAGTTGGAACACGAACTATCATGGGGATACAATTGTTGCAATACCAGGCGCAAGCCGACCGATTCAATCAGAAGAAAATGCAGGAGCTATGAGAGTTACCCTAACAACAGAAGAGATGGAGCACCTAAGTGACCTATCCTTGGATATTCAATAAGAAATAGGCACATCAGACTAATATGGTATCAGGAGAAATCGCACAATGAATTTGAGATGATTTGGGTATGGATGAAGTAGTCTTGGATTATGAAACTACGAAGGAGCATATCTCAGAAGAAATCAAACTAGATACTAATGTATTAAAATTAGGAAAAAAGAAAATCCAATCTCTATCATTAGATTCACTTAGTAGTCTAACACATCTTATGCGGTTATGGTTGAATGACAATGAACTAGAGTCCTTAGACCTAGCACCTCTAAGCCATTGCATACTTCTAGAAACTCTTAGTATAAGTGGAAACAATCTGCAATCAATAGATCTAACACCGTTGAAATATTGTCATGAATTAAAAGAGCTCTATCTTCACGATAATAACTTGGAATCTATCGATCTAGAACCACTAAGAAAAACAAAGAAGCTGACCATGCTCTTTCTTGACCGTAACAGACTCAAAAGAGTTCGACTAGATCCTCTCTTTGATTCACAAAATCTCTCAGAAATCAGATTATGGAAGAACTTAATGCCTTCAGTCGATGTCACACCGCTGTTTTTTATCCGTGCCTTTCGAACACTTCATTTTGAAGAAGACAAGATACTCACGATGGATACAGCTCTAAGGTATCTATCAGAAAAAATGGAAACGAATCGATTTCTACGTAATAGATTGAAATTCAATACAATAGAATGGCTCGATTATTCATCATTATCCATTCGAGATGGATGGTCTGGTGTTCGAACCAGATTGCTGGAAATAATTGACAGGACAGATGAGATTTTCTTACCTTCTTTCGCAGAAGGTTTCTTTGAATCCTTTGGATTGCCAACTCAACAGAATTGGAATATTGATCTTAAGGACATCATTCTCTCAATCCCGGAAGATATAAGCTATGATGAAGCGGTGGATCTTATCGAGCGAAAATTCAGATATTTCTAGATATTATCTTCTCAAATCATTCCTGTAAACACAGGAGAGAAGAATGGTATCAGCCAAAACAACCAGACAAATTTTGAGAAGCGGTGAAACCTTGCTGCTGAAATCTCATCATTCTGGATTAAGACCCTAATTGCCCAGATCGCATGAATAAGCATCAGAAATATTGCTGTTGCTCCAGTTATTATATGAAAAAGAGTTTCATAGAATCCCAAGGGTGATGATGTAATGAGAGTCATCATCAATGTTCCAGTGAAATCGCAAGTGACACCGATGCAAAACATACCAACAAAAGCTGGTTTCAGTTCCTTTGTAATCTGTTCTCCCCAGACTGCGATGGTGTATGTGATTAATGCTGCTGTTATGAAAATCATTCCTGCTGAAAATGTCATTTGCATCATATTAGCTACCACTTAGAAGGGAACTAGCATAGATGGGTCATTAATATCTTGCTGAATTGCATTATATAATAAATTCGAGTTGTTTGAAGACCGTATCCAAAAACAATTGCAGTAATTTATCCAATCTTAGCTAATTCTTCTTCTCTAAGCTTCTTCTTGAAGAGCTTCATCACTATGGTCAATGGTAATTCATCCCTAAACTCAACCCATTTTGGCATTGCATATGGCTTGACCTTTCCATCCAAGAAATCTAAGATGTCTTGCTCTGTGACCTTCCCTCTGAATTCAGGTCTTAACTGGATGAATGCCTTTACTCTCTCACTGCCCGGTCTCTCAGGATCTGGAATACCAATAACACCTGCAATCTCAACTGCCTCATGCTCATGAAGAATGTCGTCAATTACCCTGCTGTAGACTTTATTGCCTGAAACGTTGATCATATCCTTGATTCGATCGACGACTTTGAAATAACCATCTGAATCCATCTCAACAATATCACCCATTGGCAACCAACCGCCATCTCTGAGACCGCTACCTCGAGTTGGCCAGTAACCTTTCATAATCTGTGGTCCTCTAAGCCAAATCTCTCCTCGTTCACCAATGGGAAGTTCCTCACCAGTATCAGGATCAACAATCTTGACCTCAGTTTCAGGAATCGGTATTCCCACTCCTCTCTTGACATCTGCTATGAAGCCAGTGACCTTGGAGAGCGCGGAGATATTGATAGTTGCGACACCCGAGGTCTCTGTGGCACCGTAACCCTCCCCCATCGGGACACCACTCTTCTCCTCAAAAGCTTCAGCAAGTTCAGCAGGGAGTGCTGCTGCTCCTGAGAAATAGAATATCTGGCTCTTGATGAGGTCCATATTGGAGAATACGGTGTAATGAGTCGGGACCGCGAAGACCATGAATGGCCTGTGCTCATTAATGACGTCGACTATCTTACGGAAATCTCTTGGATCCAACAGGTACATCTTGACTCCCCAAGAGATGCATGCATGAACAGCCCAATGTCCGTACGCATGGAATACTGGTACGCAGATTACTCCTGCACTCTTTCCAATAATTCCCTCTTTTAACGGGTCCATCATCCAATGGATGGTCTGGCGTATATTTGACGTCACATTGTAATGTGTGAGCATCGTACCTTTTGGAAGCCCTGTTGTTCCTCCAGTAAATGGTAGGAGTGCGATATCTTCCTTTGGATTAATCACTACTAATTCAGAGTGTGGTTCATACTTTTCGAAAAGATCATCAATGAAGTAATAGTTCTCGTCTTCTATCTTTTCCATCTTGGGATGTTCGTAGTCTGGATAAAGCTTGGTAGGAGTATAGATGACTTTCTTGACCTTTGTCCTTGATTTCACCGCATTCACTCTTTCGACTCTACGATATGAACACACGACAAGCTCTGCATTACTCTCGTTTAGCTCGTACTCCAAATCATCTGATTTGTGAAGGATGCTGAGTGGAACATGGATTGCTCCAATCTTCATAGCTGCATAATCAGCGATAACAAACTCTGGACATGAAGGAAGTACTGTAGCGATTGTATCCCCTTTCTCTACCCCAAGTGCGACGAATGCTGATGCAAGTCTATCGACTTTATCTTTCAACTCTGGGTATGTCATCTCTTCATCAGCATACTCTAGGGCGATGTTGTCTGGAAACTCCCTTGTGGTATCTTCGAGGAATTTGTAGATATTCACCTCTGGATATGGCTTCATGGAGTGTTCGAGCTTGAATGGTCCAATGAAGTAGCTATCAAGCCAGGGCTTGTCCTCCACAGTCACCTTTGCTTCTTTAGTAGTTGTTCGCTTTTCGATATTGGTTGTGATCTCTCTCGATTTTTTCTTGACAATTTCCTGTAGAGGGCTTGTTTCTCCATGAACAATATCAATTAACCAGTCTAAATCAAGTTCCTTTAGTTTCTCCACAGTTGGTCTTCCATGTTCATCCCAACCTCGGTACTCGTAGTAAGCGTCCAAGAGAATGTCAAGATCTACAACATGCCCTTCAGCAGGTCCTTCAGGCAAGGGATCCTCTAAAAGACGTGGAGGTAGTGTGTCATCTGCTCGTGTGAATCCTTCTCTCAAAATGTATGCGCGTCCAAGGTTGTAGATTCTTTCTCCCGTCTTCCGGAATTCGTCTGCAGACATATCTACTCCCATCAATGACGATATGAGACCTGCCCAGTCATCTGAAGTGAGAACCATCCCCATGAACTTACAACCACCTATTGAATCGAAATTTCCTAGAGCATCTTCGAAATTCTTTACAACCAAGGCGGTTTCAGGTATCTCTTTCAGTGGGTCTCCAATATCTGCATCCTCTACAATCATGAATGGCATCGCCAGAAATGCAGGTCCTTCAATGTATGCAGTGATGTGATCACCACCGCGAGTAGCTACTGCATAAGCAAGTCCTGTTACTTTTGCCGCACGGCTATCATAGCCAGGCAGTTCAAGTCCCTTGACATGCATCGCAAAGTGTTCAGATCCTTGTCCTAGCTTCTGAGACATTCTCATGGTCCCTTCAGCAAGTAAATCTCCAATCCCATCGCGCTTGGCAATCTTTTCAACAATGTCTACAATTAATTGGGCGTTTCCCCATGTAAAATCCATATCATCTACATCCTCTGGCTTGAGGATGCCCCTTTGATAACATTCCATAGCAAAGGCAACGGAACTCCCTGCAGAAATTGTATCTAATCCATACTCGTTACAAAGGAAATGTGCACGAGTTATTGCTTCAAGATTATCCACACCACACATTGTCCCGAATGAACTGATGGTTTCGTATTCAGGTCCCTCTCCTCTGCTCTTGAATGGTCCCTCTTTGATTTCAGCGACTCTACCACAGTGTATTGGGCATGCAAAACACGGTTTTCTCTTCACGAGGATATTATCATTGATAGCAGTACCGTTAATAGCATCTGCATTTTCAAATACGCCGGTTTGCCAATTTCGTGTTGGAATGCCTCCTTTCACGTTGACCAAGTCTACCATTGTTGCTGTCCCGTAGACCTCGAGAGTCATTTTCAAGATGCTCTGATTGACCCAATCAAACCTCTGTTTTGCTTCCTCTCTGTACTTCTTTGGATCAGCAATAGGAATCTGTAAAGTTCCTCTCGATGCTATGGCCTTGAGGTTCTTCGATCCCATTACTGCACCTACACCACATCTACCTGCTGCTCTACCCCAATTCTCTTCATCACAGTCGTTCATAATAGCTGCATATTTGACAAGATTCTCACCTGCAATGCCGATACATGCTACATTGAATTTGGGTCCATGTTTGTCCTTAAGGATTCTCGTCGTTTCCGAGGTGTTCTTACCCCAGACTTTGCTTGCATCAATAAGCTCTGCCTTCCCATCATCAGTCATCAAGTATACAGGTTTTGGAGAAACACCTTCGAATATTACGCCATCAAATCCTGAGCGCTTGAAATCGCGTCCCCAGAAACCTGCAGAATTTGCTTGTCCCCAACCATTGGTTAACGGGGCTTTTGTGACAACGCTATACCTTCCTGTACTTGGAGAATGAGTGCCAGTTAAGGGTCCTGTCATGAAGATAAGTTTGTTCTCAGGACCTAATGGATCAATGCCAGTCTCGGTTTCATCAAAAAGATATTTAGTAGCCAGCCCAGAACCGCCAAGATACTTCCTCAAAGTGTCTTCATCAGGAAACTCTTCTGTGATTGAACCAGATGTAAGATTGATTCTGAGGATTTTTCCCATGTAGCCATACATATCGACAAAGACCCCTAATTACAAAACAGGGTCTCTACGGTTTTATAAGCGTGGTGTCTGTTATGGAACTGAGTTGATATGATTAGGGTCACCGTTAAATTCTATGCGCATCTTCGTGACCAAATTGGTGGCATTTCAACATTGCAACTCGATTTAGAAGACTCAGCTAGAGTTTCACTTGTACTTGACAAACTTTGTGAAAATACGAAGATACGCAAGGCACTGCTTAAAGAAGATAATACGGTTAAGGATGATATCACTCTATTGAAGAACGGTAGAGAGATTAAGTTTCTTGATGGTCTAGACACAACCCTTGTCGAGGGTGATGAAATAGCCATTTTTCCTCTAGTCGCTGGGGGCTGAAGCTTCATTTATCAATCAGTTTGCATTTCATAATATAACCGAACCGAATGGTTTGACAAAATGGGAACATGGATTGAGAGATATGCCGAAGATCATGTCAGAAGAATGGTTAGAATTGTATAAGGATGCCATTAACAACAATGAAGAGTATGCCAAGGCTGCATCTTGGTGGACTGGCGATTTTGTATTCGTGGTTAGAGCTAGTGGTAATTTGGATCATGATATTTTTGTATACCTCGGTTTGCACAAGGGGAAATGCACTGGTGTGAAACTCCTATCCGGAGAGTCTGATTACGAGGTGGTTCCTCCTGGTGGAAGTGCAAGCAGCGATAATAAGGTTGCAGTAGAATATGCATACGAAGCTAGTTATGATTCTTGGGTACAACTTGCGAAAGGTGAGTTGGATCCAATTCGTGGACTACTCAGTGGAAAAGCAAAAATCCAAGGTGAAATGGCCAAAGTTCTCAAAGCCACAGATGCTGCAAAGGAGCTTGTCCGAAGCAGCACACATGTTGATACCGAATTCTACTAAGTCTTCTGAGGCGAAAGCAAATGGATGAATCAGCACAAGAAACTCTGTTCATGACATTCAAGACAGTAATCGAGGATGTTATTGCGGACAAACGCAAGAATCCAAAGAATGTCAAGACTCTTGACGAGTTTGAAGCAAGAATCAACTTGGGCTTGCATGTTGAAGAAGACTTCATATTCTGGTTGAATATAATCGCAAAGGACGGCAAATTCACACTTAGCAAAGGCACGTTAGATGAATACGATCTGGAACTCATCTCTGATCCAGAGGACCTGATGTACTTCACCAATGGTGAATACTCCACCATCAAGATGATGACTGGAAAGAACAGATTTGGCAAGAGAAAGCTACGCTTCAAAGGAGGAACGACTGGTCGCAATATGGGGAAGTTACTGAAGCTTCCAAAGATTCTTGTGCTGGATAAGAATTAATCTGATTTTCTCAGATAACTCCTGTAATGGTGTTCAACCTGATTTGCGTTGTTTGAAGTATAATACGACCAGAAGAACAATGACAACCAGCTCGATACTACTGATTGAGAGTAGTACTGGAGTCAAGTCTAGTTGTGTTGGTGTTGTTGGTGTTGATGTTGATGTTGATGTTGATGTTGTCGTTTCAGTTGTTTCTGATGGTATAGGTATATCCTGGATTGTCAAGTTATCAATTGCATGACCAGCTTGACCACCGAATGTAAAGTAGCCAGATGGGATATTGTGGACAGGTGGCTGTATGGACATACATAGTGTTCCATTTAGATATATGTAAAAATGCCCTGCAAGATTTCGTATGATATCAAAATGTGTCCATCCCCCTGGCCAAGTACTTCCTGAAGGTCCAAGGTTATACCTATCAATTACATTGTCTACCCCATTATTGATGTACCAAAATTCGATTAGTGGTCTATCATAGTTGGTCCAAGAACCATACGTTAAGATTACGAAGATATAGCCGTAGGTCATACTGGGTTCTGAAATATTGTTGGAAATCGATGAGGGATAAATGGAATCTGCAAGGAGGAAAATAACAATCTCATGACCCGGTGTATCGACCATATACAAATCGAAGCTCCACGTGCCATAATTAACTGAGTGATTTAGGTACGCGATACTGTAAAGCTGACGCAACCAATCACCTGCTGGACCTGTAACCTTCAATGTTTTATCAGAAGCAGAGAAATTCGCAGAATTAGCAGGATAATATCTGTTCTCAGTTCTATTGAATACTTCTCCATATGTTCCCCAATTGTCATAATTCATATCCTCGAAGTCTTCATAGATGAGTCCTACTGCCTCCACTGGAGTTTGTATTGAAATAGTAAACAAGAGGACTATGAAAGCAAGAGGAATTACAAGTCTCTTTTGCAAATACTTCATTACCAATATCTCCCTCAATTTATTTAGAAACAAAGAAATGTTACCGCTGCTATATCTTCGGTTGTATAAGAATCTAATCCAAAGGCTCGTTAACAGAATTCATCTAATATTCGGTTTCTTTTTCCTACCATCAATTCATCTTAATGTCAAAAGACACAGACAATGAAATCTAACTCTTTCTATGAATTATATTGATAACTTTGACAGGGAACTAAACTCGAAATCATATCCATTTTGTCCTATAGCTTCTCTAAAAATGAAAAGGAGGCGTGCAGAAATTCCTTAAAAGATATCTTTACCTAATGTACTTCCATTGTTCCATTCCTTTGAGTGAGGAAGAAGTGGTTAGGGAACGTAATATCATGAGGTTGTATCAGACTTTGGGATTTTTCCTAATAGCAATCATCTTAGTCTGTATGCCAACTTCAACAGCATCTCATCCAAATATCCATAATGGACTTTCTAATTCATCATTAGACAATAATCCATATCTCACAGAATCTTCTTTTATCAATTCAGAGGTAAAAACTGGAGTTCTTGACCCTTTAACAATTGAACATACTGCATCATCGATGTCCTCACCAACTGAAACCATGAGAACTGATCTGAACTCTAACCCGGGTTACAATGTCTACTTACCTTCAGGAGTTGCAGGAAACTCATATTCTGCATATTGTGATGGTGGGTATTTCCAAGTAGGAACTGGTGGTTCTGCTGATTTTAGCTCGCCTGCTGGAACGATATCATGGTGGGGGAAATGGGTGGGAACACCAGCTAATGGAAGATTTTGGGGGCAAGATCAGGATTTTGAAACACGATGGTCCGGTGGAAGCATTGTCCTTGATTTTGGTAGTGACAACACCTTGTTAGGGTCTAAGTCTGATTGGGTTGTTGACCATTGGTACTTCTTTGCAATCTCTTGGGACATGAATACGGACTTTCTCGGATTTTATTGGGGAGATGAGAACACTACTCCTGTTGAGGATGCTTCTGACTCTACGTGGACGGATAGTATTACGGGTCTTCATCTTGAGAATCGAATTATGAATTCAAAACAGTCAAATGATCCTGTACACGGATATATCGACGATTTCAGATATTTCACAATTCAGAGGAGTCTTGAAGACCTTCAGGGAGATTATGACACTGTTTTGAGTGGTAACGAACAAGGGCTCAGTCATTATTACAAATTCGAGAACGATCTCACTGACGCTGAGGGTAACATTGACCTTAATCCTGTTGGTTCTTTCTCGCATACCCGCGATGTATACAAAGATGTAAATGGTTGGAGAGGGCGACAAATAGACTTGTCCATAAGCAACCTGCAGACATTATATGCATTGAACGGAACTTTTGACAATGGTATCCCTGGAACTAATTTGGATTGGATTGGTGATGGAACTTATCATCCCTATGGTTGGTTAGCCAGGAGGGAGGTTGATGATTTTCGCGGGCGACAAAAAACCGCATACATAGAAGATGTAGATGATTACATAGTATTAGAGAATGAAGGATATTTCTTTAGTTCTCCAGATAGATATGCTCACTTTAATGGAACCAAGATATATTGGTATCAGAATATAGAAAATCCTAATTTGAATGACGAGTTTCTCTTCAACCTCAACTATCTCTACCAAAGAGGGCCTATAGGCTCCAAGTTTGCTGGTAACTTCACGCTCAGATTCGATCTATTTGATGGTTCAAACTCTATCTGGAACTGGTCCAGAGACTTAACAAATATCTCCCTCCGGCAACAATGGTATTCTCCTGGACCAACACTGGTTAACCTCTCTGCTCCTCCCTCCTCATTTGAAGCCAGAGTTAGCTTGGAAGTCACTACTCCTGGAACATCCGTCCAGATTTTAGACAATGATCCAACTCTTGATGGTGATGCAGCAAATGCTCAATTCATCACGATTCTTTTGGATGACCTCTCCTTAACTAGTGTGAATCTTACTGACCCAGTTGATGTTAGCCTCACTGTGAATGAACCTAATATTACTCCTGTCCCAATTGAGGGTGTCAGTGGAAGCGGTTCAGTACTACTGAATTATTCATATTGGAGTGATTCCACTATTAGTATTCAATTCTCTGCGAATGCTAATGTTTCCTTCGTATGTTCTGCTCGATTTAGTGAGCTTTATAGAATTCTCAATTCCTCATACACTACGAGTCTGGATAGTGTAGGTGTAGGATATTCATGTTCTATAGGAGATAATCATAATCTCACAATGTACACTTACATACCCGCATATCCTGAGGTACAACACAAGGGATTCAACATTTACCACCCATCAGATTGGGAGAACACAACAATTCTCGATCCATTTGGTGAGAATGAAACCAATTCTGTGCTCTCTCAGCAAACTGTGGATTCAATCCCAATAGGCGTTGTAGATTCTGAAGGTTGGTGGATTATAAAATACAACTCTCCGAATTATGTTAATCAGATGATAACAGAGCGCTTGGATGATTCTATGATGTGGGTAAATGAAGGCGTCTTTACAGATGGTGAACAAATAAGATGCAATGTCTTACTTGGAACCACGCTAGACACACCAACTTCAAACAGCTCATTAGAGCTTAAATGGATTCAACCCTCTGATGAAATCTGGTATACGGAATCCAACAGTTCATTCACTGGATACAAATTCACAAGCACACCTCTCCGCTTCGGTCCTCTAAATGCATCACCTGGTCTTTGGAAGGTAGAATTTCTCTGGAATAATGGGACAGAAGTTGGATGTCATGTGTTTGAGTTCGAACTTCATCATTCAATTGGTATTATTGCATATACACCCTCTGTAGATACTCAAGTGAATGATAGTTTCGTAATTACGGTATATCTCTATGATCAAGACACAGGAACACCAATTTTGACTAGCGATGCTGATGTAATCGCCAATTGGTCCGGAGCAGAATTTGAGTTGAATCCTAATCTAGCTCAATCTTGGTGGGAGGTTGAACTCAATTCCACCTCAGTAGCAGTAGGTCAATATAATATCGTAGTAAATGCAACAATACCATATTATGAAACAGCTGGATGCATAATTGATGTTCATGTCAATACAATAACTATAATGACGATTTATTCAGGGCAACAAATCAGTATAAGTCCAGGAGATAACTATACAGCCAAAGTTCGATATATGTACATAGACGGCAGTGGTATTGATCATGCAAATGTTTCAATATTGACTTGGAGTGGTCCAGTGGGTGGATTAGAATATAGTAGTGCAGTTGCAATCCCTGATGAAATTGGAAATTACACATTCACTTTCAAGGCCACTATCAGTGGAACATATTATATCACTATTATCAGTGCAAAAGAAGAACATTCACCAGCAGCAACATCCTTCTACCTTATTGTTGAACCTGCTCCAACTGTGGTTGATGTTGATGATACTCAAATTCCTGATGTCATGTACTTCAATCAAACTTACACCCTATTACTGTATTATCATACCATTGATGGAGAAGGAATAGAAGGTGCCACTCTTAATGTTACATCTAATCCAATCGCAGTTGTTGAAAAGTTTGAAGTTGGTGATGGATATTATGAGATTTCTGTAAGAGTCCCTGATATTGGCTCTTTCGGAGTTTATCTGAGATTTGAGAAACCTGGATTTCAATACTCATATTTTTCAATCCCATTGGATATACATGAAATACCTACAAGTCTCTCTACCTTTGGCTTTGATGATACCTTCTATCAAGGACAAAACTATGAATTAGCGATTTTCTATAATTCAAGCATAGAAAATGGAGTAGAAGGAGCAGAATTAGCAATTTCACCTTCAATACGGAATTTCATATCAAGTAATGTAACAGGTAATGGTTGGTACAATCTAACTATAACTCCTGTAAGTGGAAGATGGGATGCGAATATCTGGTTAATGCGAGGAGGATTTGTTGAACAAACATATTCTTTCACTTTGGATGTAGTTAGAATTCCATTTATTATCGGACCTGAGTACCCGTTGAATCAAACATACTCACGAACTGAAGACACTGTACTGACCTTAACATTCACCTTAATCTCTACTGCAACTGGAGAAGAAGTCACAGGTGCCTTACTTCAATATTTCATTGAAACTCCCAATCAAGCTCTCAATAACATCCTTCAATCTG
>JAEORG010000277.1 GCA_016841005.1 Candidatus Thorarchaeota archaeon | reverse complement strand
TGCATTTAATATTTAATTATTGAAAATACCGAATGGAAGCTGACCAAAGAATAAGAGGGAGCTGGAAAATGATAAAGTCCCAGCTCAATTTCATTCTAGTTTATTTCATCGTCTTGACCCATTCGATGACTGGTTGACAGAGCTCCTTGATGCGCTCTTTCTCAGGATTCATCGGACCTGGTTTCCAGCTATCAGCAGGTTCAAAATGCCAGTCTGTGACCGTACCTTGCCTTTCGTTCTTGGGTTTCCAGACTACCTTTACTGGCATGCCAAACTCTGCATCCCAAGGGTCAATACCCCTTAGCTCGTTGGCGATTGCTGTATTGCAACCATCAACGATGACGTACGCAAGAACAAATGGGAGGCGCTTCAGACTACTTTTTCCGCTCCACCCAGCGATCGTAAAAGTATGAACAGTGCCCTCTTGCTTCAGTTCAATCCAATTGCTACGTTCGAGATTGCAATCGATTCATTTATCACTAGGAAAAAGTGATACATATTTTTTGGACTACTGCGATAGGGGAGAAACGTGTAGTTGGCAGAATTAGCTGAAGGTAATATAGAACCTACTGCGATTACAATTCGATCCTATGAATTCACTTATTTCAGTATTATAAAACGAGAAGAGGATGTTCTGGATGAGCTCTATTGATCAAAATATACTGCAAATCCAAAATAATGTGAAAAACATTTGTAGCCATTGTGGAAAATGTTGCGAAAACGAGATTTTCTACTTAAACGATGTTGAAGCACCAGTAATTGCCCTTAAGCTAAAAGAATTGGGAGGAGTCAATCTAGTAAGATCTCACATTTTCCTGAACCCCTACGAATTCAATATTTTCACCAAATATTTGTTTGTGTTTGACAATCAATGCCCATTCCACATTGAAAACAGATGCTCAATATACCACGACAGACCTATGACTTGTCAGCTCTTTCCCCTTGCTCTTGGAGGAATTTTTGATAACACAAAAACGGAGCTTAGAGACCCATTCATCCTTCCAACAGCAGGAAACTCATCATATGATTGCCACTCTCAGTGCAGAAGTATAATTGCTCAGTTTAACCAATTGAGTAGAATCAGTCCATTTCTTGGCAAGACCGCTTCCCATCTCATAGCCTCAGCATTACTCTTAGAGAAGAACCTTGCTTATTGCTTTGGTCAGCCAAGGGAGAGAGGAATTCACTTCATTGATACAACAGGAATGGTTTTTGCAGATGAAAATCAAGTCATGTCATTTCTACTACAGAAACTATCAGTGATTTATGGAAAGACTATCCGCAAGGTAGTCGATAATAAGGAGGTTTTAACAAATGACGAAGCCATAACATTGGCTTCTGAAAAGAAAGCAAAAAAACAGACCGGGAAAACTTCCAAACGACTTACGAGAATAGAAAAGTTCCAGCCAAGCATTTTGGAATGGCATGATCGCTACTTCACGTAGCTTCCAAAACCTAAAAGCAATCTTGGAACTACATCACCTAGCTCTTCCCTGTTGAAAAAACCAAATGCATTCATCTTATATCGTGTTCCTTCATCAATCTCTCGATTTCTTTGGAATCCAAAACTCGCAGAGGAAAATCAGCAGGGAGAGCAGCAACACTTTTTGAACAGAAGAGATGTGCGAGTTCCGCATCCCGATTGAAGACATCAAAATCAGGATCTAGGGTAGTTGCATACATCCCAGTTTTTGAATCGTAGTTATGGAGTACCTCCCAATTTTCCATTGGATTAGGGTCGTATTGAACTGATGATGAATCCTTCCTATCACAGAAATAAGAACTTCCGCATTCGCAATCCATCACATATGAAATCTCTGATGAATCCGGTGGGAATATAGGAGTAATATCCCTTCCACAAGATAAACAACATGCTTTCTTCCACTTGGCTTCAAGAAGACTTTTCTGAGTATGTATCTGAGGATTAACATTTTCTTCAAAATACATGAACAATTCAGGAGCATCGGACTCCTCAATAGAATCGTCACTGGCAAAGAGACTGAAACTACCATTGACTTCAGCACCCCTTGCCGCTCTGTCGCCTATTTCCTTGGATAATGTGACCTTGTATTGGAATTCCTTGTCAGGTCTTCTATTTCGAACTACTCGAACTACGTCTTTATGTTGAGGGTACATAGTGTATTAGTACTAAATTAGTACTAATATATCTTTTGGAGCTCCATGATTCCGTATAGATAAATTGGTAAAATGAATCAAAATTCTGAGTATCAATTATTGAGAATTAATCGATATTCAGATCAGTCTAGTTGGTACACACAAACAGGAAATAAATAGAAGCGAAGGAAAAACATTCTTGATTGGGGAGACCACGCAATGTCACTGTTTCTTATAGACCCAGAGAAGAGCTATGTCTATGTCTTGAAACTAGGTTCAAAAAACAAATACTATGTTGGATACTCAAGCGAGTTGAACAAGCGGCTTGATTCTCACATAAAAGGACTAGGAGCTGAGTTCACAAAGAAGCATGGCGTCGAGAGACTTGTTGCTCTGATTGAGTGTAACGATCCAGGTCGAGCCAAAGAACTTGAAAGTATAATCACAGAGTTCTATATGCGAGTATATGGCAAGAACAACGTCAGAGGAGCAGGGTACACAGATTCGACGATAAGTGACGAGAATGAAGGAATCATTAGTTCTGCAGAAATACCATTAGAAGAAACCGTAGAAAAAGAAACTGATAAACCGTACAACTGTGTTGAATGTGGGAGACCAATAAGACATCAGGGACGATGCATGCCATGCAACATTAGGGCAAAGAAGGAGAGAGAGGCTCAAGGATAGGTAGACATTTTCAACGACAGTGGGGACTAGTGTTGAGAAAAGACTATTACATCGATGAGAATGGCTACTATCGCTATAAGGACTCAGGGGAATTAGTTCATCGACATATTGCATCTAGGTTTGTCGTTATTAGAAGGCTAAGATCAAATGAGATTGTACATCACATTAATGGAAATAAACTGGACAATCGACCAGAGAATCTTCGAGTCATGACATGGAATGAACATGATGTACACCATCAAGAAACATGGAACGAAGAACGAAGCAAAGCCTATCAGGAAACTGGTCTTAAGTACGAGCGTTTCAGAGATAGGTTTAGAATAAGTGTAAAATCCCAGCCTTATACTGCTGATGACGCAGCTTGTATTGGATCTATTCTATGGGGTTTGGCGTTCGGAGCTGCGCTATATGTTGGAACACTATATAGTGTATTCCTAGGTGCTATTATTGCACTACTTTTTTGGCTCGTGGGATGTCATTTCTTAAGATTATCATGCAAAGCAAATCGCACGAAGAGGCAGCACTTTCAATAAGTGCCAGCGCCCCACTTTCTGGAGATTGTGTGATATTATCGTGCGTATTTGCGGATTAGCATCAATTCGAGAGTTTCATTATTATACAAAATGGTTCCTGTAAAACCGAGCCTTTTCTTTTACTTCTCCGCCTACATTTGCGTCGTTATACACCTTATCAAAAAAGCTAAGCTTGAGCGATTTTCCTCGGTCTGGAGGTGGACTTATTTTGTAAATACGATCAAGCATGAGAAGCGTTGTATCGCTAAGCCTACCTGGATTCTGTGCCAATTTAATATACGTTTCAGGGATTAACTCATCTCCCTCATAAGAGCAAACAAAGGAATAGATGCTGTTTTTCAGAAGCATAGGTAGCTGATGCGGCTGCTGTGCAGCTCCATTTATCCATAATATCTTGTCTTCTTCTGTCAAGACATTAAATGCCTTATCAAGGAGTGGTGCCACATAATCGTAATTTCGGTAAACATACGCTCTTGATCTCAGATTATCAAATGGATGCCAAAATATTGCCTTTGGATCTGTATAATTATCAGCATCTGGCTTTATCTTCCAATCCAGTTTTTCTAACTCGCCAGTTAATGTGAATGCTTCAAGAACATTGAGAAACCAATTTTTATATTCTTGAACACTCTCTCCCGCTGACTTTGCAATGTAATGCTCTGAGAATGTTCCAAGCCATGCAGCTAACAAGCTCTCTGTGGTAATAGCAATTCTTGGTCTGATTCTTGTCAAGTCATGTAAATACCTATCATACATAGCATCAAACCGCTTCCATTGACCAGCTATCGCTACTTGTTCCAGTGCTTTCGCAGACTCTCTCAGACGATTAATCGCATCCTTAACATTATCATCTGTCACTCCGTAGCGCAAAGGCTGGTAGCTATGCAATGAATCATTTACATAACTTATGTATGCAAACTCTCTAACTCGATTGACAATTTTCGTAGCAGGTCCCCAAAAGAGAGTATGGAATAGAATTGCTAATCCTAAGGCGCTTATTGTAAGAAGAATCCAGAATAACCAATTGGTCTGTAGGTTGAGCCAAACTGACATACTCCACATGCAAAAGAGAATGCCCACACCGCCTCTGCGTTTCAATTCCCAAAGTGTTTTTTGAATCTGAGGAGCATCAATGGCACTCTTGACAATGCTTAGACAGTTGACTGAGGTTGATATCCAGAGAGGGCTGTCCCAGTTGGACACAGTTTGATCGATTTCTGCGATAAGACGTTGCAATTCCTTATTGCATTCCTTATTCTTTTTGAATGGATTTAACTCGTGCCATGAACTATACTTGGCTTTACCTTCAATCCATACATCAGCAATTCTATCTGGAGATGCTGAGAATAGCAGTCCTGTAGCTATACCGGAAATGGCTGCGATTATAATCAATGAGTCAACTTGTGTGCCCAATCCACTAATAGACACTTGGATCCATTGTCCAATGAGAGGTGAAATGAATGCAGCAAGTGATATGCCAAATGCAGTATAAAATCCTGAGTGGCCCTCAGAGGAGAGTACTTGAGCTATTGACATTCTACGAAATCCCCGCTTGTTAATTTTCCAAGGAGTTGAGTACTCATAGACTTTTGCCCTTGCACGTGAATATGAGAAGTTAATGATAAACTCATGAGCCAGATCTAATGGATAATACGAGTTTTCTTCCATCCAAGAAATGCATGAATTCCTGTGGCATGGAAAAGAAAAGAATTGGAGATTTGAATAAAAAGAAGGAATGAGAGCTGGAGAGAGTCCAGCTCTTCAAGTTTCGAATTTACGTCATGGTCTTGACCCATTCGTAGACAGGAGCACAGAGCTCTTTCATCCTTTCCTTATCGGGGATCATCGGGCCAAACAAATTCTGCATGCCCATGTCATGGCTTGGAATCTATTGACAAGAGCCCTTGCAGATTGGTGTTGAGAAGAAGATTTTTGTGCCTTCCTGCAATTAGGCATTTGTGGTGGACTCTTTTGTGGGAAGAGAAACCCAAAAAAAGAACTTTGGGAACAAGGGACAAGCAGATTCTCTTGGAGAGAGCGGGTTATAAGTGTGAGGCGTGCGGAAAGGAAATCAGATTTTCTGAAATGCTAGTTGGGCACAAGACTGCGTATTCTAAAGGGGGGGAAGCAACATTAGGAAATTGTGTGTGCCTCTGCTACAAATGCAACAAACTACAAGGAACTGATAGCTGGGAGACATTTCTAGGAAAACTGGGAAAGCAAGGACGTGTCTCATCAGACTCTGGAGTTAAACAAACTCTAAATGGATTAACATTACCCAAACTAAGGTTTTTGGCGAAAAGACACAAAATTAAGGTAAAAGGAAGAATAGAAGAAGGATTGTTCGAAGACCGCAAAATACCCCCCTCTAAGGCTCAATACGTGACGGCGCTCGCAACAAGACTTACTGAAAAAGATATTGAATCCGACTTGAAGGAATATACGCAAAAACCGAAACAGAAAAGAAAAGAGAAAACCAAGATTAGGCTTTTTGGATTTCTTGACATCTAGAAATTCCTTCGAACACATCGCCAGATTTAGGGTTTAGCAGGAGTTTCATGCATGTACTTCCAAATGGCATGTGATGCCATTATACAGACATACAAATTTACGTCAGTGCACGAACTTCACGAGTTTCTATGGCACGGAAAAGATACTGATTGGAAATTTATCAAAAAATAAGGGAACGAGCTGGGGACTACATCACCCAGCTCACGCGTATCAGATTATTTCATGGTCTTTACCCATTCGTAGACTGGTTGGCAAAGCTCTTTCATTCTCTCTTTCTCAGGTGTCATTGGACCAGGTTTCCAGTTATCAGCGGGCTCGAAGTGCCAGTCTGTGACAGTACCCTGACGCTCGTCCTTCGGTTTCCAGACAACCTTCACTGGCATGCCAAAATCAGCATACTAAGGATTCAAACCTCACAGTTCATTGACAAATGTCTTAGGATTTGAAGAAATGTTTTCATCATTTTAACACGAACACTAAAAGATATTATACCAGAACACACTCTGTCCCAAATGTAGGAGGATTATCGAATGGTTAAATATAACATAGAATGGAATACGCTGCATTTCATGGATGCACTGAAAGAAGGTTACAATCGGAAATATAATCTATATTACATCGCACTTGGAGAAGAAAAAGATGAGAGTTGGGATGTCGTATATTTAGGTCAAACAAGTAAGCAAACCGTTTCTGATCGCTTACTTGGAGGCCATGATAAATTGAAATCAGTAATTACTGATTTTGA
Source organism: Candidatus Thorarchaeota archaeon (assembly GCA_016841005.1). The sequence continues at coordinate 4,058 of JAEORG010000277.1, read as the reverse complement.
TGATGACATCTGGATTGGGTTGGGGCGAATTAAGAAACAGAAACTTTCGAAAATGGAACTGGATCAAATAGAGAAAGCCTTGATTTCATTTCATAAACCCATATTGAATGGAGCACACGTAGGTAGATGGGAAGACGAAAAAATAACGATTTGCAATATGGATGCTGAGGATTGTGACTATGAACATGACCTCGAAGAGGAATTTACACTTCCTCTATGACGTTCAGATTGATAATTGGAAAGATAAAGGTTTGAAGCAAAATGGTTCAATACTGGGTAATTACACCATATGACTCCTATTACTGGAGTGTTTTTAATCATGCTTGGGAGTATGATTTGAAACATGGTACAATAGCAATCGGGTGGACATCAATCGGAGATATTTCTGAGATGAATTGGGATGAATTAATTGAAGCTGTTACTGAGTGGAGACCTGAAAATACATCAGAACGCTCAATTGCAATCGATGCTGGCATTCTTTGGCGGTTCCAACACGATATACAAATTGGAGATAGGATCATCGCAAGATGTGGTCGAATGCAGATGCTAGCGATTGGCACAGTAACAAGAACCGCGTACTTTGATGAAAAGAAAGGAAAAGAAAGAGTTGGTACAGATGACGCATCACCATATCCACGTTTCCTCGATGTTGATTGGGATGAGAAATTCATTGATTTTGGAACAATTACGTTTGGTATGAATACTCTCACAGGACCGTACGATGAAGAATATTTTGAGGAATTGATAAGAGATTTTGATATTCCACAGCCAGTTACTCAGGATGCTTTTAGACTGGAGAAACATCTAGAGGAGTTCATCATCACAAATATGGATTCAATTTTCAATAACGAGTATGAACTTTATGTAGATGATGAAAACAGAGATGGACAGCAATATCCTGTCATAGGAGAATCAGGAAAGGTAATCGGTAAGATTGACATTCTAGCCAAGAAGAAGGATGAGAATTCACTTCTTGTTATTGAGTTGAAAAGAGATCAAACTTCTGATGAAACCGTGAGCCAAATTCAGAGATACATGGCTTGGGTAAAGCGAAATATCCATGATGATGTTAGAGGAATGATCATCTGTACTGAGAGTGATGAGAACATGGAGCTTGCGCTTGACTTTGTGAGAAATCTAGTGGATGTCAAGTATTATACAGTATCTTTCACTCTTCATGATAATCCACCAGGACCTTCTTCATAACAATCATAATTGTTGACGATAAATTAACTGATGATTGCAGTCTTACAACCATCAACGACGACAATTGCAAGTACAAAGGGAAGCCGCTTGAGAGAGATTTTTCCCGACCACCCAGCAACCGTAAAAGTATGAATGGTGCCCTCTTGCTTCAGTTCGAGCCAGTTGCTACGTTCGAGATTGCAATCGATTGATTTATCATTAGGAAGATTGCGTTGCAAGGTTGGGACTACTGCAGCCGGGGAGAAATGCGTAGTTGAGATTAAGTAATGAAATAAATTCGTTAAAAAGAAAAATCGCTACATGGCGAAAAAGTAGCTGGCTATATGTAGCAATTATAATAGCATTTTTAATAGATGCATTTTGGATTAGTTTTGATGGGCTCTATCCCCCCTTTTACTTGCCAAGTTTTCAATACGCTGGTAAAACATACCTATCGCTTTTAGGATTTTTAATCGTGGCAAATCTAGCACTAATCAATTATTTTCTTAGACATATTTATGAATTGTCAGAACCTGTTGAGAACACGGGAGAAATAGCCGAGGTTGATGCAAAATTCCTAATAGATAGATCAGATAATCTGGATAGAGAAATTCATTATCTGAGGTCAGGTGTCAGTATTCTAGCAGGAGTATTTTCAGGAGTGATTGTATTACTTTGGGATCCAAATCGAGTGCTACAGCAAATAGAAATGAACGCTATATTTTTGCTTTCTATCCTTGTTTTCTTCAGTGTAGTTTCGATATTTCTGTCATTTGGTAGTACGAAAGTAACATGGAAAGGCCACAAGCTGGGAAATGACCTTGTACCAGGTAAATACTCCGTAAAGATCTATGAAATACTTCTTCGTGGAATTGTAGATCTAAAGCAATCCAGATTAAATAGGATGACTGGTGTTATTGTACTAGGATTATCTTTCTTTCTAGGTTTTGGAGCTCTATTTGCAGTAAATACCATCCTGATTCCAATTGGCTACGGCGCGAGTGTGTTTCCTCTTGAATCATCACTAATAACTGGAGGTTTCTTCATTCTAATAGTGCTTTTCCCATTTAGCATTACAATTGAGATGGAATTAACAGGAATAGCAGTACTGGATGATACAACTGCTACTCCTGAGAATTGAATAAAATGCTAAAGATAAAAGAAGTTATCCATTATAGAAGAAGAATCGGACATACGATTTAGGAAATCAAAATTCGGTAAAGAGTGCTAATATGTTATTCAGGAGCTAGAGAAATGTGGTGGAATATGAAAAGTGTCAATGAATCAAATACTTACTACTGAAGACCATACAGGATTTTACACAGCTTTAGGATTCTCGATTGCCTTAGTACTAGTTCCATGGCTTCAGGATTTTATTACAATCCCAGTAGAGGGATCTGAAAGCCTTCTACTAATTTCAACAATTGACTCAATGATAACACTTACAACTATCGCAGCATTGATTACAGGTCTTCTTTATGTACTACAGCCTGATAGATTGGGGGACACAATTCTCAGAAACAAGGTGATGTATCAGTCATGGAGATACGGAGACTTTTGGAGAATCAAAAAAGCATGGAAGACTGAACTGCTACCTAATGAAGCACTCCAAATATTGATTGCAGAAATTGATAGAACTGTTACAAACTGGAATAGAACAATTTGGATTCCACCTTCCAAAAGTTGTCTAACAGTTGTTGAAAGCTCGATTAATGCGCCACCAATACAAAATGCGCTATGGAAACTTAAGCGAAGAGCTGGAGTGGGAATTATCTTCCTACTATGGGGTATACCAGTCCTACTCAACTTTCTGAGTTATTGGTATGTATCAATTCTAATATCCCTATTCGGTTTCACAGTATTCATTCATACCATTGCCTTTGGTGCATCAAAGAAAATGATAGAAAGATTACTCAAAACTTCTTTCATCGGATATGCGAATGATGCGCTCCTTAATTGGCAACCGCTACTAAGAAACAAACGAGATGAGAAAGTTGAGAATGCAATGGATAGATTGAAGGATTCCGCCACAGACCTTGAACGTGTTGTTTCTTCAGGGCAATGGGAGAGGTTTGAGATTACATACGATTGGTTCTTACAAGAGTTGAAATCAGTCAAACCTCATGTTGCATCAGTAGATCGTACTTTGCAGGCTGCATGGTGTGGGGCTTTTGCGAATTATTATTTGGAGAGAGCAAGAGGGGGCGATTCGGAAATATACAGGGCTTGGTTTCTTGAAGTATTAGAAGTCTTCCGTTTGACAGGAGAACTAATGCAATTAAAGTGGGGCGTTATTCCAGACAAGGACAATTTCGATGATCCAAAGGCTTTCTTCACAATCCAAATACGTAGTGATCTTGTATACAAAGATAGAAGCAATGCTGAGTATTTACTTACAGAAGCATTCAGGAATTCAGATGAAAAAATAAAAACAGATTGGATTAATGCAATTGCAATTTCAAAACAGGAGTTACCTGAAACACTCGGAAATCTTGTTTATTCATTTTCTTGTCAATATGAAGGAAACTCCTTAACCTCTGAAGCGTACCATTACCTATCTAGGAATTTCGGGGTAATTCGAGATACTACTGAATTACTTCTTGATCGTATTGCAGAAGCTAAGTTTGATCCCAAAGAAAAGGAACAGTTCTTTGATAGAATTCAAAAGAGTGGTGGAGTTAGTCAACCAATTCGTGATTTAGCAAGTAGATACAGGGTGAAATTCAGTGGTTTATCAAGGTAATATAATCTGGAGAATTAAAGCGCCAAAAAAGAAGAAGCTGAGCTGGAAGATGTAACGTCCAGCTCTATTGTTGAAAACTACTTCATGGTCTTGACCCATTCGATAACTGGTTGACAGAGCTCTTTGATGC
>JAEORG010000031.1 GCA_016841005.1 Candidatus Thorarchaeota archaeon | reverse complement strand
TGTCAAACCATCCCGAACTCATTCTCTTTATGATGCTCTTGCAGAGATTGTCGGTGAAAATAGAGTTAATGATAATTCAGTAATCATTTCTGCGTATAGTAAAGATGCATGCCACATCACTGCAGAAAGACCGGGAATTGTTGTAATGCCTAACTCTGTAGAAGAAGTACAGGAAATTGTCAAACTCTGTGCAAAGACCAAGACTCCACTAGTTGCAGCAGGAGGACGTAATGGAATCTGTGGCGCGTGTCTTCCGAGACAGAAAGGTATGGTCATGCTTGACATGGTTAACATGGATCGTATTGTCAAAGTCGATGAAGATGTCATGACAGTGACTGTCGAGGCTGGACTTCGTTGGGCGGAATTGATTCATCGTCTGGATGAGAAAGGATACAAGCTCGGTTTCAGGGGGCCGTATGGTGGAAATGTTGGAACTGTTGGAGGATCGACAAGTATCAACAGCATTGGATATGCCGCCTCTAAATATGGACCATCTCCTGAAAGTACAGTATCACTTGAAGTAGTTCTTGCGAATGGTGAAGTTCTTCAAACTGGTACTGGATGGAACAAAAACGCTCAGATATTTGGTCGGTATTCAACCTATAATGATCTCACAGGACTCTTCTTAGGTGATCAAGGTACACTCGGTATAAAGACTAAGGTCACATTGAAGATTTATCCAAAGGCAGAGCACATTACCTATGGTGATTTTGGCTTCAGGACTTTGGAAGAATCTACTCAAGCATTTCTGGAGGTTCAGAAGAGAGGTCTTGCTGAAGAGTTGAATCTCCTTGCCGATAGACAATCAACTGAAACTTTCTTCCCAGGTTTCCTCGGTAAACATCCTGAGATTACTACGTTCTTCTCAGCAATTGTTCAAGAAACTGATGAAGAGCTTGCTAAAAGGAAGATGGAAATAATCAGAGATATTGCACTCAAACATGACGGGAAATACCTAGGGAATTTTGCAGCTCAAATGCACTGGAGTGAATTATTCAACTTAGTCCAACCATTATACAATAACGGATTTTGGTTGAACACCTGTCATCTAAGACCAATACCATCTATCCCAGTAATAATGAAACGTGCTTGGGATATCTTTGAAAACCACAAACTTCTAGATAATGACATAAAATGGATTGCAAGCTGTCTAGGATCTGAGAGAACTTATGCTACAGGATGGATAACCCTCTTTTCGCCAAGTAAGGAAAAATTAGAGCGGGCCCAGAAGGCGTGGAATGAATTACTTAATGCGATTATTGAAACTGGCGGCTGTCCCTACTGGAATGGACTTCTTTGGGAAAACCGGACGTTACCACGGACAAATCCAGCGTTCATAGAAACATACTGGAAAGTAAAGAAAGCATTAGATCCAGATGATATTCTAGCACCAGGTACATTTAGGGGGTATGAGTAAATTGGAATTCTCACATCTCTCAAAATACAACGAAGACCTGTTTCTCTGTGCACGATGTGGGGATTGTTCACTCGCAGACAAGACAATTGCTTCAAATCGAGATGTGTTCCACCCATGTGCAGTAAAGAATGTGCTTGGTTTTGAAGCTTATACTGCGCGTGGAAGAATAATGATTATGAATGACCTAATCAACAGCGAACTCAGTGTTGGTGAGGATGTTGTAGATTGGGCGTACACATGTACAACTTGCAGAAACTGCCAAGAAACTTGTACTGCTACTGCAGAGGGAATTCGCCTACCTGAGATGATGGAAGCCCTACGAAGAGACCTCTTTGAGAGTGGCTACACAATGGACAAACATAATGTAATCGAGGAATCAATCAAGCAGGAATACAATCCCTACAATGAATCAGCCTCGAGTAGACTAGAATTGTTTGGAAAAAGAGATTGGCCTGAGAAAGCAGAAGTAGTATATTTTGTTGGTTGCACGGGTTCATATCGAGAGAAACAGATTGCATTTGACACAGTCAAGTTGCTTGAAAAGATGCGTGTAGATTTTACTGTGATTTCTGACGAGAAATGTTGTGGTTCTGTTCTTTTACGGTTAGGTCGTACAGATGCATTTGTTGGTCTCACTAAGGATAACATTGAATCAATCAAAAAAACTGGAGCAAAGACTGTAGTCACTGCATGTGCGGGGTGTTTCAGAACATGGAAAGTTGATGCTCCTGCATATAATTTGAATCATCCTTTCGAAGTACTCCATATTACAGAGTATTTGGATGCACTCGTTCGAGACGGGAAAGTCGCATTTAAAGCACCTGAGAAGATGCGTGTTACCTATCACGATCCCTGCCACCTTGGAAGACATGCAGAGGTGTATGAAGCTCCACGTCGAGTCATCGAATCGGTGGAGAATATCGAATTGGTGGAGATGGAAACTAACAAACGATACGCACACTGTTGTGGTTCAGGTGGAGGTGTTAAGACCAGTTGTGGAGACCTCGCTGACGAGATATCAGCGGATAGAATCGAAGAGGCTATAGAAACAGGGGCATCATTGTTGATTACAGCATGTCCCTTCTGTCACAAGGGTCTCGAAGATGGATCAAAGCTACTAAACAAGAAGATTCCTGTGTTGGACTTGCCATCATTCTTGGTACTTTATGTTCAAGACACTAAGGAGAAGGCCAAAACTGCTGAGAATCCACTCAAGAAGCAGTTCATGGATTACCTCGCAAAGCATCCACTGATATTTGATGGTCTCAAGAAGGAAGCTATCATTGATTATGAAATTGGAAAGGATCGATTTCATGTAGAGGTAGTTGGAAAGAGGAGAATCAATGTCCATCCAATCCGTGCCGAGAATCCCGATGTTGTATTGACATTCTCTCCAAAGGCAGTTGAGAAACTAATAGCATTTCAAAGTGAGGATGAATATGCAGCCCAATTTGGATTATTCTTCAAAGAACCAACTGATGAAGTATGGATTAAATTCGACCTTCGTAGGAATATTGTAAAGCTTCTGATGAAGGGTTATAGGAAATTTGCCCAAAAGGCTGGTCTGATATGAATCCAACCTTTGCCCATTAAGCAACTTCAAGAGTCTTCAGAAATATAGCCATGTGCAAACCACGAATTGACGGTTTTGAATTCAGATTCTTAAATGCATTCACACTATCATTAGTAAACCAATCAGAAGAATCATCCT
>JAEORG010000276.1 GCA_016841005.1 Candidatus Thorarchaeota archaeon | reverse complement strand
TACCAATGGTCAGTGTTATTGCGGTCAATGTGCCATTTTTGGTCAGTGGGGCAATGATGACAGAGTATGTTTTTAGTTGGAGTGGATTGGGTCTTCTCACGTACAACTCGGTTTTGACTGTAGATTATCCTGTTTTGCAAGGCATATTCTTGATCCTTGCTACAATCACTTTGCTTGCCAATTTTGTAGCGGATATATTATACTTGTATTTGGACCCAAGGATTCGATATTGAGGAGGTAATTAGTTGGCAGAAAACTACGAACGATTAGAAAACAAAGACACTGTTGTTATGGAAAAGATTGGGAAACCATTGCATGTGAGAATAGTTTCCATTGGAGCTTTCATGCTGCTTGCCTTCTCTGTTCTCTATATATTAGACTCATTCACGATTCTCCTCAGTCCATACATAGCCTTGAATTTTGCAGGTATGACCTCAGAATGGACCCTGGTATTGACTAATACCCTTCGTATCGAGGCATGGGTTATATTCATTCTAACATTTGTGCTTGCACTAAGAGGGAAGAAGCTTTATGCACACAGAGAGGGAAAATATGTCCAAAAATTCACTTTAGTTACTATCTGTCTCTTCGTATTCTTCGTAATCGGTGTCGGTTGGGGATTGATACTCACCTTTGTTTTATTCTTCTGGTTTCCGAAACCATTTGTGAACTGGAAACCACGGAACTTGAAGTTGTATCGGGGTCTCTTCTTAGGGATTGTGATAGGATGGATAGTCATGGAGACCGCTCTCACATCTGATAATATTGGTGTAACTTTAGTACCAAGTATCCTAACTCGAACACTGACGTATCATCTTAGAGGCGGTTTCACATTTTTTGCTATTCTACCTTTAATGATAATTTTTCCAATATTCATCATAGCACCAAGAATTATCGAGTCTCTTTGGAATATGAGACCAAAAATTGAATCATTTTGGAAAGAGTTCCTATACCATCCCTTGGGAATGATTGGTTTAGTCATAATTGCTGTAATTGTACTGATTGCGGTATTTGCTCCAATCCTTGCGCCATATCATTGGGGAGATGGATCTCTTGCACTCGAAGATCTTCTGCAACCTCCCAGTCCTGAACACATTCTTGGTACAAATCATAGAGGAGAAGACATCTACAGCAGATTACTCTATGGCTCACAGATATCGCTTATCGTTGGATTTGTAGCCAGTGTAGTATCGGTGGTAATAGGTACTGCAGTAGGACTGATCTCAGGCTACTATGGGGGATTTATTGACACAGTTCTCATGCGAATTGTTGACATATTCCTCTGTTTGCCAACTCTACCTCTAATGTTGATATTTCTGGTAATGTTTGGTCAGGGATTGCAGAATGTAATTATAGTGATTGCAATTCTGGGATGGACAGGAACTGCAAGAATGGTGAGAAGTGAAGCACTCTCTTTGAGAGAACGCCCATTAACAGAGGCGGCTCATTCACTAGGAGGGAGTGATGGATATATTCTGATTCGACACATTTTACCAAACACACTTCCTCTCATTCTCGCGAATATGATCTTAGGAGTTGTGAATGCAATCCTCAGTGAGGCGGGAATTGCATTTCTCGGATTTGTCGATATCCATGGTCAACCTAGCTGGGGTATCCTGCTTCATTGGGCGTGGAAGAATGCAGCACTACTCGCAAATCGTTGGTGGTGGTTCATACCGCCTGGTTTGCTAATAATGCTAACGACACTTGGTTTTGTGTTTGTGAGCCACACCGCAGACAAAGTTGTCAATCCAAGATTGCGAGGGAGGCGACAATAATTGGCAGTACTTGAAGTCAAAGATTTAGCAACATACTATTACTTAGGAGGACAAGAACTCAAGGCGGTTGATGGTGTTACTTTCAACATTGAACGTAGGAGGACCTTGGGCCTTGCAGGTGAAAGCGGTTGTGGAAAGACCACTACTGCATACAGCATACTACGAATCTTAGCCGAAAATGGAAAGATAGCTAGGGGGAGTGTCAATCTCGGAGGTGTGGAACTCACAGAACTTAGTGACGAAGAGATGCGGAAAATCAGATGGAAAAAAGCATCCATTGTGTTTCAATATGCGATGAATGCATTCAATCCAGTTCTCCGAATAGGCAACCAGATAGTTGAGGTTATTCGTGAGAAGGATGACATTTCTGAGGATGAAGCCCTGATGATCGTATCTACTCTTTTTGATGAGGTTGGACTTAAACCGGAACGTCAAACAGATTATCCACATGAGTTCAGCGGAGGTATGCTACAAAGAGCAATCATCGCACAAGCCCTTGCCTGTGATCCACAGCTCATCATAGCTGATGAACCAGTCACAGCTCTTGATGTAATCGTTCAGAACAAGATGCTGGACCTGCTCAGGAAACTACAAGAAAAATATGAGCTTGCGGGTCTCTTCATCACTCATGATCTCTCAGTTGTCGCAGAGAACTGTGATGATGTTGGAATCATGTATGCAGGAAATCTTGTAGAGGTCGGAAATGCAGAATCGGTATTCAAACGAAGTCTTCATCCCTATTCCTATAAACTAATAGGAGCTTTCCCAAGTGTCGTCGGACCAAAGAAGAGACTTGAATTCATTCCAGGAGTTCCTCCCAACCTCTTGAATCTCCCTTCAGGATGTCGTTTCCATCCAAGGTGTCCTTTTGCTCAAGACATTTGTAGCATTGATGAGCCCGAATTAAGAGAGGTAAGTCCAGGACATTATGCGAAGTGTCACTTTGCGGGAGAACTTGACTTTGGAGGTGGTCAATAATTGACATCCTCAGATATCATACTCAGCGTTCAGAATGTCCGTAAATGGTTCGATGTTCGCTCAGGACTCTTCTCATTTAGAAAAGAAAAGAGATATGTCAAGGCAGTTGATGATGTCAGTTTTGATGTACCTCGAGGAGGTTCAATAGCAATTGCAGGTGAGAGTGGGTGTGGAAAAACCACTTTGGCACGAACTATCCTTAGGTTAGTACAGCCTACAGCTGGAGCGGCATTCTTTGAGGGAGAGAATATTTTCGATATGAACCAGAAGGAGCTTAATGAGCTTCGGTTGAAAATGCAACTTATATTTCAGAATCCATTTGAAGTCCTTGATCCCAGACATACTGTTGTGGATTTAATTGGAGAAGGTTTAGTGATTCATGATATGGATGAAAGCGATGAAATTCTCTACAATAATGTAGTTGAAGCACTGGAAGACGTCAGGTTGATTCCTGGTGAAGATTTTGCTACTAGGTACACTCACGAACTTTCAGGCGGACAACTCCAGAGAATAGCGATTGCGCGATCACTGATTCTAAAACCAAACCTAATCATTGCAGATGAACCAGTTTCCATGTTGGATGCAAGTATCAGAACCGAGGTCATGAACTTGATGACAGATTTACAACGTGAGAAAAATCTAACCTACATTTTCATCACACATGATCTAGCTCAAGCGAGGTACATTGGTGACTACTTGATTATCATGTATCTTGGTCGAATTGCAGAAATGGGACCAATGGAAGATGTAATTCAGGAACCGCAACATCCCTACACAAAGGCGTTGGTTTCAAATATTCCAATACCAGATCCAACGATTACAAGAGAACGAATCATGTTGCCTGGTGAAACACCTACACCTATTGACCTGCCACCCGGTTGTCGATTCCAACCTCGATGTCAAGAGTATGGTGTTCACTGTAAACCAGAAGAGCCTCAGCTTAATGAAGTTGCTCCAGGGCATTGGGTTGCATGTTACTTCCCT
>JAEORG010000275.1 GCA_016841005.1 Candidatus Thorarchaeota archaeon | reverse complement strand
TAAACTGCCCCTCGTCCCATCTGTCCGGAACCCAATACTAGTACGCGCACGCTCTACACTCCTCGTTGCGATGAACATGAAATCCTTGTGAACGGCGAGTAAAAACAGTTCCGAATCTTGCGAATAGTATACATTCCATAATGAGAATAGTGCAACAATTACTATGAACGTAGAAATTTGATAAACTCTAAGACTTGATATTCCCATTCCCTAGTCGTTAGAATGACTTCGTTCTTCGCCCCTTTTGGAAGGATTTGGATTGTGACAAAACCGAGGTCACTACAAAACTCAATACAACAATTTTCAACATGATTCGCAACTGGAATACCGAAGTGACCGTTAAAGTATGTGATTGCTTCGTTAATGATCTTGTTAGTTTCCATTGAGGTCTCTTGCGACATTACCCGCATTCTTGTTCACCATAGTTAACTTTCTGTCACTATTCGTTTGAACATCTAAAAGGCTTGTTATAGTTGCATAAAGAATAGGGAGAGAAAGAAAACATTGGAGGAGCTTTCAAACCCCTCCAAGTTTCATTCGTTTACACTTCTCTTGAGAAAATTGGTTGCTTGGAGATTAGGGAAGGAAGAAGTAATCTCTGTTTAGGTGCGAAACTAGTTTTATCAGAAATCTCCTTGGCTATTTCGTCAATGTTCATTGTAGACTGATCCTTCTGACGTCGAATACGTACTGATAGATTTCCTGATTCTTTCTCTTTTTCACCTACAACACAGATATAGGGAATCCATAGTTTCTCTGCGGATCGTATCTTTTTACCTAGAGTCATTGATCTGTCATCAATCTCATATCTGATTCCAGCAGTATCAAGTTTCTTTCCTAGCTCGATCGAGTAATCGACTAAATTATCATCAACAGGTAAGAACCTTACCTGGACTGGAGTCATCCAGAGAGGAAGCATTGGTTTCTTCCCATTTTTCTTATCTTTGTTAGCTTGCTCCAACACGCCATAGAGAATTCTCTCTACTGAACCTGAAGGAGAAGTGTGAAGAATTAACGGACGATGTTCTTTTCCATCTTCACCAATGTACTTGATATCGAATCGTTCAGCATTCTCAACATCAATTTGAATCGTGCCAAGACACCCTGCCTTCTTCTGTTCATCGACAACATTCCATTCGCCTTTGAACAGGAAGTAAGCATAACGTTCATCAAAGATTTCAATCAATACTGGTTTACCGACCTTAGCCACAACACCCTTGACAAATTCTTCATTCTCTTCATAAAACGATTTCAAGACCCTGAATGAAACCTCATATGAGATTTCCAACTCTGCGTGAAGTTTCTCAACAAATACCATTTGATTGTTCACGGCATCCTTTGCCATCTCAACATCAGCCACAATCTCGTGGATATCAGGCATTGTAAACGCTCTAGGTCGTCGCATTCCTGCAAGCTCTCCACTCTGTTCTCTTCTATAGCTTGGTGCAATTTCAAACAGCTTCAAAGGAAGTTGTTTGTATGAAATAACAGCTTGTGAAATTAGCAGAAATTGACCAAAGCATGCTGAGAACCTTGCAAAATAATCATGGTCACCAGACCTGACAACATATTGACGAGACGGAAAACGTTGTAAATATGATTTGAGCGAAGGATGCTCATAGTCATAGATTAGAGGGGTTTGAACGACATGCGCTCCGTAATCCACCATTTCCTTAGTGACTCGTTCTTCAATAGCTCGTTTGAGAGTAAATCCTCTTGGTGGCCATCTGAAATTCCCTGCATCAGAACCTGGCTCATAGTCAACAAGCTCAAGATTTTTCATTAACTCAATGTGGGCGGGAGGATCATGTGCAGTACGGTCTTTTGCAGTTTCATATGAAACATAGAGCCTGAGCTCTTCGTAACCTGTATAATCGAATTTATCAAACTCAGTCACTTTTCCATCTGGTTCAAAAATGTAGAACTTTGAATGTACTTCTGCTTCTGCATGAAGTGCAGTCAAGTCTTCTCCTTCCGTGACCTCACCCTCAGCTTTGTCTGCAACTTTGGTAATGTCAAGTACCTTAGACCTTTCAGCAAGTGGATGCCCTTTGCAATGTATCATAAAGGATTTGTACCAGCCAAAGGGAATTCTAAGGACATCGTATCCACGACCCTGCAGATCCTTTGCCACACTCTTCAGGAGCTTGAGTGCAGCATCTGGTTTTGATGGACTCTCGCTTAGGTGAACCCATGGATAGACGATGATCTTCTTTTCTTTGACTTCATCTGCCGCATTCGCTATCATATCAGCTGTCAGTTTCGCAGCCTTAGTCAGATTCTTTGTGTCAGAGGTCTCTGCAGCAATAAAATTGACTAGACAGGAATCGTCAGTCGAGTAACTCTTCGAATCAATCTTCTCTGCATTCTTCAAGGCTTTTCTCTTTGCTTCAAATGAAAAACCATCACTGTGAATCTGTAGCATTCTCATTATGGAGACCTCTATTTGAAAAGTGAAAAACCAGTTTTGCACTTAAGATTGACGTAAGGTGCTTCTAACAAATTGATGTGTATAATAGGTAGAAAGGTCCATCATGGAATCTGTTACATTTCCAAAATGGACCTAGCTGTCTCTTATCGCAAGAATCATTTTGATAAGATTGTTGAAATTGATTCCTTCTTTTGCACTTACTGTAATCCATGGTATACCCCATTCTAGAGACTTCTCAATGATATCTTCCTCTGAAACCATCGAGTGGTCGTCAAGCTTGTTACCAACCAGAATCCATCTGGAACGGGGAATCTGTTCTACGATTGGAATCCATTCGCTGAGGGAGAACAACGTCTTTAGTCGTGTTACATCAAAAACCAGCAACAGAATGCTTGCACCAGTAACTAACCCTTCGTGAAAGAACCTGAAATGTTCCTGTCCACCCAGATCAAAAATTGATGCGTGAATTTCGACTCCATTATCATCATCAACTGAAGTCCAAGAATCTACACCGAGTCCGATGGTCATTTTATGATCAACAAAGCTACCTGTAGCTAGTCGTGATGCAATTGAGCTCTTTCCACACCCTCCAGCACCAACCATCACAATCTTCTTTGGAACTTTCTTCAGGGGAAGCACCTCTCTAGTATCGCTGATTGTCATTTCTGCATTTATTGCAGAGGCTTTCCAAGATGTAGCGGCGCAATGATAGTGCAATCGACTTGGTGCAACCAAGCTGATTGAAACATTGTAAATAAATGTCGGGGACCATCTATTGACGCTGTTCGGCTTTGATTTTGCATTGTCTTTGCCATATATCCTTTCTGGAGATGCTACTGTATATACAAATGACTGAATGGTCGCTCTCAGCCATGTACAATTTAAGGCACCGATTATAGAGTATTTCCTATGAAAGAGATAGTAGCTGTTTCAGCTGTACGAAGCCCAATAGGAACATTTGGAGGATCATTGAAATCTCTTCAAGCTCCCGAACTTGCAGCTCAAGTCATGAAGGAATCGATATCTCGAGCAGGCATTGATACAAGTATAATAGGAGACGTGAGGTTTGGTAACTGTTTCGAACCACCAAAAGCTCTCAATGTGGCCCGAATATCAATGCTACTTGCTGGAATTCCTTGGATAGTTCCAGCAGTTACAATAAATCGAGTTTGCACATCAGCTATGGAGGCCATCGTAAGTGGTGCACTCCAAATTGAAACTGGATTTTCAGATGTAATACTTGCTGGTGGAGTAGAATCAATGTCTAATGTACCATATTGTATTGAGAACGCGAGATGGGGGCTCCGGCTTTTTGATAATACACTAGTGGATATGCTAACCACTGGGCTTCATGCTGGAAGCCACTTTGTTCCACACCCAGTAACTGGTAAACCCTACATTATGGGAGAAACAGCTGAATTCCTAAATGAGAAACATGGATTTACAAGAGAAGATCAGGATGAAGTGGCATTACGCTCCCAGAACAATGCTGAACGTGCTACTAATAATGGAGATTTTAAGGAAGAAATAGTTCCGATTGAAATCGAGGGAAGGAAGGGGGAGGTCACAATTGTTGACAAAGATGAACATTTCCGACCAGGGTTGACAATGGAGGACCTGGCAAAACTTCGTCCAGCATTTAGAAAGGATGGGTCAGTTACTGCCGGTAATTCTAGTGGTATCAATGATGGAGCGGCCGCAATGATTCTGATGTCAATCGAGAAAGCAGATGAGTTAGGTCTAAAACCGATAGCTAGACTGATTGGCTATGGAATGGGATGCAGCGAACCTCATCTAATGGGAGAATCACCGATACCTGCTGTACAGAATTTGATAGACCGAACATCCGAAACATTCGATGATTGGGATTTGGTTGAGCTGAACGAAGCTTTCGCTAGTCAGTATCTTGCTGTTGAGAAAGGTCTCAAACCTCTCGGATTTGACAGAGAAAAGACAAATGTCAATGGATCAGGAATTGGCCTGGGACATCCAGTGGGTTGTACGGGAGCGAGAATCATAGTGACACTTCTGTATGCCCTAAAGAAGAGAGGATTAACACGAGGTATGGCTACACTTTGCGGAGGTGGAGGAATTAGCATAGCTTCTTCATGGGAGTTGATCTGATTTAGTGAGAGATGAGGTAGACATTCACTCTCCTCAGCTTATCCATAAGTCCAATCACCTTGTACCTCACCAGCTCTTTGAGCCCGAATGATAAGCAGTACTATAACGATAATAACTCCGATAGATCCGACCGTGGCAATCCCAGTCATACTGAAAAGAAAGGAAGGAACAGTAAAGGGGACAGTAAAAGTAGGTTCAGTCTGTGTTGTTGTTTCAGTATCTGTAGTTCCTGTACTTGTTGATGTAGTCTAGATTCCATAGACGCTATGCCTAGTTAGTTCAACCTATTCACCTGCAACATACTCAGACACATTGAATGGTCCTGATGTGACCATTGATTCAGTTGGCGGGTTAGGGTTCCATAGATTCCATGAATCCACACCAATAACCTCGAAGATATGTTTGGGGATAATTGGTTTGTAACCGACCGTATGCAAATGCCAATATGATTCACTATTGAACTCAGCAACCACAGTATATGTATCAGATGCATAACATGCTGTCATGTCAGAAAGGTCAGAACCAAATGGATTACCTGGAGCATCCCTGTAATAATTCATTGCGAAAGCCACATCTTCCGCAGTAAGAGGAGTATTATCACTCCAGACAACTGAATCAAGTATTTCGAAGGTGAATCTTGTATATCCTTCAGGTACAGCTGGATTATCAGCATGTGTTTCAGCAGTGTATGACTCAGCAAGCCAATTGATGTCGTTACCTTGTTCATCTATTCGTATCAATGGGTCATACATCATCTGAAGAACATTCCAAGTATATGCGGAGGAACTGACCATGAAGTTGAATGTATCAACATCGAGTGGATTACTCCATCGAAATGTACCACCAAATGGACCACCTAATTCAGTCTTCAAATGGACTTTCATATTTGTCCAGAACGAATGAACTCCATTGCTAACGTCGTTTACAAAGCCATCGAACCTGTCAGTTCTATAGGCCGATAGTAAGATGTTCTCGTAACAGATGACCATTGGACACTGGTAGACCCAGACCTTCTGCATCTCGAGAGCTGCCTCTAGGACCCCCCCCTCACCCTCCCAGTAGGTAGCATGAAGTAGTTGGTCTCTCCACGCATCGTATGATGCATTCCTGAAGTTAGGGAAGTTCCAGTATGGCTCATCATAATACTCTGACCAATACTCATATGCTAGCCAGTCAAGATCGAAGTTGCTGAAGCTAGAACCTAGGTAGACAATATCATAATCTCCGTGGAAGTATAGCCTGTTCAAATACTCGTAGAAGTCTGTCGGTGCTGAGGATGCATCAATGTCTAATGCCTGTAATGCCTCAGCAGCTTTCGCTCCAACCTCAATAGCTACGGTGGATGATTGTGCACACTCGACTAGGATGTCAAAGGCTGTACCATCTGGTGCTTCTCTAAAACCATCTTCGTCAACATCTAAGAATCCAGCAGCATCAAGTAACTGATTACCTAAAGCAATGTTGGATTCATAATAGTTGTAAGGTAATTGTCCCTCAATTGAACCAGGATTGACCCGTGGTACTACGCTGTCCTGTGGGACTGAAAGACCATCCCAAACATCATCCGTGATTGCTTCTTTGTCTAAAGCAAATGCAAATGCGCGTCTGAATGAAGTGATATTCAATGGAAACTTTGCACAATTGATTGTGAGATATCCATATCCATTTCTTAGAACATTTGCTACCTCAATATTCGCTGCTTCTGTGAGAGTGTCGAGGAAAGCAGGATCGACCATCTCACCAATAAGGTCTATCTCATTGTCCTGAAGAGCTAGAACCTGTTGGTCATCTTGTGTAATGACGTTGTAGATTAGTTTGTCGAGATAGGGACCGCTTCCATTATTAGATAACTGTGCATCAGCGGTTGTAACAAAATAGTTGGATGAACTTAATATTATCAGGAATAGTGTAACAAATAGTATTGATAGTTTTCGTGCCATCATTGTGCACCCCCACTTCTGAATCTCCTCCGACAATCGAGGTAATAAATTTCTTGTGTTGGTCTGTATGAGTTGATATTATTGATGGCGATTGTTTAGATATACCGACATGCTTAACTATGATGAATTGATTGACCGTGAGCTATGAAGAATTATGATATGCTTGTTCTTGGCTCTGGGGCCGGTGCGAACGTTGGGGCAAATGCATACGAACAGGACCTCTCAGTAGCTATCGTAGATAATGGCCGATTCGGAGGAACGTGCCTCAATCGGGGTTGTATTCCGACGAAAATTCTCACATATGTGGCTGATATGATAATGGAAATTCAGCATGCTACGAGAGTGAATCTAAAGGCAAGGGTAGAGGAGTTAGATTTTCCAGCACTTATGACGCGAATGAGAAAAGAAACTTGGGGCGAAGCAGAAGAGATGGAACAATCAATCGCCCAAGTAGAGAATTATGACTTCTACAAAGGGACAGGATCTTTTGTTGATAACTATACGATGGAAGTCAAAGGAGAGAGAATTAAGGCGGATCATGTAATACTTGCCGCAGGTAGTCGTCCATACATTCCGGAAATAAATGGACTTGAAGGAGTTGACTATCTAACCAATAAGACTGTGCTCGAATTAGATGAAATCCCGGAGTCAATGATTATTATAGGAGGCGGTTACATCGCATCCGAGTTAGCACACTTCTTCTCTGCAATTGGTACAGAAGTTACGATACTCGGACGTAATCCCTATCTTGTGAAGGAAGAGGATAATGATGTTTCTGATTTATTGAAAGCAGAACTCTCAAAGAGAATGAAGGTTCTCACGAATCATGAAGTCATATCCGCGAATCAGAGCGGAGATTCTAAGAGGGTTGTCGCGCGAGAGAGAGATTCTGGAGTAGAGAAGGAATTCGAGGCTAAAACAATCCTCATGGCAGCAGGGAGGATTTCAAATGCAGACCTATTTCGACCAGAGAAGACTGGAGTTAAGGTGGACAAACGCGGTTGGATTGTTGTTGACGATTACTTCAGAACGAGTAAGAAGAACATCTGGGCATTTGGAGATGCAATAGGACGGTATCAATTTAGACATGTAGCAAATAGAGAATCAAGTATCGTATGGTACAACTTTGTTCAGACACTGAATTCAGAAAATCATGGAGAAAAGCCAGAACTCAGAGATATGAGCTATCATGCGATTCCACGTGCAGTCTTTTCATATCCACCTATTGCTACAGTTGGTATGACCTTGACTCAAGCAAAGGAATCAAAACATGAGATTCTTGTAGGCCAGATAGGTTATGATGGTGCAGCAAAGGGCTCAGCAATGGGTTATCCACCCGGGTTTCTGAGGGTTATTGCAGATGCAAATGACAGGAAGATTCTGGGTGCTACTATTATAGGTCCTCATGCACCAGTGCTGATTCAAGAAATTATCAATCTGATGTATACACCTGATCGAACCTATATTCCGATGTTTGATGCGATGCATATCCATCCAGCCTTACCAGAGTTAGTCCAGCGAGCATTTGGGAGGTTGGCACCAATCGACGGAGGTCACAGACATCATCATTGAAAGAAATTTGGAAAAAGAAAAGGACATATGTCACCAATTTTCTATGTTCTAAGCTACTTCAAGCTATGAATACACGGTGCGGAGATGATGGATAGTCTAGATAAGGAAATTCTAACAATCTTAGACCAAAACTGTAGAGCAAGTTATAGGTTCATAGGCGATAAGATTGGAATTTCAGCTAATGCTGTTCGAAAGAGAATCGAGGGTCTTATTGAGGATGAAATCATAGTAAAATTCTATCTTATGCCCAGAAACGTGATGGTTGACGCAAATGCCTTCTTTACATTTTTTATTACTGATGGCACAGAAAACGTAGAAGAAATCTTCTCTAGTTTTGAACAAATTGAAGAAGTAGCTCATCTGAGCAAATTATCTTATGGCAATCGAGGAGCCTATTTTGCTACTGGAACATATCAAACGGCACAAGGTATTCTAAATGTTACAAATAAGATACGTAGCTTGCCGCATGTTATCGATGTTCAATTTCATCCCTCATTGAATGTTCCTGGGAACAAAATCAAACTCACAAGTCTACAAAAGCGAGTCCTAACGATTCTGAAAGAAGATCCACGTGCTGCGATTTCTGATATTGCATCTTCAACTGGGCTTACACCAAGACGAGTTAGACGTGTTGTTGATGAACTCATGGAGTCAAATGCCTTCCATTTTACAGTAAGATGGAATCTAGCATCAAAAGATTTGACTCAGTTATTTGTGTTCATACATCTTAAGCCAGAGGTTGAGTATGATAAATTCCTAAAGTGGTGGTTGGATGATAACCAACATGAAACGTGGGCAATCTTACCATCTGCCACTGAACCATTGATTGTCATTCAACTGGTTGTTGATTCACTGTCCAAAGTCCACCCACTTCTAACGGTACTTAATGTGTCAGAATTTACTACCGAGATTCATGACTATGTCGTATACACAACCAGAAAGTATCCTTGGTTGGGAGAGAAGTTGTTGGAAGAACTACTAAAGTAGAATAATCATCCTGAAACTGTACTGTGAAATAAATTACCGGTATGTTTCAATAAGTATTGGTTTAATAACCGATGTCCAGATACAATATCCTTCACCATTCATGTGAATACCATCCCATCTGAAAAGATTGGGATTAACTTGTCCGTCTGAATTCAACATGGAAGCTACTATGTCAATGTAATGTAGAGTTTCTGAGGTATCACAATATGACTTGATTAGTTGATTAGCTTCCTTCATGATTGTCCAGAATTTTCTTCTTCTTTTTGGAGGCTTTATGGAGATGAAGAAGATGGGAATAGACGGATATTCTGCGTGAACAAATTCACAGAATGTTCGGAAGTTATCTCTTACTTCCTCTGCAGAGTGTTTCCTAGATAGAATAAGCCCTGTAATATCATTCTCTCCCGCGTAAAAGACTACACCCTTCGGTTGGTAGGAAATGACAAATTCTTGGGCATAGTGAATAACATCAGGGATTCTTGACCCTCCAAAACCTCTATTGAGAACAGGTAGAGGAGCAAGGTCTTCATTCAGAGTCTTCCAATATCGAATACTCGAACTCCCTGTAAAAACAATCATGTCATGATTAGGTGGATCCAATTTATCTTGTTTTCTGAACTTTGAAACTTCTCGCTCCCACACAGTAGGATCACCACTAGCGATTCTCCGAATGTATCTGGCTGCAATAATCAGTCCGAAAAGGAACCCAAAAGCAATTCCTACCACTAATAATTCAAACATCGTAACCGATAATCAATCTCTCCTCTAAATCTTAAGTTTACCTAAGAAAGTTGACTTTTCGATAATAACTTCGTTCTATATTTCGTTGATATGATTAAGCTTTATGAGGTTACACTGAAATATCATAACTGGGGAGATGCGTGGAGAATACAGAAAGCATTGTTGATAAAATGAAAAAAGAATCTAGTAATGAGGTCTACATCAACAGAACAAACACGAACATATTTTACTCCTCTGCAGCGTTTTTTACTGTTGTCGTGGCATTGATGGTAGTATGGTCAATAACATCAGGTAATGCCCCAGACGATCTATCTTTTGGATTTTTTATTCTTGGAATACTTCCAGCTTTTTGTTGTTGGTGCTCAGGATTCCTTTGTGGCAGATATGAGAACTCCCATGAATTTTTCTTGCTCTCTTCAATTGGTATTGCCTGTGAATACCATAGGATAACTCTTCGATATCTGAAGTGGAGTGAAATCGTCAAACTCAGTATATGTAGAAAGAATGGCTTCATTAAAGAGATGGAATTCGATGGAGTCAGAGATGAAAAGAGAGTTCGTGTCTACTATCATAGTTCTTACCGCGGACGTCCACTCTTGAGTGAGATGTTTGACTCCTTCTTTAGTGACTACAAACAATGGGAGATAACTCAAGCCAAAGGTTACTACACCGAATCATACCACAAGTAACCATGAAACAACATCTCAGAGAAATATTATGGGTCACATTTGATATCTTGAAGAGATATCTCATAGATTTAGACACCTGGGAGATATCAAAAAACAGGATTGGTATGAAGGTATCTTTCGCTACTCACCGCCTACGTTAGATGAAGACCAGAGAAAGTCAGAATGATAATTAATTCCCAATTTGTTTTCACACAGGTCTAATCCAGAAAGTTGAATAGACAAGAATTGTCATTCCTGAACTGGGTTGAGAGATGGCAAGGTGTTTTGTTACTGGTGCGACAGGTTTCTTAGGGTCACATATTGTTCGT
Organism: Candidatus Thorarchaeota archaeon; assembly: GCA_016841005.1. Next base: position 16,701 of record JAEORG010000275.1, on the reverse strand, counting down.
CTTCTTGAAAAGAAAGGTCATGAAGTTCAGATTATGGTTAGAGAAACGTCTTCACTCGATCTTATCGATGGTCATACATACAAAAAATGTATCGGAGATGTTACTGATGCGGAATGTTTGAACAATATTATTCCGGATGATATTGAATGGCTTTTCCATAACGCAGCTGTCATGTCAGATTGGGGAAACAGAGAGAAATTCTTTCCAATCAATGTTGAAGGAACAAGGAACATTTTGGAGGCTGTTAGGAAGAAGGATATTCCGCAACTAATCTATACATCTTCAACAGCAGTATATGGTTTTCCAAACAAGATTGAACCGATGCTTGAAGATGATGAATGGGCACCTATGAATGAATACCAAAAGTCAAAGGCTGCTGCTGAGGCATTAATCACTGAGTACGAGAAAGCCTATGGAATTAATGCTACGCGAGTGCGGCCTCCTACTATTTTGGGGCATGGAGATATGTTCACTGGTCCACAGATCATTGAGTTCATTAAGAATGAATCGATGGTTACATTTGGTAGGGGTCAGAACTATACTAGCTTCGCTCATGGGGGTGACGTAGCTGAATGTCTTGTTCTAGCCGCAGAGAAATTCAGTAAGTCAAAAGGAAATGCTTACAATGTAGCGTCATTTGTTTGCAAGTTCATTGACTTCATTGAAACTATAGCTGATGAACTAGGAGCAGAGAAAAAATTCAGAAATTATCCGTACAAGGCAACTTTGGGACTCGGGAAGGTTAGCGCTGGACTCTATAGCTTGGCAGGGAGAAAGAATGCCCCACTGCTCACAGATTTCAGGGTGTTGCTTTTTGGTAGTAACTATGTTGTTGGGATTGATAAAGCTAGAGATGAATTAGGATTTGAACCCAGATGGGATCTACATTCAACTGTTACTGACATGGTTGAGTGGGGAGGATTTGTTAAAGAGAGGTAGGAGTGGAGGGAACCATCGATTGAAAACCCTACGGAATGAAGATCCAGATGCAGCTCGATATCTAAAATCGATTCCTAGATATGTTGAAACTCTTACAAGAAATGAGGTTTCATTCTTCATAATTGCTGATGATGCATGGGTACGAGCAATAGTATCAATCCATACTGAACCATATCGGTTTTTTTCGCCCTCTGGAACTAAGCTCGGACGATTAGTTATCCTGAATCCTGAGTTAAGCTTCCTTGATGATGTGCTTGAGCATGCAATAAACTTAGTGAAATCAGAAGGACTTTCATATCTCCTCTATTCAAATTCTATGATACCTGATGAGTTAAGACAAAAACTTGAGGAATTCGAATTCAATGAAGAGGATCACTCATTTTCGATGTATGTCGATATTGACAAACCTCCAGAAATTCCCAGAGGAATCATATTTAGACCAATAACTCCATCAGAGAGGTCTGATTTCCTACACATCCAAGAGAAGTTCTTTAGAGGCTCAGGAGACTCCACGACTGAGATAATTCAGAACAATCTCAAGACTCTCTCAGATGATGAGTTGGACTCTATGTTTAATGAGGACACCTCATTCCTAGCATATCAAGATGATCAAATAGTTGGTATCGTTGTTATATCCATAGACCAAGGTCTCTTAATGTCAATAGCCGTATCTCCTGAATTGCGTGGAAAAAAAATATCCAAGAAATTACTAGCCTTTGCATTGATTCGATTGAAGGAAACTGGATGGGGAAAGGCGTACCTTCGAGTCCATGTGGATAATGCCCCAGCAATAATGCTATACAAGTCATTCGGATTCGTAATGGAGAATGAGTCAATAGCATATGTCTACTTTCCACCAAGTCGTAAGGATCAGTAGACATTCCTATCACTTCACAAGTTCATTGCATGAAATTCTATCTGAAATTAAATCCTCAAATTCTTCAATGAGATTACAATCTCACCGGAAGTGATAATTGAGTGGAATTGATTGAAGGATTGAGTCGGATGGAGGACCAAGTAGAACTAATGGTTACTTATCTTGTTCACCTTCAATTTTACTCTGAAGAATCAGGTGAACTCCTTAGTCGGGATAAGAAATCAAGAATGTTCATCTTGGGAATTGGACCAGTGGTTGATGCATTCAAGCGCGAACTACTTGAGCCCATCAACCTTGTCATTGATGGTGAGTATCGAGAATATCTCTATGAGATAGCAAAAGCACTTCCCATTGATATAGACAGTGTTGAAGATGAATTCAACAATAATATTTCCCAATTAACAAATCAAGAACTAAGTCCAGAACTTATTGTGAACTTCCTTGTAGGACCTATTCGTTCAAATCTTCAGAATAAGGAATTCGAAAAGGCTATCGAAGAGATCCTTTCTCTGGCATTCTGGAAATTGAAAACTCTGAAACCAAGAGATGAGCTGAAATCAAAGCTCAATGATCTATTTTCAACGAATGACTCTTGCGTAGCTATGCTGTATAATCTGGTATTGTTACGTTTACTTGTTTCAATCTATGGACATAATGAACTTCGTTACAGAGTAAATGGTCTTGTGACAAAATACTCGAATGACCTAGTTGCAAAAATCGTGTCCTGATCTAATCTTCATATCTGCATGTCCTGGTTTTGAATCAAAATAACTCTATGAAAGAGAAACCACATACATGAGATTATGGTTTCTTTACATAGAAAAATGCCTCATATTCGGAAAGATCACCAAAATTCATTCGATAGAGAGAAGATACTCTAGTATATCCGTTCTTTTCGTGAAATTGAATGGAGGAAACATTTCGCCTTGGTTTGTTTGCTGTAAAAACAACAACTGGGCATCCTATAGTTTCTTCGATCTTTTGATATGCGTAACTTGCAATACCCATCCTTTGATAACCTCGCCGAACAGCAAGTTGCTTCACATAGATATATTGTCCAGACAATATCGATATTGCTAATTCCTTTAGGTCATCATTAATCCAATTCATATCATCTAGGAGAGTATTATCAATTGAATTTCTGACTTCGACATATCCCAATACACAATCATTTCCATCTTTTACCAGAAAAAAATGCACATCTCCAGATTCAATCAGATGTCTAACGTATTCTTCATCAAAATGGATTACTAGAAATCCGCCGGGATTGTCATAATCAAAATGTGAGTTGTTAATTTCCACAATTGCAGGTATATCTACAACTGTGCCTATTGAGAAATATAAGGTGTCCATCCAAATTCCTCACAATATGGAGTCCCGCCCCCGATAGTGTATCCGAGGGCGAAGTAAAATTGTCTATATCAATATTTCAGATTACCTAAACAATTTCATCTATGATGGACTGTAATGCAATCAAGTCTTCTTCATTCTTAGGATTGACGATTAGACATGAGGTTACCATCTTTGTTTCCCCGGGCAAAAGGCTCATGGTCATATCAGATGTACCAATTATGTAATAATTCTCAACGAAAAATCCAATCATCCGTGGCAACCCTCCAGACCCGATCATACCAAGACCTTCATTGTTAGAATCAGAATCTCCTTTTTGAATCCAGAAGAAATTCTTTGTTGGCATTGAAACCATAGGAATCTGAGTAGGATAGATGTTCGTCATTTCCCGTTCCCATTCTGTAGTGAAAATCATCCCAGTTGGATTCCCATTGAATGCAGGATCAATTAAGAATGAAGGAAAGATGCTAATCGGTGCGGTCGATGTATTGTCCACTATCCATCGAGTTAGAATGAGAGGACTGTTAGGAGCAGTAAGATATTGAACTCGAAGGGTTACATCTCTTATAGACTCCTGAATCTTAGCAATCCACGATACCTCTACGCCTTTCCAAATACCAACTTCAATCGGTTTTCCAGACATCATTTCTTTGTTTGTCTTTGCACCAAATAGATCGTCAGCTTCATCACGACCCCACAGAACTGGTTGAACACCACCATAGTAATTCTCTGTGAAGCCACCAGGTTTCGGTTCTGCAGTTGGAAAAGATGAAACTAGGAGTTCGGTTCCATTATCGTTCTTCAACGAGTAAAGGCAACCACCGTAATCAGGGGATACTCTAAACTCTATAAGCCCATTTTTAACAGTGAAGACAAATTTCTCTTGTTCTTTGGATTCTTCAATCGAAACTGAGCCACCAGTTTTTCCAACCTGTAGAAAGCGAAAATGACGACGTGTGTCAGTCACTCCTCTGATATGTAGAGAACCAGTAAAGACACCAAACTCATCTGGGATAGAATTCAATGGAGTCAATTTGAGATGAATTGTTTCTCTATCTTGTATGGGATGCATCTTGAGACTTGCACTACCTGTGGAATTTACATCGACCGACCAACCAGGAGGGGGTGTTACATTGATATCCACCGGAAGCGGCGCTAAAACTGCCTTTCTAGCAACGATATCAAGCTCAACGTCTTGCTTCGAGGGAAGAACTGATGATGTTGACTCAAAATCATAGACCGACCTTGTCGTTAACAATTCATTGGTAATTTCTGTATCAAATTCTTTAGCTACTCGAGATTTCCATAGATTCCTTACCGCTAACCAATTAGGAACGTTTGGAGCAAGCCAAAGTCTAGTGAGCCTTTTCGTTTCACCAGGCTCAAGTGTAATATTGGGATAATTGAGTGATGTAAGCTGCCCGTTTCCGATTCGAATTTCTTCGAGTTCTTCTAGGTCCCAAAATTGTCCTCTGACCCCAGTGGGACTATCTGACGCGGTCCATCCTTCAGCATATGCATCTGGTGCTGAAGGAATTCCAGGATATGTAAAGAGTAAATCCCCAATTTTCCCTTCAACTATTCCATCTTTGAAGGGAATCCACATCTTTCCTGGAGTGAGACCAATCCCTCCTCCACCTCCAAATACACGGGCTTGGAATGTATGTGCTTCTTTGCCTGTGTTTGTAGCCCATAACTCATGGACGATGACACCAGTCCCTTTCTCGAATGTTGCTCTATCTTCGAGGAGGAGCGGACGCTCAGGATGTTGCGCACGCATAGCGATTATTAGACCATCATCATTTTCACTCTCAAGTATCTCACGTTTTGCAAATCGGAAAGAATCTAGTCCAAATGGAGGACCGACTTGAGTACGAATTGTCAAGGAATTCGTATCCAGATTAAATGGACGCCTGACTCTGAGGATTGCGCCTTCATACTCGAATGAGGTTGTATACTGTGAGCTGAGTATTGTTTTTCTGCGCAATCTGTCGTCTTCACCAGCGTGTACAGTGCCATTATAAATTGCAAAGACTGGTACTCTAAACTTTCGAGTAGTTACATTGATTGATTCACCATCAGCTGTTTTTCCATGAAGATCAAAATGAACCCAAAGGTCGTGGACTCCAGCTTTAAGTGAATCTTCAGCTTCTGCAGTCAAGACAAAACCAGCAACACCTTTTGGAGCAAGAGAAATCTTATCTTGAAGAGGATTCGCTTTAAGAAGTTCATTTGAGCTTTCCACATGGAATGTTCCATTAAATTCTATCTCGGAAGATCCAACAATTGAGATTGGTACCGTTGTTTTTCCACCAGGGACTACTCGACATTCACCTAAACGCATTCGCACTTCAGCTACGGGTTTAATCACGAGTCCAGTGCTCAGTACCGACTTTATACCATTTACATTCAGCTCAGTATCTATAGTCGGTGTTCTTACGTTCCATCTATGGATAGGAGCATTAGAATCAACAATAAAGGGCACATTCCATTCATGTGATTCACCTGGTGCAATTGTTATAGTGGTCTTAGAATCTTCTTGGAATTCCAAATTATCAAATGCGCTCAGTTTTACAATCATCTTAATTTCTTCAGTTGTCTGGTTCTCAACGTTTAGAGTATACAAAGAAGGAACTCCACAGAGCGTCTTATGTTCTGATACTCCTGCAGTTATCTTGAGTCGTGATCCATCAACAGTTCGTTCTAACCCAGTTATAGCCCTCGAATGTTTGTCGATTGTTACAGACAGGCCATCTTCACCATTATCAAAGCGGTATGGAAAGATTTCCATGCCCTCTTTTGTAAAATCATCAGGCGCTTGGATGAGTTCCCTAGTATGGAAATCATACCAATTGCTATCTCCTGGAAGATTCGAAAAGAATGGTTGGCATAGGGGTTCATTGAGGATACCGGGAATATAATCTTCCATTTGAACTCCATCACCTGTTGGGTTCCACATCAGTCCAACTTTCTTGTAGAGAGGAACTGCTCTCATATTCCCAGGCCATGTATTCAAATCCACACGTTTGTATCCGTCTTTCACAACTATGTCTATTGCTCGGAGGAGAAGCCGTTTTCCAACTTTCTTATTCAGAGCATCGGGGGAAACACCTAATGTTCCAACATATGCGGCGTCTTTATCTCTCCAGTGCTGATGAAGAGTACACATTCCAACGGGTTTGTTGGTTGCCTTATCTAACGCATAAAGTAATGCAATGGAACTCATCTTGCCATATGTCTTCTTAACACGTTCCTCATCGTAGGGTACTCCTTGTGTAAATCCCCCTGGCCATAGATCATCCCAAGAATTGAACATCTTGGCAATATCAGCAGCCAAATCATCACTATATTCGACAATTTCAATATCTGATTGGTCGGTCATCTTCCTTCTTCATTCCCGCTAGAACCAACAGAACTGGAATTCGATTGGTTTTAACTATTCTAATACAAGCAAGAGTGGTCACAGGTTATTGTAATTATGAGTAAAAGTGACCATTGAAATGGTCACTTGGTCAGTTTTTTCAAATTGTAATCAAATGTTCAAACATATAATTTATCAGAAATGAGTTAGCATTCTATTCGGTTAGGACTGGGCATATGCTCTAAAAGGCGATGAGAATATGGATGAGGCTTCAGAAGAACCAAAGATTCCTGGGGAAAAGACGGGAGTCGAAGGTCAAAGGCATAGTAGATTAGAACATTGGTCATACTCCGCTATGTTTCTAGGTATTTCCTCTGTATCCATGTTGGTCATTTCAAGGCTAATCTACTTTTACCAAGTCGCTGTAGGATTAGCAATCTGGATGATCACAATAGGATACACAATCTATTCGATTTGGGATGCTATCAATGACCCAATTATAGGTCACTTATCTGATAGGAATAATAGATACACAAAGAAATGGGGAAAACGATACCCTTGGATGCTATTCTCTTCAATTCCACTTGTAATTACAATGATACTGATTTTCTCTCCACCAGACATAGCACTTGCAGATGGTCTAATTACATTCATCTGGTTCATAGGCATCTTGGTGATATTTGATTCGCTCTATAGTGCTTTCACAGTTAACTATACAGCTCAGCTACCAAACAAGTACAGACGGATTGATGAGAGGACTTCTATCTCATCTATCACTATCATATTTCAGACACTTGGAACTCTGATAGGATTCATCCTACCGCTTCTCTTCTTCATGACTCCATTGGCTACAAATCCTACTGAATATTTGCCTGTTGCCATAATTGCGAGTATGATATTCCTCATAGTGGTAGGAATGGCAAGACCAGGACTGAAAGAAAACCAGAATATGATTGATTCATACTACATCGAAACTAAAGAACAAGAATCATTCATCTCTGAATTTATGAAGAATCTACGTATTGGTTTTGGTCAAAGGTCGTTTGTCCTGATATTGGTTGTAGTAATTGCAATCAATATCGCAAATCTACTGACTATTCCAATGATTCCTTACTTTGTGAATTTCGTTGTAATGGGGGTGAATAGAACATTCTATGAGATGCTCTTGTGGATTCTCTATATGCTAGGGGGAGTGGTTATGATTCCTGTTGGTTACATGTCATGTAGACGATATGGCAATTACCGAGTATGGAAAGTATCTCTGATATTAACAGGGTTTGGTTACCTATTGCTCTTTGCGTCTGGAGGTGCTGCAGTATTCTCGTTAGTTAGCATATTCATTCTTGGAGCTCTGTTATCAATAGCAAACATCTCGTATTTTGTTACACGAGCAGATTTCTATGATGAAGTAGCGGTAATTCATGGAAAGAGACAGGAAGGCATCTACTCAGGTTTGCTGGTTGTTTTCTCACGTTTTGCTAGGATAATCTCACTCATCCTTATTGCAACTATTCAGACCTTGACTCTCTTTAATCCTGTTATACCAATTCAACAACCAATTGCTCAGTTTGGAATCCTCTTTACATTAACAATAATCCCGGGTCTAGTATTCATCTTTACAGGTATTATCATATGGAGATATTGGACATTAACACCAGATAGAGTAGCTGAGATAAAATCTAAACTTCGTGAGATTGGAATTTAGAAATGTAATAGTAAGAGTTATCCAGTGCCAGATACCTGATTGAAAAAACGATGGTCACTATCAAGTACTACACCGCATGTGCACTCAATTGTCCAGATATTTGCGCTTATATAGTTCATATTGAGGATGGAAAGATAACACGCTTAGAAGGAGATAAGAAGCACCCGTACACATTAGGAAGAGCCTGTCCGAAAGGATATGCACATGTTCTTAGAACCTATTACAATGACAGACTTCGATTTCCTATGAGAAAACAACAAGATGGTACATTCAAGCGTATCTCATGGGATGAAGCATTTGATGAGATTGGAGAACGAATGAATACAGCAAAAGAGGAATTCGGAGCACCAGCAGTAGGTGTCTACTCTGGATCCGGGAATGACGGAATGGCTCCAAGATATGCAGCTAGATTCTCCAATGTGTTCGGATGTAGAATGATTCCGGGTATAGTTGAGATATGTTTTGAAGGAGCATATGAGGGAGCTCGTTTCAATGTCGGACCTTTCCCACCTCATGAACTCAGTGATTGGGCAAACTCTCGATGTATTGTCATTTGGGGCACCAATAAGTTTGAGTCCAGTATTCACTGCAAGCGAGTTATCCAAAAAGCGATTGATGATGGTGCAAAGCTGATTGTTATCGACCCCAGGAAAACACCTTATGCCAAGATGGCAGATATTTATACAACAATAAGACCTGGGACCGATGGAGCGCTAGCATTGGGGCTTGCCAATGAGATTATTCAGAGAAACCTTTACAACCATGATTTCGTATCTAAGTATGTTTCTGGTTTTGACGAGTATCGAAAGCGTGTTGCAGATTATGATAAGAAACGTGTAAGTGAAATCACTTGGGTAGATGTCAACACTATAGAAGAGATTGCACATGTATTTGCGACTCACGGACCTGCATTGATTACAACAGCTCCAGCAGGAATGAATCATTACACTAACGGAAGTTGGGCAGCCAGAGCTGTGCACAGTCTATTGGTGATTTGTGGTTACCTCGGAGTGTCAGGTGGAGGATTTCAATACCTCTCATCCGAACATAGTCCATTCAATAGCGATGCAATTACTCTACCATATCTTTTGGATGATGATGTCAAACCTGTGGTCCCATCTGGAACCTATCTACCTGAATATATCCTGAGTCAAGATAAGTCTCCATTGAAAGTATTTGTAATCCAAGCTGCAAGTCCTCTTACTCAATGGCCAAATACCAAAAGAGTAATCGAAGCTTTAGAGAAAATTCCATTCAAAGTTTGTATTGATCTTGAACTTACGGATACAGCCAAGCTATGCGATATCGTCCTCCCTGCAACCCTCATTTTTGAGCATCATAATATTGTGCATAGTGAACTCCATCGAATTGTCCAATATGCTCCGAAAATCATTGACCCGATTGGAGAAGCGAAGAGTGAGTTAGATATTTGGGCGGGAATCGCTCGCAGAGTTGGAATAGCACAATATTTCGATATGAATGAGATTCAAGCGATTGAACGAGTTCTTCGTTCAGAGGAGTGCGAACACATCACAATTGAAAAGCTTAGAAAAACTCCAGAGGGAATACGAACTAGTGCGCCTTCAATTCCCTTCGCGGATAAAAAATTCTTAACTCCTTCAGGAAAAGTAGAACTCTATTCTAAACAACTTGAGCACATGGGGTATGACCCTTTACCTTTTCATGAGGAACCTGCAGAAAGTCCATTGACGACTCCTAGAATATTGCAAGAATACCCGCTAATTATGATAAGTGGTCGTCTCAGAGAAAGACTCCATTCACAATATACCACAGTGGAAGTTGGTGGGTCTGTCAAGAGCTACTCGCAATGTACAAGTTGTCAGCAATGTGTGAAGGATTGCCCTGATGAGGCTATTAGCCTAATCCAACCAAATGCGAATCAGATTCAAGCCATCTCCTCAGACGCCATAGATACACGTGCACCGCAACGTCAGAAATTAGGCGTACTTGTAAGGAACCTTGCAGTAAAAATGATAGAAACCACACTATCAGTACCAACAGACATCACGGGACTCCTTATTCCTTTCTGGGATTCAAAGAAATGCATTGGATGTCGTGAATGCGAACTAGACTATTGCCCATATGATGTTGTTGAGCAACCTATCAAAATGAAGACACGTGATGAAACTCAGAGAAATCGAATGTTTCTCCTAATGCATCCAGAAACAGCAAATCAACTAGGTCTCTCAGACAGAGACCGAATTGATATAGAATCCATCCGTGGAAGAATTGAGAACGCTACTCTTCACATCACCGAGGATATTGATCCCAGAGTAGTCTGGTCATCGGATGGATGGTGGGCAGACGATGGAAACATCAATAATCTGACTGATGACAAACACACTGCATTTGGTCACACTCCTGGATTTAACTCTGTGTTAGTTCGAGTATCAAAAGGGGATTCTCAATCAGGAGGAGGCCAGTGACTTAGCAATTGGCGTATAGTCACAATCTGTCCGATATGATAGGAGTTATGTTGAGCAATCATTAATATTGCCCACATCTTGGTCGCTTGTGGCCAAGAAACCATGGCTGAGCTTAGGTCGATATTTTCAGTAAGGTCAGAGATTCTCTTAATCCCACTCAGAAATCTGTTGATATAATCATCAAGTTTAGAGATATCTACTTCATCTGTCGGATTTGGCCAGTTTTCTGTTTTGGAGCGCTCCCAATCTACATCTTTGTCCTCAAGAGCTTCAATTGTGATATCTTGCCAAAAGAGAACATGATGTAGAAGATCCCAGATTGAATGTGGACTTCCATTGACACGTTTAGTAACAATCTCAGGAGTAAGTCCTTTCAACGAATTCTCTGGAGAAGGATGAATATGAAATGCGATTAGACCTTGTTTTAATGCAGTTGATAGAAATTCTGTCATAATTCAGAGTGCGTTCATTGCAAGGCCATAACTCTTTGGCTTTACGCGGTAAAATTGTCTGACAATGTATTTATCGAGCCCTGTATATCTGATTTGAGGGTGCCATTCTCATGGCAGATACTTCCGTGTTAATTACAGGTGGAACAGGATTCATAGGTTCTCACTTAGCAAGAAAGTTGGTCCAACAAAATAAGAGGGTCATCCTCTTTGATCTCTATCCAAACCATAATGGGATTTTGGATATCAAGGATAAGGTAGAGATAGTTGAAGGTGATGTCAGTGATTTCGAAACTTTATCTGAAACTATTGAAAAATACGAAGTTGAGTCAGTAATTCATACAGCTGCAATGCTTTCAGTCGCAGCTGCAACTGGATTAAGAAAAGCCTACGAAGTAAACATTGAAGGAACGTTCAATATTCTTGAAGCCTGTAGAATAAAAAATGTGAACAAAGTCGTCTTTGTGAGCAGTTTGGCAGCTTTCGGTCCCAATACGCCATTTCCATTTCACGAGAAGAGTTATCGTGAACCTGCGAGTTTCTATGGTGCGAGCAAGGTTGCTGGGGAAGTGCTGGGAACGTTTTATCACCATACACATGGAATCGATTTTCGGTGTGTTAGACTTGCAGTTGTAATAGGACCTGGAAGAAGAGGCGAGGGAGCAACTGTATCATTCTCCAAATTTGTCGAAGAAGTTGTCTTAGGTAGGAAGGGCATCATCTTGGTTCCAGATTACACGATTCTTCCGATTATCCATGTGAAGGATGTAGCAGAACTGATTATTGCTCTGTGGGGAGCAGAAAAAGTAGAACAACGTATCTTCATGAGTGGAGGAGTGCCGATTGCGATTGGAGATTTCCGAGATGCTGTTGAGATACTTGTTCCAGATGCAGATATTGAGTTTCAGGAAGATGAAACGGTTGAGTCTGTTGCTCAAACTTGGACATTATTAACATCGATGTTAGTACAACAAGGTCAAGAAACCGTTTACAGAGAAATAGAGGAAATTGGTTGGCATCTGGAATTTGATACAGTTCAAAAGATCGCAGAGAAGTTTGTCGAAGAAATAACCGATAACAAAGAAATGTATTCATCCTATTGAGGTGTTGAATTCTTGAGCAGAATCACTAAGACTAGAGTCATCGGAGCTGGAACTATGGGACATGGAATTGCACAAGTATTCGCACAGGCAGGATGCGATGTGATTCTCACAGATATGAACAGAGAGATACTTGATGCAGCAAGGTCACATATAGAGGCAAATCTCAAGTTTCTTGCTGGATACCAGTTGGTGGAAGAAAATGATATTCCTTCAATTATTAGCAAAATTACATTCATGACAAATGATGACGCGATACCAGAAAATGTAGAATTGATTATTGAAGCTGTCCCAGAAGATCTTGAACTTAAACAAAAAGTACTCACGACTGCAGAAACACAATGTCAGGATACAACTATTCTTTCGACAACAACTTCAGTGATACAGGTATCTGATATTGGTGAACCTCTGATTAACCCTGAGAGATTTATTGGTATGCATTGGATGAATCCACCCCATGTCCTTCCACTTGTCGAAATCATCCCAGGACCATCAACATCGAAAGAAATTGTTACGCAGACAATATCATTCCTTGAGGACCAATGCGGAAAAAAGACTGTAGTCTGTGGGGACGCTCCAGGTTTTATCGTAAACAGACTAGCGGCTGCTGTTCTTGTAGAAGCCGCAAAGATGATAGAAGAAGATGTAGCAACTTTCGAGGATATAGATAGAGCATGGAAGGAACATATGGGATATATTCTACTGAAATTCGGTCCTTTTGGTAATATTGATCATATTGGCCTCGATGTAGTAACAATGGCGGCTAATTATCTGGCATTTGTTCTAGAAGATGAGAGATATCGTCCACCATCCTGGTTGCAGGAGAAGGTGAACTCAGGAGAGCTTGGTACAAAGAGTGGAAAAGGAGTCTATGACTATTCAGATAAAACTCCCGAGGAGCTCCGAATTGAAAGAATTCAGAAACTCCTCGATTTAATCAAGAAGAATACAGAGTAAACTATCCCTCTGGAGTAGTCGCTAATACTTGGCTCAAAAGACTCTCGTATTCACGCGAAACCCTTACATCTACCACTGCAGGTTTACCTGAGTCGAGAGCCCGCTGTAAAGCAGGTTTGATTTCTTCAGTCTTTGTTACGGTTTCGCCATACGCACCAAGACTCTGAGCAAACAGATCAAATTGTACATGCTCATTAATCATTGTGCTTCTCCGTGCAAGTTCCTCTGAACCAGTCTTGATACGTCGGGTGTGGTAGACTAATCCCCATGCTTTGTCATTGCAAACAACAACAATTACAGGGATATTCTGACGTACGCAAGTTTCTAACTCAACCCCGTTAAAGAAGAAACTACCATCACCTGAAACAAGGTAAATATCTCTCTCTGGATATGCAGTCTTTGCGGCAATACTGATTGGGAGACCTGCTCCTAAATGTCCTAACGGCCCTTGTGCACCAATTAATTGACCAGGCATCTCAGCTCGTAGATAGAGAAAGGACCATGCTGTGGTATCACCACCGTCAATGACAAAAAGGCTGTCTGGTTTTGCAAACTCTCTTAGTTCTCTTATGAGTCGATGCGGTCGAATTGGTACTTCGATTGGGTTAGCTTCTTCATCGAACCCTTCAGTAATCATATTGTATCCGGTTCGTACCTGTTGGGCAAAGGCAGTATCAGTCCGCTTCAATCCATCAGACTTTGCAGTATCCAACATCGAAGTTAGTACTGCCTTTGCATCTCCAACAATTCCTACATCAACTGGACGGTTCTTTCCAATTGCTGTTCGATCGATATCAATATGAACCACTTTCAAATCCTCTGCGTAAGTCGAAGAATCGACACCAAATCCTATGAAACTATCAAACCGAGCCCCAACGGTGACCATTACATCAGCTTGTCTCAAAAATGGAAATGCGAGAACCGCATTTCCAATCGATAACTCATGACTCTGAGGTATACAACCTAATCCCATGAACTCAGATGCTACAGGGGTTGACATCAGCTCAGCCAGCTGAACAAGTTCTTTTGATGCATCAGACCAGTATACTCCACTACCTGCAAGAATTACAGGTCGTTCAGCATTGGCAAGAAGTTCAACCGCTTTCTTGATAGAAGCCGCATCACCTGTAGACTTTGCTGTTGGACGATAAGCAGCTGGAGAAAACTCAGCAAAGGTGCAAGGTGATTGTTGAACATCTTTTGGAACCTCCAAGAGAACAGGTCCTTTCTTTCCCGAGGTCGCGTGAGTTACTGCAAGGCGAACAAATTTGGCAACCTGTTTGGGAGAACGTACTCTCGCAGCCCACTTTGTAAATGGTTTGACCATCTCCACGGCATCAATGTCTTCGAATACATCCATCTCATCCATACCTAATGGAGCAGCAGCAGTAATCGCAACAACTGGACTTCCTGCATGATACGCCTGAACGAGGGACGGTAGTAGGTTAACAAGCCCGGGACCCATTGGAACAAAGCATACTCCGGGTTTTCTAGTTACTCGCCCATACCCATCAGCCGCATTTCCTGCAGCTTGCTCATGCCTAACTGCAACTACATTAACTCCTTTTTCCATGAGCTCATCCAAGATAGAAAGGACGGATGCATCTGCAAGGGTGAAAACAGTGTTTACACCCTCAGCAATCAGAGCTCGCGCAACCACTTGTGCACCAGTAAGATCACTCATTGATCTACTCCCTCATCAGTGGTATCGAATGCACTATCGAAAGATTTCGAATCGAGATTCGAGAGGGAGGCCTCAGCCTTCTCAAAGTCTTTACCTGCGGTTTCTGGAAGTGTGAATGGGAGGAACACCATTAATACGAATCCTATTATAGCAAGCATCATTCCCCACGATAATCCAACAGCATCAGCAAGGATTCCTACAAACCAACCACCAAAGGACAATCCTCTTGCAAGACTGAATATTACCGATGTTGCTGCCGCTCTTGATTTGGTCGGGAACATTTCCGAAGCCCAAACTCCGAACAATGCGTGACTACCAAAACCGGCAGGAATAATGAAGAGTGATATTACTGCGAGGGTATTGTTGGGTACCGCAATAGCGAATATACCAAGCATAATTGTCGAAACCAATCCCACAACTGCAGAAAGTACAAAGCTCTTCCTTCGACCGATTTTGTCACTCAGCAATCCAAATGCAGGTAAAATCAGCATCGCAAGAAGAGAAATTAAAAGAATAATGAACTTAGCATCTTGCGGAGAATATGACAGATCTAATTCTAGAAATGCAGGTCCCCAATCCACAATAGCGTGATATGCGAACTCTGCAGCCCAAAACAGTACTACTGAAAACACAAGCAGCTTGCCATACCCCTCTCTAAAGACCTGTGCAATTCCTGTTCGTAGTGGAATATCCATTTCTTCTTCTTCTTTCGTAACTCTTTGCCAGAGTTTGGATTCTGGAAGTGCAAAGTAGAGAATAATGATAATTGGAATTACAAGGAGAGTAACGAAGAATGTTGGACGCCAACCATACAAGGGGACAATAATTATTGCTGCGACATTTGATATGATGTACCCAAGGAGAAACATCGAATGCATTAATCCTCCAAACAGGCCTCTCCGCTTTGGTGAGAATACTTCTCCTAATAGAGCATAAGCAATTCCCCAAGATACACCCATTCCTGATAGTATTCTAAGTATTGCTAGAACAGCAAAATTCGGGGCGAATGCAGTTCCTGCAGTTAAGATTGCATCCCAAAGAACAGAGAATAGTAGAAGATTTTTCCGTCCATATCTATCTGCTAGATTCCCGAATAAAATCGCTCCTGGAACTGTAGCAACGTATTGTGCTGAAAATACAAATCCAATTGCATCAAAAGATTGTCCGAACTCAACCATCAAATCAGTTGCAACAAAATTGATCAATGTCAATCCTACTGCATCAAATGCCCAACCTAGTGCGCAAGCAATGAACACTAGAACTTTTTCATTAGTACTGTATTCACTCATATAATCCA
Organism: Candidatus Thorarchaeota archaeon; assembly: GCA_016841005.1. The sequence continues at coordinate 535 of JAEORG010000275.1, read as the reverse complement.
CGACCTAAGATACTCACAGGTTTGGAATCGGAGTCGAAAATTTGTAGTCCGGAATCAGTCTAAAAGACTTTTTGGCTAACGGTTTTCGAGCACGATATCCAACAAAACAGTAGTAGTCAAGAATGCCAAAACCATTCAACATGTCTGATGATTCAAGCTGCTGGTTCATATTCTCTGGGTTCAGCACAGACTAAATCTAAATTCAATCAATCGTAATATGTAACACCTTGATCAATCGAGGTATATTCATCTCCCTGATCGTCTTTTTCCTCTCGATAATCCTCACTCTCTACAGCATCATTCCGAAGTAGATATTCAATAGTTGCTATGCTGTTATACTGGACGAGTGGTGTATTGGAAATATCATTTCCTCTCTCGTCCTTTACAATCCAATCACCTGATTTTGGGGTGTCTTTGAATGGCCAATCATCTAGTAACGCCTTTCTGTAGGACCAGTCTGGCATCCCATTGATAATACACTCTTCCCCGGTTATTGCGTTTATAATTACTCTACGAATTCGGGTTTGATCTTTCT
>JAEORG010000274.1 GCA_016841005.1 Candidatus Thorarchaeota archaeon | reverse complement strand
GCCTCAAAGGTATTGTATCCTCCGGAAGAGCAGAGTAGTGAAAGAGTTGCTCTTCTCGCAGGAATTGTTCAGCTTATAACATCCGCACTTGAAAGAGGTGGAGACGACACACCAGAGGTAATCGAAGAAGTAAGGAAACAATACATGAAGTCTGATCGAGGGACAGTAGGATATGTACAGTTCAAAGATCGGCTTTACATCATTGAAGCAGATAATGAAAAAGAGGCAGGAACTATCTTGGATCTCATAATTGATTGTATTAATGACACCGAAGAGAATCTAATCGAAAAAATAACGAAGATCCTTAGAAAGAGGGGTCGAGAGATTAGCAGTCTTTGGGGATAGGGGGACTAAACGTATGGATTTCTATTTGGCACTACTGGCATCTGGTTCAACAATCGTGGTCATTCTTGCGATAACCCTCATGATTTATGCTGTAAGAATCAGAGAGATTTTTCCCGAATTAACAATAGGGACAAGAAGAGCACTAATTGCATACGCCCTCTCTGGTATAGGAATGATATTCGCTACCCTTGTATCAGTTAATGAACCATATCGGTACCTCGTGATGGCTGCTGGAGCAATGTTTCTTGGATTTGTCCTGTATGCTGTTATGTGGATTCTATATGAAGGTAAACAGGCATCAAGAGGAGCAAATCTCGCTGTTGTTTTAATTGTTCTGAGCTTTGTTGGAACATTTGGAGGACGCTACATCAACTCCATGTTTGATATGTTAACATATGGCTCCCTTACTATTCTTCTCATCGGGGCTCTTGTCTTCACCGTTGTTCTGTTGAGAGAAAATCTGACTGCTTTTACAGGGTCTTTATTTGCTGTTCTTGCTCTTTACCTAGCAACTTGGGTCATAGGAATGACAAGATGGACCTTTGAGAATCCAGAGTGGTTTGTACTTCAGATTCTTCCATTGATTGTTGCCGCATCGATTTATGGTTCTGTGAGAAGCTCTTGGAGACGGACTGTAGCACTATTCATTCAGCTTTTCAACTTCTCAGTTCTTGTACCTATCATATCTGTATCCTATGAGTCAGGAGAAATTCTGATTTGGGGTGTTCTATTGGTAGAAATGATTGCAGGTCTAGCATTGATTGCTCCACTTGATTACTTCTACTTGCAGGCTACAAAGACCGGTTCACTGACATCCAGATATCTTGGCATAACAGTATCTGCTATCGCAATACTCGTTGTAAGCCACGGATTATCCTGGGCCGTGTTTGTATCAAATGGGGCAATACCAAATGTAACATGGAATTTCTATATGATCTGGTTAGATGTTCTGATAGGTGGAATTGCAGTTATTGCATTCATATTAGCACCGATATCTGCTCTATTTGGGGACTGGGTGTATTCAACAACACGTGAGGTCATGATAGTATTTGGAACTATTGTCGCAGTGTTGGCATTTCCATTAGTTCAGGCTGATAGATACACCAATGATCCTCTCTGGCTGTCATTTGCAGTTGTGATACTCATCGGATTAATCATGTACATAGTTCTTGGTTATAGACTGGTAAAAGCTGGTGCACGACGCGCTGCGATCAATATGATTGTCTTCGTCATCGCTGCTATTTTGATTGCCTTAGCTACCATCTATTCAGACGCTATTCCGTTGTATATGATAATTACATCACTTCTCCTGGGTGCACTTCTTGCTCTCCTCAGTAGTCCACCAGTTGTTGTAAAACTTAGCAAGGCTTTTAGGCGTTCAGAGGAAAAAGAAGACACTGGGGTAAAACAAGAGAGTTCCATTACGTGGCAGTAGGTAGGAATCCATGACAATCTTAAAGGCTGTAATATTAGGCGACACTGAATGTGGAAAGACATCATTCGCTCAGCGTTACACCACCGGAAATTTTCCAGATCCTAATTATCTACGCACAACTATTGGTGCCTCTTTTGACACGAAAAGTGTGGAAACTGAAAATGGAATACGGGTGACCTTGAGTTTATGGGATTTTGGAGGTCAGCAGCGATTTATAGAACATCTTAAGGGAATGATTCGAGGAGCACAGGTTGGATTGCTCTTCTTTGATGTATCACGATTGCAGACCTTGGATAATCTCGAAAACTACTGGATTCCTGCAATTGAAGAAAATAGCGCCTTAAACATTAAGGAAGGTGATGGTGAACGATTTCTACTTGTGGCAAACAAAATCGACCTCATAGATTCTCAGCAGATAGATTTCATTGCAGGTGAGGTTGCCCATTTTCTTCAGACATTCAAATTGAAGACTCATTTCATTTCTGCCCGAACTGGAGTGGGAATTGAAAGCTTAGACAGAGAATTTCTGGATATAGTCGAGAAGTTCTTACCCTCCTAGTTATTCCGAACAAGTAACTCCTATAAAGGGCTAACAGAGCAAATTTACAATCTGAAATATCGATTTCAGTCAATCTTGCCATAAAACACACTAGAAGGAATCGCCAATAATGCAGTTAGTATTCTCTTGCCCTGAATGCTCCTCGGGAGCAATGATCAATCTCGATGAACAGGAGGTTGAATCAATCAAGAAAGCAATCGTCGAAGATGGACGTTCACCAACTCTTCTTGCAACCTGTGAAGAAGGTCATGAGTTACTGGTTACGTTGTACTTCAGAGATGATGAACTTGGAGTGAGAGATGTAGCAGTACCACTTGGTAGAGGAGCGAATGGTAAGAAGGAAGAGAAGAAATCTGAGAAGAAACTTGCTGGTGAGCTCGATTGGGTCAAGGATGTCTTTGGGGGTTAATTGAATGGCAGTTACACTTGTTGCTAGAGTTAACCTCTCAAACATGGATACAACATTCCTCTATCCAAAGGACGGTAGGAATGAAGAGAGAATTGCACTACTTACTGGAATTATTCAACTAGTATCTGCAGCTTTAGATCGGGCTGGAGCAATTGATGAAGAAAACTCTGCTCCTAACTATCTGAAATCAGAAAGAGGTGTAATCGGATACTGCAAGCAAGGTAAGGATGTAATTATTTGTGAAGGCGATTCGGAACCCGAGACCTCAGATGCCTTGAAAGCAGCTCTGAATGCTTCTGGTGCCTCTGATATGGAAATTCAAGCTAACATTGAGAAAGTTGTTCAAAAACGTGGAAAAGAAATTGGCGACCTATGGAGATAAACGGGAGGAATAATTGAATGGACTTTGCACTATCTGTTACAATATCAGGAATAATTTCAACGATCTTAGTCCTTATTGCGTTAGCTATCTACTATCGTAGATACAGAGAGATATCACCTCAACTAACAGCTCCGACAAGAAAGGCGCTATCTGCATTTGGAATTGCAGTGTTCTTCTTAGCACTCGTAGGTCCAACAGGATTGCTCATTTCTGAGTTCTCAATGATGTGGATTGCATGCTTATTTGCAGCGATTATAATTGCTCAACTTAACCTTGCAATGGATGACGAGAGAAAGGTGAAGCGGATTTCACTTGCTCTTATT
>JAEORG010000273.1 GCA_016841005.1 Candidatus Thorarchaeota archaeon | reverse complement strand
TTCCTTGTTGGGTTGCTAGTCCCATACATTTCATTTTCATATCCCCCTGATAGCTTCGTTAATTCATCTGCTTGAATATCGTAGTATTTGGATGCTTTATGAAGAACAGTTTGTAGCCAATTTTCATTCATTCTTATTCACGTGCAATTGTAGGCAACTATCAAATAAAGAACCGTTTTTGCGCCAAAAAATAGTTAGAGACCAAGAAATTCCTTCAAAATACACTGCTCCTATCTCAACTCAGGTAGTCGAAAGATTGAAAATCACCCTTTACCCTAGTCATGGTTGGAGGAGTAAAGATGGGCAAGTATCTCCAATACATAAAGATTCCATATGGTTCTGAAGAGGCTTCTCGAAGAATTATCGATTGGGTCAAAGAGTCAAGTACCAGAATGAGAATCACTAAGAGACTAAGGAATAATTTTCGCCTTGAAGGCAAAGTAGGCATTCCCCTTGTTTCTTCGTACGATCTTACATTTGACTTGTCAATATACAGAGGCCAGATTCGAGCGGAATGTTGGATTGGTGGGATATTGAAATCATCTATTTTGCCTAGGCTAAAACCTTCAGGTGATAGTTCTAGAAAAAGTGCTTGGAACATCTATCAATCATTGGTAGGGTGCCTGATATACGCCACAAAACTCCCCTCTCACAAGAAGGTGGAAGATTCCCCTGAATCAAAAGTTATGGATACTCCTAAAGAACAATCTGCTATCTATGACAGTGGTATAGCTACATGTCCAGACTGTGGATTAGTCTTTCCAACAGAAGGATTGGTTCGCCCAGATGGATCTGTCGTATGCACTAAATGCTACAAGAAATTCAAACCATGACTTATCCAATTTAAAATACTCCCTTTTGAAAAACTCTTTAGGATTTCCTGAGATGTTGGCTGTAAGAAGATGGCTTTGAAGTGAATGTCAAGCAAGATATCGAACCAATTAAACAAGAATTAGAGAAGAAATACCAAGCTGTGGGTAGCTGTTCTTTAGAATCGAATCTCGAATCAATCAGAAATCTTATCGATGATTTGATAGACAAAAGCGCTTTGCATGTAGTTGAAACATGGGAGTCCTTACCTGATCTAATAGGGCATGTGAAAATTCAGAAACCCCTGCCAATTCGAGAAGACAAAATTGTTGTGGCGCGAATTGTTGAAGGGATTCCTGAACTCAAGGACATCTATACCCTGAAGAGGTACTCTGAAGTTCTGTCACCACACTATTCGGTCTTGATAACAAAGAGTCCCTTTGACAATCAAACCCGAGAATACCTTGAGAATCACCCTCACATACTCCACTTTCTCAGAAAGGCATCAATGGCTTTGTCTGCGGCGGTTCCAATAGTGGTAATGACATGGGACAACGAAGGAGTTCTAAAGATGGATCGTGTTATTACTAGTAAGGATCCATTTGATCCCAAGCATATGTGGCCATAGTGCTTCGTTGACTGACTATACCCTATCCTTTATGGTGCGCCTCGATCAAAGAGGTGTCACCGCTTATTCTCATATGATATAGTACATGTCGAGTTGTTCAAGATTTGCAAAGAATTATAGATTTTGATACCATCTGAGCATTATGAGTTCTCTTAATAGAAAAATGAAGCTATTGCTTTAAAAGTAATTAAAGATTCAAGAATTATCCTTGCTTATTATTATTAATAGAACTTTATGCGTGGAGTAAAAACGAGGAGAAAAATCAATCTGCGTTCAGTTCTACATAGAAACGAAGGCGAGTCATTCGTTGAATGAGGACCTTCAGGAGGAAGAGTTTCTAGTTTCTGACTAGGAACGGTATGTAACGAAAAATCACGATGGGATTGATGAATCCAGAAAGATCGTGTCCAACTAGCCCCGCATCGGGTCTAAGAATTGAAAGAGCGTCACCTTCTATTCTTGGACATTCAGAACATCGAGATTGTTAAAAGCGGGAACATCAAGGATTTTCTCGGTGTTCCCGTGACCTATGTTTCTCTTGCAAAGAAGTACATTGGAATGTCTGATGTTAGATACAAAGAAACAATTTGGCCATTTCATGAGTATTTTCTTCATCAGCCTCTGACAGTAGCTAGAGATGTACTTCGTTCAGTATTACCAAAGAGAATTCACCTAGAATCAGTAATTGAGAGAACCAGAATAAAACAGAAAGAAATCGCATCTAAGATAAAAGCCAATATGCTCCCTGCGGATCGTCCTCCTGGATATATTGGACAAATTGCTCTTTTTGAAGCCTTGTCAGAAAATCGATACGACGTATCATACATCTTTGATAGGAATTTGTTTGAGTGGGACAAATCAGGCTTTTTGCTTCTCTACCATCTTCTTAGTTTTCAATATCTTGCGAATTTCTTTCAGAAAGAGGATATTGACATTTCAAGTTTCTTCCTAAAATCAATAACAACCTCAAGAATCCAAAATAGACAGGACCAATTATGGATGGATAGAATTATCCGCTCTAGAAGAGCTTTATTTAGCATTGCTGACTTGATGTCTATTCAGTGTTTTCGTCAACTAACCATCAAACTGTACAAAGCAACAAATCACATGAGAATCTCACCCAGAATTATCGCAGAGTGGTGTAAATGTTCGATACGAGATGCAAAGCAAATATCCAATATTATGTATATTTACGATATCGCTCAGAATTACAAGCTGCACGCTTCTAATATAGGAGCTTTCTGGTCAATTGATGTAGGACATCATTCCCCTAGTTCTGATACCTGTACATTCATGAGATGCACCAATATTGAAACAAAGAAGATTGAGAATATTAGAGTTAGATTGAAATTCACCGATCAAAATGATGACATGAAATGCACTAAAACTGTATATTCTTGGGGTATTCACAATTACGATAGTGCAACAAAGAGATGGGTTCTTAATTCAGCTCAACCTACTGATGATAAGTACAGTACAATTGAAGAAGTGGGTCATATCCCAGAGAACCATATTCCGAAAAATGACATCTCTCCCAGTTCGCGAGATATTTACATCGTAGCACTACTTCTATCATGGTTTCAATCAGATACTGATCAATTGGGTGTTTCTATCCCAGAATTTCTCATTCGATATTGTAGTCTGTCAAAAAGAGATGTATCAAACGGACTAAGAGGAGTCTTTCGGAAAGGACTGCTTATACCTAGTTACAAATTGGATCATTTGGCTAATAATAGAATATTCCAAATAATATCCATTGATAGACCGAAGAAACTAGTTCCTTATCTTATCTCGATAATGAAAAGTACACCTCGATGTGGATTTAGAATAAATGATAGGATTGATAGAGTATATGGTTTCACTAACATACCAGACTATCTCGCAGAGGAATTTTTGGAGTATGAAAAGCGTCTGAAAGAATCCCTAGATATTGATAGAATGTTACATGAAGTGCATCAAGTTCAAAAATATAATACATCTTCGCTACTAACGCAACTTCAAAATCTAAATGAGTAACACAGAATCCAGTAGACTTTCAAAGCTGTAGTCTGTAGATTCTTCTTCCCTTTTCGACTTTTGGGCTGATAATGCACTTGATGTCAAAAACGTTGCTCTCAATGTGTAGGGGCTACCAAGATCAAGAAGATATGCTTACTAGGGATATTCTTCAGACCCTTTTCTCGCAGAAGATTTCCTCTGCTAAATCAATCGCTGGATCAAAGTCATCCAGAGGGCCAGAGAATCTTCCCATTATCGGTCCTATTACTACTTCGAATCGTGTGACAAAATCCTTTAGTTTTCCGAGAAGAATTTGATATGGTTGCCTGGAAATCAGTACTCCGGTTATGGTTCCTCCATGTGCGAAAAGCAACTCATACTCGCCAATTGAAACCATATTTAATCCATATTCTGTACGTGTAATCTCTTGAAATAGGGATTGGACTCCTGAGATACCTGCAGCAGTAAGAACTTGGTTGACATTTGGACTTTCCTCGAACTCATAGTGAAAGACCAAGAGGCCTCCAAATTGAATTAGATATACTCCTACAACTTGCTTCTCCCAATCAAGTTCATCCAATGCAACCGTGTAGGTCAGGATATATCCAAAGACAGTAATTCCGACCAACAATAGCACTAGACTTGCAAGATAGAGTGGCTCCCCAAGATTGTAATATACAAAATCACTTCGTCCAACGAATCCAATCCAGCCTACTATGAAACTTCCTACAACTATCTCTACGTTTCTTCGTACATCTCCAGAAGTAATCTCAATTGAATATTTCAGGAATAGAAGAATCCCAACAAGTGCTAGTAAAGCTGCAGCAAAGGCGATTACTAGAAATGTATCACGAGGGATTAACAAGGTTACTATTGCAAACAGTAGTCCCATGATGCTGAATGCGTGATGTGTTTCATAGGGTAGAATTCTCTCCATGGCAAAAAAGAAGGCTGTTAATGAAAGAATCAGACTCACATATCCTACAGTGACCCAAAAGGTGCTCATAGGTTCATCAATTATCCAGTAGGTGCTAATCATGAATGCGATGGTATTTGCCATTAATCCAGAGAAGAAAACACTCCACGCTAATTTCAAATGAACGAATCTTCTGAATTCTCCTCTATACCATTGACTGAAAAGAATGAGACTGAAAAGGAGCGCACAGAAAGCAGTACCACTATCAAAGATGAGCATGAAATCTCTTGCGAATGGTATCATGCTTGAGTCAAAAGTTGGCAAATTCGCACCTCATATTCCAGAGTTTTCCTTGCTACACTCCTTTTTAGTTATATTTGGGTTGAAGAAACTCTGCATTGTATCCTGGACGTCAAATAATTATGCACTAAGAATATCAACAAGGGATTGTACAATTATCCATATTCTATGTAATAATCATCAGCAATTTGGTAGGATTCAACGCCACTACCTAGTTCTCGATGCAACATCCACTCCTTCATTTTCTGCCATCTTTAGAAGAAGAGGAATAAGCGATTGATCGATGGAAACAAGATATGCAAGTCGCTTCTCAGTATACTTCTTTGCTCCTGAGGACAACAACTCCCAAAGCCGACGATATGAGAATTTCAGCTTACTATATTCATTCTTGAGAAGACTGAATCCATTAGGCTCTGAAATGGCCTCGTTAATCACCTGTTCAAAATGTACGGTATCGATCGCCACCCCTTTTGAGATGAAGTTCCCATATTGCAGATCGAAAATTGTAGGTCGCATCCCACTTACAGTATCAATCTCATCGTAAGTGATCACGAAAAGATGAGTACGTTGGTCTGTAAACAGTGCATCCAGTTGTTCCTTAACGACATTGGCAATTGCAGTATTTGTATGAATCAAGTACAATGAATTTCCCAATATGATTTGAGCACTAATTTGGGCAAATGATATCATTGCCTCATCCTGTTTCTCTCCAAACGCACTAATTATTTGCTTGAGATCATGTACTCTCTCTTCCTCTGATTCACTGGCTTTCTTTTCCACCGTGCCATACTTGATTTGGAGCATAGATGGATATTCTGTGCCTCTAACTTTCAACTGCTTGTCTAAATACACTAAGATTGCATGCTGTGGATCTCCATGAACTGATAGAACTGTCACCAAACCTGACTTTGCTTCTTCCAAACTTACTTCTGTTATGTCTAGTCGTACATTCTCCTTGCAGATATTGCAGAATGCATATACTTCCTTGCCATCAGTTTCTGCCATTTCACTAGGTAGGAAAGGACCTTTGATATAAAGTGATATGTGCTACACTGAAGTGAGGTTCTAAACGAAATTTCAGAGCTTTAGCTTGAATGTCTTTCGAACCTTCTCGATCTTAGGGCTGATGATAATCCTGCAATAGCTCTGGTTTGGATTGCTCTTGAAGTAATTCTGATGATAATCCTCTGCTCTATAGAACTTCTTGAATTCAGTGATCTCTGTGACAATTGGATTCTTCCATTTTCCACTCTCATCATACTTCTTGAGAACAAGTTCAGCTACCTTCTTCTGTTCATTATTGTGATAGAAGATCACAGAACGATACTGTGATCCTACATCATTGCCTTGACGATTCAATGTAGTTGGATCATGAGTTTCGAAGAAGATGTCTAAGATTTCCTCAAAGCTGATGACATCGGGATTAAAGGTAATCTGACA
>JAEORG010000272.1 GCA_016841005.1 Candidatus Thorarchaeota archaeon | reverse complement strand
CACTTGGTAGATACCCAAGCATATCACCTAGTTTTGAATTAGCAAAGAGTATGTTAGATACATTCGAGGGGAGTATAACAATACCAATTAACGATTGTTCGACAATGCTCCTGTATTTCGATTCCTCCTCTCTAAGAGCCTTCTCCGCTAACACTCTTTCCGTGATATTTGTTCCAGTTATTACAACAGACTCTACAACATCCTTAACCTTGATAGGACTTATTCGGAGCACAAACCAGTCCTCTTGAGAGTCTTTCCCAATCTCAGATATCTCGATTGATCCTGGAATTCCATCCTCGAAAACTGCGTCAATCGCATCTCGAAGCCCATTAGCATACTCTGGTTGCACACCATCCAATACAGACATCCCTTCCATTTCATCGGCTCTAAAATCTGTAAGAGGGATATTGATGTACTGAATCCGAAGATCTCGGTTGACTATTGCTATTCGCTGCGCAGAATGTTCAAACGCTTTGAAGAAGTCATGTGTCATTAACTTCTCAAGCTGATCGGATTTTGAAATAAGGAGATACCAACCACATCCAGAATCATCCAATCGGTGGATAGAGACTCTAACAAGGAATGGCCTACCATCCTTTGCAAGAAGTGTTACCATTGTCTTATCAGTAGGACCACCTGTAAGGATATTACCTGTTCCTGGACTCAGTAAGGAATCAAATGGCATGCCTAGCATCTCATCAAAGGAATATCCGAACATCAAGGCAAATGGTTTGTTTGCATACTGAACCGCTCCATCTTGGTCTAGTACAACAAATCCTTCAGCAATTTGCTCAGTAAGGTCTTCGATATTCAGACTATTAGTCCAGGATGCTTGAGTCATATATTATCACTCGCCTTAGGCCAGAGGGTATAGATTACTTTTACAGAGTATAAAGAATAATCTGACCTGTATCTAAGAAGGAGTTACCCATACTATGTTTAATCATTCCTCAGCTGATAGTGGATGGAGATGAACGAAGTTTCAAAGTAAGACCGGTATTCTTCAAACTTCCAATGGCATAGAATCTGCGAACTCAAAAGATTGTTTGCATTTCCAGAGAAAAATGCACTTTTCGGAATCATATGATTCTGATTTTGGCATTATAGTGTGCTCAATCTGTCGGTTAAGTAACTCGATAGTTAACGCAGATAGATATTGTTTCTTGATACAATATTAATTGGTGGAAACCAATGGCTTTAGCAAAAAAATCTAGGAAAGAAAAAGAAATCAACGAAGTCCAACTTGATAGATATAACGAGTTTAAGGGAGATATGCGAACTGAATTATACCGAGCCTCCTTCAGAAGGTAACGGTCTGTATTCAAGAAATCCAAATTTCCTGCATAGCTGCCTCCGGGCTGTGCTCATTGCGCAGCCCTCATTATTTTATTGCAGCACAATTTCCAAACTTTAAATCGAAAAAAAAAACTCACTTTCTGATTACAGCTATGGGGCGAAATGAATTATTGTTGACTATATAGAAGGTGCGTAGTAAGAATCCATCTTTATTCTTCACATTAGATTCAATAATATCTCCATCTGAAAAATCAGACACATGAATTATTCTGGGCAAGATCTTGTAGTCAACACCAAATCTTGCACTGACCCCAAGTATTTGTGCGTTATAGGATCCTTCATTGTCAGAGATACTGATTGATACAGCAGTAGCTTGCTCTCGAGTTAGTCGACCTTTAAGCTTCAAAACATATCGAAGAACATCTTTCTCAAGTGCAAGAGGACTACGATCATAGTGATCCGCATAATAATCATCGATAGAATCGCCATGTGGGTCAGGTTCTTGTTCTCGCTTTCTCATCCTCATTTCAACGTGCTCAGGAATTACACTTGGTCCATCAGGTATTTCACTAGCAAATGGCCACCCCAGCTCATTTGCGATGCTCTTCTCATACTTAAGCCCGACTCCTTTGATACTGAAATCTTCACGGCAAAGCACGCACTCCAATTTTGTTATAGTGAATCCTGCAGGACTACGACTTTGTTCTGATCGGCCAATGTAAATCTCCTCTTCATCAAGGGCATAAAGAGAACCGCCGCACTTTGGACAGAACATCTCGAAAAGGATGGGGCGTTTTGATGGAATTCTATTCTCCTCTTTCATTACCGAGTCCTCTATATCAAAATGCGTTTAGATGACCAAATTGTGTCTTGCGGTATGGAAATCACATGCTGTATCAAGTGCATGTGATGTGGAAAAAAGAAGTTAGGAGTTGGCAGGATTCTACCAACTCTCTATTGAACTATTGGAAATTACAAATCAAAGGTGTAGGATGTGAAGTGATCCAGATAGAAGGGAGTGCAGTCTGGCACAACCTCTAGAATTTCATCCTCATACGCT
>JAEORG010000030.1 GCA_016841005.1 Candidatus Thorarchaeota archaeon | reverse complement strand
GCATACCTATGTACCATTAGAAGGAGATTGAATATTCATTGACCGAGTTTGATGTTGTTGTCATTGGTGGCGGTAGTACAGGAACTGCAGTCGCAAGAGACTGTGCAATGCGTGGAATGAAGACATTGCTTCTGGAGCGTGATGATATTGCCTCTGCGACAGTTGGTACATGTGCAGGGATGATTAGTTCTGGATTCAAGTATTACAACGAGCCAGAAGTAATGGACATATGCTCTGAAGAAGTCACACACTTCAGAAAGATTGCTAGGCATATTGTGATGAAGGATCCTATCTTATTCCCTCTTTTGGATTTGAGCGACTTTTCTTCATCGGACGGCACCAGTGGTGTAGAAGAATATGCAAAGAGAGTTGAAGAAAGGGGAGTACCTCCTTTCTTATTCTTAACTCCTGAAGCTTCCCTCGAACTCGAACCTATGCTATCATCCGATGTAATAGGTAGTGGATACATTGAGGAATACTTCATTGACCCTTTTCGACTATGTATGCTTCAAGCTATAGACGCCATTAATCATGGTGCAAGTATCAAAACATATTGCGAAGTAACTGAAATAGTATTGAATAATAACAGTAATGAAATTGTATTCTTCAACAGGATAACTGGTGAAACAGAACGAGTCAAAGGGAAGGTGGTCATTAACGCATCTGGTCCATGGGCAGCAAAAATTGCTCATTCTGCAGGATTGACATTGAGCCTTCGCTTGAATAAGGGTGCTCATGTGATCCTAGATCGTAGAGTAGTAAATATTGGAATCACGATAAGATCTCTCGATCGTCGCTGGATCTACATGTACCCTCATGAAAACACAACTCTCATCGGTACCACTGCACTAGACACATGGGAGAATCCCGATGAACTGGTTACTTCTCAAGATGAGATCGAATATTTGCTAGGTAGTTTTGAATCAGTTGTACCATCAATCAAACAGGCTCGGATTATCAGGACCATGGAAGGTGTTCGACCCATGGCACCAGTATGGAAGGTTCCAGAAGATGAAGTTACTAGAGGATACGAAATAGTCGATCACGAGTTTGAAGGTGCATCAGGCTTTCTCAGTTTTACTGGGGGAAAGCTTGTCATGTGCCGTCGTATGGCCGAAGATGTAACTGATATTGTTTGTAAAAAACTTGGAATTGTAGCATCATGTGAAACGCACAAGAAACCTCTTCCAGGAAACGACGATGATATCGATGTCCTCAGCCTCGCAAAAGAATTTAATATATCCACACACGCTCTTGAGCGATTGCGTGCAAGAAGAGGAACTGAGATTCGAGATATCCTTGAATTGACTAAAGAACATCCGGAGTGGAAATCATATGTTTGTACATGTGAACCTGTTATTGAGGCTGAGCTGAGATACTCGATACGGAACGAATTTCCTCAAACATTGAATGATATTCGTCGTCGTCTTCGTCTAGGAACAGGGCCCTGTCAAGGAACCTTCTGCACTTTCAAAGCAGCAGCAATTCTAGCTGAGGAAATGGAGTTGAATGGAAGTCAATTTCAAACCGATATTCTTGATTTTCTAGCTGAACGCTGGAAAGGGAAGCGTCCTCCTTTTCGAGGAGTAGGACTAGCTCAAGAAGAACTATCTCAGGGTATCTATGCCTGTGTTGCAAATTTGGATCATGCTGACGTGGAATATGTGCAAAAGCCTTGGGAGGAAGTGGAATAAATGGATCTAGAGTCTGACATACTTGTTATTGGAGGAGGTTTAGCAGGCCTTGTCGCTGGTATCACTGCCGCTCAGATGGGATTCGATACAATTGTTGTGAGAAAGGGCCAAGGTGCCACAGCTGATTCATCTGGTGCTGTTGATGTATCTGGATATATTCAAGGTGGAGGCACTCCTTTCATTTCTCCGATTGAAGGCACAATCGCATACTCCTCTTTGATGCCATTTCATCCTTACACAACAATTGGGATCAAAAATGTGGGGGATCGTTTCAATGGTGACTATCTTGTTGAAAATGTTAGACACACAATTGATTGGGTGAAGGCAACGCTGAAGGACCCTCCCGCTGAGTTGGTGGGACAATCTACATCTAACATCAGTGCCCTAACTGTTATTGGTACCTGGAAACCAACATGCCTAGTTCAATCCACTATGTATTCAGCTCGTATAGGAAATGATGATGAAGTTCTACTCTTTGCTGGTATCAAAGGAATGCCTTCATTCAATCCATCTGCTGCTGCTAAATCAATGATAAGCTTGGTAATGGCAAGTGAAGTAGGACCAAGGAAAATTGTTCATACCCTACTTGATGTTCCTTCTATTTGCACGAGTCCAAACCTGTCTTGTATGGAAGTTGCACGAAAGTTAGATACTGTCGAAGGACTTGCTGATTTTACTAAGGCATTAGCTGAACAGGTCCAGAAAACAAATTCAACAATAGTGGCGCTTCCTCCCATACTGGGTACGAAGAATCCCAAACAAATCAAAACCCACCTAGAAACCGAAATTGGTGTTGAAGTATTCGAGCTTCTTGCATTCCCACCTTCTGTTCCAGGCTTTAGGTTACAGAGGTCTCTTGAAATCGCTCTGAGGAAAGCTGGTGGCCGATTGCTAGTAGGTCATGAAGCAAAAACCTACGAAATCAAGGATCACAAAATCACCTCTATTCAGCTGAATAGTCCTCGAAGGAGTATCAGTGTTAAACCGAAAGCAATAGTGCTTGCCACTGGGAAATTTATCGGTGGTGGTATAGAAGGCGATGTCAGTGGACTTACAGAACCTGTCTTTGGACTTCCTGTATTGGATGGTGACCGAATATCAGCTCTAACTGTAAAACCTCAGCGTCTTACAAAACGAACTGCGATTACTAACGAGGGGCATCCTCTCTTTGAATGTGGTATCGGATTCGACGCTGTCCTTCGTCCACTTGCTGGAAATGGTGCGCCTTTCGCTTCTAATCTATTTGCTGCGGGAAGTATACTTAGTGGATATAACTACCCTGCTGAGAAAAGTGGTTTGGGAGTTGCTTTAATCACTGGCAGGGAAGCAGGCAGACGAGCCTCAGATTTTGCAAAGGAGGTAATTCATTGAGCGAAGAAGAAGCCTATGAGTACGTGAAAGGGACTCTGAAAGAAGAGGGAATTGTACCATACACAAAGCATGAACTTGGAGCCGTTAAGAGTGTTGAGAACTGTATTAACTGTGGATTATGTATCAACCACTGTCCGGTCATAAGAGCTGTGGGAGTGGATCGATTCACTGGCCCTAGAGGAATTGCCGTTGAGCTAAGTAGGTCGCCTCCCGAATTCTGGGCATCGATTGATAGAATCTATCTATGCACAGGATGTGGTACTTGTAGGGAAGTGTGCCCAAAAAATGTGAACATCCCTGAGATAGTAAACTTGATGCGCGCCCGAATATTTCGACTACGTCCTGACTTGGTTCCTAAAAGCCTTCATGATCAAAATAATATACTGAAGAAACACAATCTTGCATTTGTTCCTTGGGAAAATCCTGAGGAAAAACATGAGAGCCGAGATATGCGACTCGAGAGATTAGGTCTGCCATTTATTGAAGATAGAGTTACAATCGGAGCTGATGTCTTATTCTATCCAGGCTGTCAAGCTGAGGAAAGAGCTCAAGAAGTTCGTGAATCTGCGAAGCTCATCCTTGAACATTTCAGTGTAAATTATACACTCCTTGATGAGATGAGTTGTTGTGGTCTACCATCTACGCTTATTGGTGATCACGAAAAGTCTGCTGATCTATCAAAGAAACTCTTGGAAAAGATCAAAAAGCTAGGAATAAAGGAAATAGTCACAACTTGCGCAGGATGCACCTCCAATCTGAATGAACTAGCAGTTAAGGAAAATTGGGGAATCCCTATCTACCACATGCTTGAGTATCTCGTCGAAACGATTGGCCTCGATACATTGTCAAAAGAGTTTGAAAAAACTGGAGGGGCTCATGAGAAAGTTACTGTTCATGATCCCTGCCATTTGATACGTCATACTTCTCGTCAAGTTATGGATTATGCTCACATGATTCTTGAAATCATTCCTCAAGTTGAAATTCGAGAATCTATTTTGCATGACTCTTGTTGTGGTGGAGGTGGACTTGTAGGGCGACATTCTCCTGATGTCGCGAGGGGTGTTGTTGAAGCCAACATTGAAGCAATTGAGGAAACGGGAGCTGAGCGAGTTGTCACACCGTGCCCCTTGTGCACAGCTCAAATTGAGGAGAATCTCTTCCGTGCTGGTAGCAAAATCGATGTGGATGATCTCACAGTTTTCATAGCAAAATCATTACCACTGGGGGGTTAGAGATGCTCAAGGAAGCAGAACGGAAAAAGGTAGCAAGACAAATTGCTGACATAGTTGGTGATGAACATGTTACAATTCATGAAACTGATGCAATTCTGAATGCCCATGATGCATCACCACTTAGTGCAGCTAAAATACGAGCAGGTGTAATGTTACCTCTAGCTGATATCATTGCATTTCCCGGTAATACAGATGAGGTGTCCAATGTCCTTCGTATATGTAATGAAAAGAGAGTACCTGTGGTTCCTGTTGGTGGTGGGGCAGGAAGCTGTGGAGGGACTGCTCCGATATATGGTGGTGTAATGCTTGATTTGAAACGGATGGACAAAATACTCCGTGTTGATCATGAATCGATGCTAGTTAGAGTAGAGTCCGGTATTGTAGGAATAGACCTTGAAGAACATGTTAATCGACTTGGTTATACTCTGGGTCATACTCCGACTTCCTTACGTGCTTCTAATATTGGAGGATTTATAGCAACACGGTCAGGTGGATCAATGTCCTCTCTCTATGGAAAGATTGAGGATATGACACTGGGGCTTCAAGTTGTTCTCCCAAATGGTGATGTAATTGAGTTTAAGGCAGTTCCAAGATCATCTGTCGGTCCAGACTTGAGGCAAGTTTTCATTGGGTCTGAGGGCACACTTGGAGTGATAACCGAGGCAACACTACGGTTATTTCCAAATCCAGAGAAACGTATATTCCGAAGCATGTGTTTTCCAGATATCCACACTGGACTCCAAGCGATTCGAGAGATATTCCGTGTAGGCGTCAAACCTTCTATTGTGCGATTATATGATCCCCTAGACACAGCCATGTCTTTAGGTTCACATTTTGAAATTGACGAAGAAGCGTGTATGCTAATGCTTGGTTTTGATGGTAGTTCTGATCAGGTAGCGCTGGATGAACGAAAATCAGTGGAGATCTGTATAACCAATGGTGCTCAGGACTATGGTGAAGGGCCAACAAAACATTGGTGGGAGCATCGATATGATATGTACTATCCTACTAAATTCACAACTGCAGGATATTCAATTGCTGATACAATTGACATCGTTGCCACATATGACAAATTAGAAGATGTGTACCATGCAATGAAAGAATCTATGGAGGGAGAGGGAGCTATTGTGATGTCTCATTTCTCTCATATGTATCAGAACGGGGGCTCAATCTATATGATATTCTTCTCATCTCAACCAGATGCAGAATCTGCTTGGGCAAATTATACGAAAATCTGGAATGTAGGAGTTGAGGCTTGTTTAAAGGTAGGAGGAACAATGAGCCATCAACATGGAGTTGGGCTTGTTCGAAGTACATATACGGAAGATGAACTCGGTTCGAGTTTTCAAGTGCTGAAACAGATCAAGCAAGTTCTTGATCCAAACGGTATAATGAATCCTGGAAAACTGGGTCTGGGGGTACGTGAGTAATGGATGCAGATACGATAGCCGAGCAAGTTCGAATGTGTGCATCCTGTCCTAAGATGTGTAGACACGTGTGCCCGACATTCTTTGCATGGAGGTCTGATAGTCCTACCCCTCACGGAAGAGCACTTCTTATTCACCAAGAAGGAAACGGAGTTAGAGACATCGATGAAAGAGGAATAGAGGTATTGTATCAATGCTTACAGTGTAGTCATTGTTTGACTTGGTGTGTTCCAGAAATCGATATAGCAGAAATCGTCGAATCGACTCGTGAACGATTAGTTAGTGAAGGGAAGTATCCATCTGCTCTAAATGAAATTAGAGATTCAATTCGAAGAAATCACAATCCCTTCAATGAGGACCATTCCAAACGAACAGCATGGTTGAAGAAATCAAAAAGTGGTCCAAGGAAGATACTATTTTTCTCAGGTTGCACTGCATCATATCGTGAATCGAGCATATCTGAAGCAACCGTTGAAACCCTTGAATCACTTGATTATGACGTTATTGTAAGCTCAGAAGAGTGGTGCTGTGGATCTCCTTTACTGAGAACTGGGTTTAGAGATGCAGCACTCGAACAAGCTAGGCATAACGTTGAGCTTCTGAACTCTATTGATGCGGAGGAAATTATTGCATCCTGTCCAGGATGTTATAAGACCCTAAGTAATGATTATCCTACTCATGGTCTTGAACTGAATAAACCTGTGAGGCACATCAGTCAATTATTAGCAGACGCTTTACAGGCAGTAGAAAGCGCTAAGACTAAAGAGCGAATTACATTCCACGACCCTTGTCATCTAGGCAGACATACAGGTGAGTATGAAGCACCTCGAGAAGTAATTCAGAAAGTCACTGGCACTAGTACGATTGAGATGGAGCGGACGAAAGAAAATGCAACCTGCTGTGGAAATGGATCCGGTGTGCGTACTCTTTTCCCCGAGCAAGCACGAAAGCTAGGAAAATCCCGAGTAGACGATGCATTGGCAGTGGATGCTTCTATTCTTGTAACTTCATGTCCATTCTGTAAAAATATGCTAAAGAGTCAAACAAAAAATGCGATTCGTGTCTTAGATCTTCCCGAGCTCGTTTCAGAATTTAGAAATAGCCGCGAGAAGAAGACAGATTAGTCTTTTTACAAGATGCTGAGTGGTGCTTTGATGGAATTAGACGAGCTACTACGATTAAAAGTTCGGCTCTTAATAGAAGGTGCTACACTTCCTGAAGGTGCATCTACGGGTAGAAAAGGCGGAGCTGGTCCAGTTGGTGCCAGATATTTTGTGCTTCCTAATGGGCGACCATGTGGCGTTCCAATTCGGAGTGGAACTTGGGCTGAGCGTTATGGTTCTTCTAGCATTCTTCCTATTATCAGTTCAGATGAATGGGAATATGTCTCATCTGTCATTTTAAAGCCAGTTCATAATCCAGCTTTCTATGATTTGACGACTGCTGATGGGATACCATTCAATAAGATAGCACTCCTTCATGGACCGGATTGTCTTGCAACTACAGTGTATCAGCATTGTAAATATTGGTCGAGTCATGAGCAATGTGGATATTGCACAATTCCGTTCTCTCATCTTTCAGGCAATACAATAATAGAAAAGACTCCAGAACAACTTCAAGAGGTTGTTACAGCTGCTGAAGATGAAGGAATAATCAAGCATATTCTTCTTACCACGGGAACTCCAGATTCTCCGGATATGGGTATTAATCGTCTAGAGGCCATATCTCGTGCTATTCGAGAGGTGAGTGATTTACCCATTGCAGTTCAGTTCGAGCCGCCAAAGGATTTGAGCTACATCGACAAACTCGCAGACGCAGGAGTAAACTCGATAGGAATTCACCTTGAGAGTGCAGATGAGTCTGTTCGAGAACGTGTCTGTCCCGGAAAATTCAAACATGGGAAAATTGACCTGTATCAAGCCGCTTGGGAAAGAGCTTTGGAATTCATAAAACCTGGTGATGTTAATTCGTTCATCCTACTTGGTCTAGGTGAAGATCTTGGTAAGACGTTGCGCTTCTGTGAAGAAATCGCAAACAAAGGAGTACTCCCAATTATTACCCCAATTCGTCCTGCGCCTGGAAGCAAACTTGAGGATTTCATTCCAAGCTATGTAGGCGCTCTCGACGAAACTGTTGAATTCTACAAATCACTTGGTGTTATCCTGAATGAAGCCGGTCTTGATCCACGCAAGACCTCTGCAGGATGCTCGCGTTGTGGTGGTTGCACTCCAATTCAAGAAGCATTCGAACTAGCACAGAAAATATAGGCATCCATGATTCGAATATTTACCACAAGCAGAGCTTTATCTTGATTTCCAACCAACATCCTTTGAGCCTTATGTCCGAGTACCCTGCGGATGATATACGCATCATCGAATTCGGAGAAGAAGATGCCATTGAGATTTCTGAGCTTTTTGCGGAGGTATGGCCCAAAGCGAAGGAATACCCCAAGGACTGGCGCGAGAAAAGAATGTATTCCCCGGAACAGATAATTGATGAAATGAATAACGGGTACCATTATTTTGGAGCGAGATTGAATAATAAAATCGTAGGAGTATACAAGGCAAAAATCACGGAAAAAGGACTCTTTGGTGAGCATCAATCGGTTCACGAATCGTGTTGGAATACTGGTCTAGCATCTGCAATGTATATTCAGTTTGCAGAATATGGTCGAGAACATGGATGTAAACGTAATTATTGTAATATCTTAGTTGGACAGGAAGTCGGTGAAAGGCTTATGAAAAAATACGGATTCAAACCTTGGGGTGAACCGTATGAGCAACACGAGGGAATGCTTGTCCAGCTTTATGAACGAATACTTATTGATGATGAATAACGGTTGCTATGAGCATTCACTTTATTTTCAGGCATTCAATAGCCAAGACGATATAGATGTCGAAGCAGAGGCCAACATCCTTTTCCAAGGGAAGTAGGATATGGCCAATCTCATATGCACTCTTAGCTCTAAGAAAAAATGCTCTCCGAAGTATTGGTTTGATAGTCATCCTCGGACTTGGGGTATCATTGGTTCCAGGAGTGATGAATTGGACTGCTACTGGCATCCATATCGAAGTATCAGAATTCATTGACGAAACAGTCTATCAAGTAGGAATGAAGCCAATTGACTATGAAGAGGCTGGAGGCTATGATAGTCTTCTTGCTGCTGAAGATATCTATCGCTCGCATCCTTGGGTAAGTCGAGTTGACAGAATGATCTCCTCAATATGCATTGTTGACGGTCCTTTACAAGCAACAGACGATTACCCCTTCAATCAAGATTTATATTATGTACAAGGTTTCAAAGATGCTCGCGTCATTCTCGCAGATGCTGAAGAGATTCAGAGATGGAGCCCTATTTTTACTTGGCGAGGAGATCTGCGTGTCGGAACCAATGAAACAGTTGTTTCTGAAACTTTCATAGATTATCTGGAAATCGCTACTGGTCGTAGAGTTCAGATAGGTGATTCTATAGATATTGACATAGTCCTTGGTGCACATGGTAGATATCCTAACATGAGAGGAAATCGAAGACACTCAGTCCTCAATCTCACTATTGTAGGTGTTTACGATCTTACATCAGGAACAAGTGTATTCACGAACGCATTCACAAGTCTAAGTCGGAAATTAGTCGATCCATTTGCTATGCCTCAACCAGTGCTTGGTGTCATGGATTCAATGATTATCAATATAGATGACATCCCTGATGATGTTATAGAAGAAATGACAACTCGAAGCTTCTTTTCTGTAGCGAGTTTAATTCAAGCAAGTCCTGAAGGTCTTCTTGCAGAGGGTGAATCAAACATTCCGGAGAAACTAATGAGTCTGCTCGATATGATAGGAGAACCTCAAGGACTAGTTAGCTGGGGAGTCAAAGAAGTTAGTAATCTTGAAACTCATATCAATACATATTTGCAAAGCCGACTCATTGTTGTATTAGCATTACCTGTGTTGTTCATTTCACTTATCATCATGGTCAATGCCGCAGAAACCTCAGTTCTAAAACGGAAAGGTGAAGCATCCCTCTTGAGAACCAAGGGCGCATCCTTTAATCAAATTCTTACAAGTTATCTGTGGGAATCGGTCATTATATTCCTCTTAGCTCTTACATTGGGACTAATCCTTTCTGTTCTATTTGGCGTTTTAACAGGTGCAACACAAGGTGTGTTGTCATTTAATTTTCAGGAGTTCATGTTGTTCTCGAAAATGCTTGTGATTCATCCACTAGGAATTGTAATTGCTGCAATTATAGGGCTATCTCTTCCAATCACCTACATGATGCAAATAGGTAGATTGATAGAAGTTGAAGAGCTGATGCTTCTTCCATCTGACATAAGTATTGAAGTTGAAAAAAGAACCCAAATAGGTAGATTAGGTCTGATAATTCTCATCATTACTTCTTCAATTTTAGTCATGCCTTACATCATAGCACCTGCTGGATTAGTTGGTGTGGGTGAAGTATTAGTTTTGACTATTTTCTTGTATGTGTCAGCATTCTTTGGTGCGCGATTTGCTAGACAATTTCTCGCTTCTATAACAGCTAAACTCTCATTCATTCTTGGTGAGAAAAGTATCTATCTTGCTAGGAGTCTTAGCAAACGGAGAGGTCGATTAATTCCATTACTTGTCATACTTACATTGATTCTTAGCAGCACAACGATGATGATTGTAGAGCTAGAGGGATTCAATAGAAATCTGAATCTTGAGATGGATTATGCAATTGGCGCAGATTTAAGAATCGAGATTGAGAATGCATCTCTCGAACTCCAGAACTCCTTCAGACAGGTTCGAGGTATTATCGAAACCATGCCAGTACTAGAAGTCCAATCTCAAATTGGTGACAACCAATTTTATCTTGAGGGTGTGAATCCTGAGCAGTATTCTCGAATTGGTCATTTCAGGCCAGATAGCTTTTCTTCAAACACCAGTGAAGGCATCCTTCACACTCTGAGTGAGGTTCCAAATGGTTTGATTTTGAGTGATTATTATGGCCGTTTATGGAATAAGACAGTAGGCGATAATCTCACTATCGTATATTATCGTCCAGAAATCTCATTGGCAGAATTTACAGTAATTGGGTTTATGAAAAGTGCTCCTGGATTTGGTATTGCATCAACAGATGAATTAGAGTATGGATCAGTTGCTACTGGATTTGGATTTCAGATTGGACGAGGTGGATTTGCACTAGTCAATTTCGAGTTTATTGAATCCCGAATGAATGCGACAACCGTGAACTTGTTTCTCGGAAGCATTCTTTCAGGAACTAATCTACTCACATTGGCCAATACATTGATTGCAAATTTCGATGCATCTGTCTATGCCCCAGGTTATTCCAACCCTCGGGATATTTCTAGGTCTGTTAGTTTATATCTCAGTGGATTCGAAAGTCTTGTTTCAATCTCAATCGTCTTGCTTAGTATAATGGGCGTGTTTGCTATAATTACACTACTGACTTCAGCAGTAGGAGAGAGGTCTCAGGAATATGCGATATTGAGAGCAGTAGGCGCGAAAGAAAAGCAGATAGTTTCTCTCGTATTCCAAGAATTTGCTAGTGTTGTTGTTGCAGCTCTTGCAATTAGTCTCGTCATCGGGACTGCAATGGGAATTACATTCAGCATTCTTGCCTTGGGGATTTCCCCTATGTGGTCTACTTTGATTAATCCGCCCTATATCCCATTTAATGCACTTCTTCTCCTTTCGATTATTGAATTGATTATCTTGACAATAGCGTGTCTTATTCCTGCAAAACAGGCATTAGTAGAAGATCCTTCAAGAACCCTTCGTAATCTATAGACCAGTTGTTTCAATCCGAAAGACTCTTAGCGACAACTCAAGGCCAATCACCAGCTCTGGAGATCTACTCATGGAAGTCTACCCTATACTCGTTGACGGGAAGGAGATTGATACTGGAAAATATGTTCCCTTTCCTGACATGGACAAGATTGTGATGGACCCTGGACTTGCAATTGCACTCCAACTACAGTCTACATCTGCGCGACAGAAATTGGTGATTTCTAGGTTTCCCAGTCTAATACCTTCAACTAGTCCAGAAAACCGATACGTTAAGGATTATCTGCGATACCATGGAATGCCCAAGTATTCTAAGGATGATATCGATGAAGTGATTTTTGCAAACGTATCAATTGCAAATGAATCGCATATCGTGTCAGCACTTCAAGCAGGAGTTCGTGATCATGAGAAGCTCTTCAATCCTTTCAAAAAATCCGGATTGGGTGTGACTCTCGATGATCGTATAGATGCTTTATACAAAGCTGGACTAGCGATGAAAAACCGCTTTGAGGAAATCCAAAACATCTCTGTAAAAGAAGGTGTCCCAATTGGTACATTCAACTGGACATGGGATATGTTTACTGAATATTTGGAACGTGAAACATTTGAGATATGGGGTGAAGCACTAGATGTTAAGAGATCACCTGGTAGAGATGGTGGAGCGAATTTTCGTTTTAGAGAGCCATATGGCGTCGCCTGTCTCTTTACTCCCTACAACTCTCCACTTGCTTTAGGTATTCTAAGCATTGCCTCTTCGATTCTTGCAGGAAATGCAACAATTCTGAAACCACCTGCAAAAGTACCTCTAAGTACCATTCTCTTGGGACGCATCTTCATGGAAACATTTCTAGAGCTGGACTTACCGTCTGCGATGCTTCAAGTTCTCACAGGTAGTGGAAAACAACTGATGGATCGGTTTCTGACTGAACCAAAAGTAGGTACAATTGTCTGGTATGGAGATAGCGACAGAGGTGTTGAACTCTGGTCACAGGCAATAAACCAACGAATTCAAATGGCTCCAGAATTAGCAGGATCTGATGCCAGCTTTGTATGGGGAAAGGATGTTGACCTCGAGTTTGCAGCCAAGATGATAGTGAAAGGAAGATTTCTTGGAAGTGGACAAGCATGTATGGCCGTCAAACGGCTACTTGTTCAAGACACTCTTTATGATGAACTACTAAGGTTAGTAGTTGAAGAGGCCGAAAGCCTCCATGTAGGCTGCCCATCAGATCCTAAATCATCACTTCCACCTATTGGTACAACAGCTCTTTACCATCTAATCGATCAGATGGAGGATGCATTGTCAAAGGGTGCAAAAGTTGAAACAGGTGGGTTCAGGATGAACTACCTCGGAGAGGAGGATCCTGCAGGTCTTTTCTACAAACCAACAATCCTTACAAATATCTCTCTTGATATGAGAATAATGCAGGAAGAGGTCTTTGCGCCTGCACTACCAGTTCTCAGTGTGTCCTCACTTGACCAAGCAATCAAAATTGCCAATTCTTCTAGGTTTGGTCTTCGATCTTCTATCTTTACAGATACTCCTGAGATTCAGATGAAGTGGGTAAAAGAAATAGAGGCGGCAGGCGTTAATATAGGACAAGACCATCTCTACTTCGATCCTCATATGCCCCATCTTGGGGGCTATAAGGATTCGGGCATAATAGGTGGTAAATACTTCCCCGAAATGCTAACAAGGATGAAGTATGTACATGTAGGACCAAACGTAGATTTTGAATAATTGGCGAAAATCATGAAATCTGAGAACCTCTCAACCATAGACATTGCATTCCTCAAAAATGGCATTCTAGATGTCTTGAGGGACTATTATCAAAGCAGTAAATCTCTACGTAAAATTTTACGTAAGTATAGGGATGTTTCCAGTTTTGATACTAAAACGTTTGCAACTCTTGAGTTTCTTACCATTGGTGCTGTTCGTTTTCAAAACACAATTGACTTCATCCTTTCTCGATGTACGAAAGGTCCGAATCTCAAATCATTATCTTTGAGAAATCAATCACTGCTTAGAGTCTGTCTATATTGGATTCGCTGGCAGGGAAAAACTGTTGATTCGATTGATGGTCTTCTCTTAGAAGAAGACTCCCGGATCCTTGATATTCTTATTCGCGCAAAAGATTTTGATTTATCTTCAGCAATTACTAAATTACCCCGAATTGAGTCGTTGAGTGTTCAACTATCTTTTCCAACTTTCATCGTGGAAACTCTATTAGCAAATATGGATGAAAGAGATGCAGTAAATCTTATGCTTGGGTCTGACAGCGATAATTTCTCATACCTAAGAATTAACCAGCTTTTATCAAAAGACACATCCATGATCAAAGA
The DNA here is from genome assembly GCA_016841005.1 of Candidatus Thorarchaeota archaeon. Next base: position 3,030 of record JAEORG010000030.1, on the reverse strand, counting down.
ATTAGAAAGTACTGGAGTAAGTTTAGAAGAAGATTCAGAAATTCCTGGTGTCTACCGAGTTTATTCTGGACTTCAGAATGTTATAGGTTCCCCTATATTTAGTTCGTGGAAGATTCTAGTTCATGACAAGGCGAGTGTCGTTACGGCAAGAACACTTGCACCAAGCCCAGGTGATTTTGTTTGGGACGCCTGTGCAGCACCTGGGATGAAAACACAGGTACTATGGGAATTGATGGAGTCTCGAGGAACTCTTGTAGCCACTGAGAGAAACAAACACCGTTTTGAAGTAGCAATGGCACAATCATCTGAGATGGGAATGTCCGATGTGGTTTGGAAATTAGGAGATGCTTCTCATTGTCCGGTTAATGGAGCAAATAAGATACTGATAGATGCTCCTTGTACCTCAACAGGAATGATACATAGTCATCCCTCTTTCAAATGGCGTTTGAATAAGAAGACGTTATTATCGATAATGACAATTCAAAATAAAATTCTAGAAGGCATCTTATCGGCATACTCCAATTCTCCAGGGACTGAGATAGTTTATGCTACGTGTTCAATTCTTCCTCATGAAGGAGAAAGTCAAATTGATTCAGTCTTAGAAAAATTTCCAATCGAACTAATTGAGATCCCGTTGGTTGAAACAGAAGGATATCCAAACTTCAAGTGTTCCTCAATGGTGCGAAGAATGTTCCCACATATTCATTCTACTGATGGATTCTTCATTGCAAAAATGAGAATTATGCAGTGACTCGTCTCTGAACAGAATCCATGATTCTTCGTGCAAGTTCTTTATCATCTTTATAGCTCCAAGGAATTTTAAGAAAAAGGGTCTGTGCTTTATCCATCGCTTCAGTATTTCTATCCACTAAAGCTTTGAAAACATACTTTGTCCATTCAAAGCAAGGGTGGGATTGAAACACATCTCTGACATCCTCTCTCGCTGCAATCTCGATAAGATAGGACATGCCTTCCCTTGGTTTCCCTAACATCAGGTCTGAGAGTGCACCCATACAGGCGAACACAACACTGTTTTTTGCTATTCCAGATTTAATGAATTTCTCTGCCCCCTCTTTATACTCCTCTGCTTTCTTCTCATAGAGTGCTCTGCCATGTGAAACAATCAAATCCTTATTCTCTTCATCCTTCACCGCTTTCTTTAGACTTACACCTCCCATTATACTGGCTTTAAGCTCTGCCTGCATATCAGTAAGTGCGCTACCCTCTCTTCCCCTCTGCGCAGCTTCTACAAGCCGCTTCCCTGCGTCAACAAGAGAGTTCTTGATGTTTGGATCTTTCAGTGAAGCATCTGATTCTGTTACGCCAGTTTCGTAGATGGACCTTCCATATGCATAAGATGAGTAGGCCTGATCAAGGAGATTTTTCTCTACAGCAAAATCTATCCCTTTCAAAAGAGCTGTAATTGCATTATCTAATTCTCCCAAGTTTTCGAATTGGCTTGCAGAATCAAACAACCATGGAAGTGCGTCTGTACTGTCATTATCTAATTCCTCTTGCCCTCGTGAGAGTGAACTATATGCATCTACGCACATCACAGCAAGGTCAGGATTCAAACATTTTTGAGTGACCTCTGGAATTGGAAGTTTCTGAGTTCGTAGTCTACATCCATATCCTGATCCAATGGTTTCAAGCCATTCACATCTTGTTTCTTCCATATTCTTCAACCTTCATCTTTCTTGGAAGACTGACCAACTTGTTGAAGTGAAGTTGTAATGACTCTTAAAAAGGGCTTCTCGTCGCATCGAGAGTTTTAAGTGTTAATGATTTTCGAGAAAATCTTGAGGATAAATCCTTTGAGTGACGATGATACCGAGCTTGCAATGTTACGAAGGAAGAAAATGGCCCAACTTATCAAAAGAGAGAAGGAGCTCCAAGAAACTAAGGAGCGTCAGGAAAAGGTCGACATCGAAAGAAACAAACTTCTTACTCGTTTTCTCTCCGCTGATGCAAATTCCTATCTTGATTCTTTAAGTAATAAAGAACCGGCTGTTGCTACACGCATTAAAGATATCATTCTTCATCTGATAGTTTATCGTGGTATTCGCACTCAATTCAGTCAAATTGACGTAAGATACATTGAGCGTCAAGTGAAGGGCGAAGAACCCAAGATTCGAGTTCAGAGAGATGGCGAAACATCCGATTTTGGTGAATACGTGAAAGAGGCACTCAAGAAGAATGGTAATGGAAAAGAGGCTCTATGAGAGTGACTCTGCTCTGGATTTCCAGTCTTTTATTGTATATCGTAGCTCTTCAACATTTCCATCTTGTCGTTTCCAATCACCAGCAGCTCGGCGCATCTGAAATATCAACGCTCCCCCACGTGTAAGTTTCTGTTCCAGAATATCGACAGCATTCTCAAGCGCCTCTACAATTGTATCACTACCCTCAGCTTTTCCAACTACCGTTTCCAATGAATCGAAGATCTCACCCGGGGACATATTCTTCCATTCGTCGACAGGTATCTTGGTTTCCCTATACTTCTTTGCTGGAATAATTGTACCTCCGTCTTTAATCTCAACTTCACCCATTGCCTGAAGGCTATCTACTGCTTCCCTTATTTCCGAAAGCTCAGTTAGCATCATAGAGGCTAATTCGTCAGCCTTTACTGCTCTTTGCTCCATGACCATGTTGAAAATTCTGTGCTGGATATCCCCGACCATCTTTATTGTTTCACTGAGCTTTTCCAAACTACCCTCTTTCTCCATTAGTACAGAAGTCGCAACCTCTGATAGAGTTTTGATATCGCCTTGAAGCCGTGCAATCCTTACTTCAGCTTTTTCTAATTCTGCTGCTGATGGGTCTTGAGTCTGAACTGGTTTTTTCATGGAAATGATTTCTTTTTGCGATGCCTTGATACCTTGCATTTCTTGTCCTAGTGAATCAAGAGCACCTTGACTCCTATCTAGCTCTGCTCGTAGTGATTGAATTTCATAGTCCTTATCCTTGAGTTGAGCTTCAAGCGTCTTAATTTGTTCAGTCAATTGAGTATTTCTTCTAGTAGCTCCGCTC
>JAEORG010000029.1 GCA_016841005.1 Candidatus Thorarchaeota archaeon | reverse complement strand
GTCGAAATCACTCCCCGGACAGGTTAAAACAAGATGAATACTTGATACATTCTCATAGACTCGTATCGAATGATAGCGTTGGTCACCTTCTATTCCAATATACCCAGAAAATGTTGCGTTCTCATCAATATTTACTGGTGGCGGTCGATTATCTGTAATCATTAAAATGCCAATTGCAGAAGCAATCACTCCAAGCATGATAAATGCACATATCGTATTACTTCGTTTCAATCTTCAATGCTCCTTAATCAATCTCTGTTTGTAACAAATCTGGAAATAATTGTTATTCAGTTGCATTCAGTTTATGATACGATAACAGCTCAATCGACAAGCTTATGATTGTATCACTAAAAGATGATTCGGAGCGTTGACAGTTGAAGAAAATTCCAGCTATGATCATAGTCCTTGCATTCCTACTCATTTCTCCTACAGTAGTGAATGCCAATTCAAATCACACTATATCGCAATCAACTTTCGTTATCTCCGCAGAAGGGCTGTTACCACCAGTTCCCTATGTTTGGCAGGAAATCAATGGATTCTGTGCGTGGGCTGCAACAGCAATAGCCATGGAATATGCTGGAGTTGATGTTTCTCTCTATGATGTATTCGCAGCATCGACTGTCGGTTTCTCATTTGCTTACTTTAATGTCAATGACACAATGTTGATGTTACCAGGTGCCTTGTACACACAGGCTGAACCAACAGATTATCTTGCAGAACTTTATGGTCTGGACTATACACTCTATATTGATTCAGATATTCCTAATCTAGAACAGAACCTTCAAGTATGGGAGAGTGAAGGTCTCACTGTTAACACACTTGATGGAGAATCAGATGCCTTTGATTTGATGCGAGAAACAATAGATTCAGGTTATCCATTACTCATCAGTGTCGATCCATCATTACTGCCAGACCCTGATTATGATATTCTCCGTGAGCAGAGTCTTACAGGTGGGGGTCATGGAATCGTTCTTGTTGGGTACAACGACACTGCTAGTACAGTGACATACATGGATCCCGGCGTTGGTTCATTTGGAGATAATTTTGGTTATCCAATAGATGGACGAGGTAATTATTCTGTCATCAATTATTTTTCTTTGAATACAGCTTGGTCAAATAGATATTACATTTCCAATACTTTCATTCCTAGTGGTGAGACTCCAGTCGCTCCGGATGATAGTCTGGGACCATTAATTCGGGACAAACTTCTTGGAGTCGGTACTATCTATTCGCCGAGTAGTGCAAATGCATATCTTGGTAGTTTTGGTGAAAAGGCATTCAGGGCTATGAGTACTGATATGACTGCAGAGGGTCTCAAATCTTTCCTCTCAGTCTTTGATGGGATAGATAATGAAATTCAATTCAAGGCCTCAGCAATACTGTTCATTGGTCTAGGTCTCGAAGCTCAAGTGACTCTGCAATACCTATCCTATCGAACTGCACTTCAAGCGTTGCCTTCGATAATGACCGAAACTGACCTTACAGATTTTATAGCAGCAGGTGAGGAAGCTCTTCCTTACTTTGAAGAGATAGTTGACAATTCAACACTCATCTATCCAACTAATATCACAAAAGCCACAGGATTTGTCGCTACGACCTTCAAAGCTATCGCTGATTCGTACAATGCATCCGGTGATATTGATGCAGCTTTTACTCCATTTACAGACGAATTGAATGATATATCCGCGGCGCTTCTCGGAATTGCAAATTCCTGGCAAGCCGCAGGGAATGAGCTAGTGAAAATCTGGCCAAATGACTTCATATATCAATATGGATCAATAATTGCATTCGGAGTTGGAGGAGTGGTTGCTATGGTTGCAATCTTCCTCTGGTGGTCTAGCAAAAAGCCCTCTCAGTGAACTTATTCACCAAGAAGTTCCATCATTTGTTTCACATCTGTAGTTGGCAACTTACAATTGTGATCGATACATACGTGAGCAGTTGCTTTTCCGTTGAGTGATTCATGGAACTTGGTAAAGGGAGCTAGTTCAGATATCGTCTGTCGTTGAGAATCGGTTCCTCTCAATAGGAGAATCTTTCGAGGAATGAAACTTTTTCGCAACATGTCTATCATTTCGTTGGTATCGTCATTCTCAGGATTCCCTGCAATGACAATCTCGAATGATGGTCCTAGTACGAAATCTAATCCCAACAGCATCATCGAGTAAGCTGAGGGAATACGGACAATTTCATCTGAGAATGTTCTTCCAATTCTTATTGCAATGTCCTCGTACTTGTTATCACCCAAGAGTCTAGCTAGTCTTACGAGGTTCAGCATTGATACTGAATTTCCAGATGGTATTGCTCCATCGTATGCATCCTTCTTTCGTACAAATAGTTCTTCAGCATCTTCACTTGTGAAATAGAATCCCCCTTTATCTTCATCCCAGAATTTTAGTAAGAGATTATCGGTCAAGTTCTTTGCATGTTTGAGATACTCGGGTTTGAAGGTTGCTTCATACATCTCTAATAATGCCCAAGTCAAGTAGGCATAATCATCAAGAAATGCACCTATGACTACTTCTCCTTCTTTGTATCTATGGAAGAGATTTCCGTTTTCGTCTAGCATTGTTTTTAGAATGAATGAGAGTGCTTTCTCTGCTACCTCTATGAATTTCTCATTTTCTAAAACAACAGCAGCCTTTCCGATAGCAGCTATCATAAAGCCATTCCAATCTGTCAGAATCTTATCGTCTAGACTTGGTCTTACTCTTCTTTCTCTTCGAATGAAGAGTTTTGTGCGGGACTTTCCCAAGAGAAGTGTTAATTCCTCTCTACTCATTTCTTCAAGCTTTATCGAAATATCTGCCTTATCCTTGAGATACAAGATATTGAGACCTGTCTTTTCTCGGGTTGCCTCATCTTCATAATTGCCTTCTGCATGAACGTTGTAGACCTGCTTAAAGATAGAAGCAACTTCATCATCTAGTACCTCATCTATCTCTTTCATTGTCCAAGTGTAGAACTTGCCTTCTTCTCCTTCAGAGTCCGCATTCTCTGCTGAATAGAACGCTCCTTCTGGACTTGATAGGTCTCGTGTGACATATTCGAAGATGTCTCGAATAACATCTGCATATTCTGATTTTCCAGTTATCTGAAATGCTTCAGTATATGCCATCATTAGACTTGCCTGATCATAGAGCATCTTTTCAAAATGAGGAAGTAGCCACTCAGCATCTGTTGAATATCTATGAAATCCGAAACCGATATGATCCCAGATACCACCAAGTCTCATCGCTTGAAGTGTTTTCTCAACCATGAAAAGAGCCTGCCCATCTCCTGTTCTTTTCCAGTATCTCAGAATCAACAATAGATTATGCGGAGACGGAAATTTTGGCGGGGGGCCAAAACCTCCCTTTTCTCTATCGAATCTCTGGGATAATTGAGAATATGCTTGGTTGATTTCATCAATTGATAGGTCCTCTTCTGAACCAATGCCTGAGTCTCTTGCCAATATTTGGTCAATCTCTGAAATGACCTGTGTTATTTTTCCTTGACCGGTAACCCAGAGATCTTTAAAGCGTGGAATCATCTCAAGCATTCCTGGCATATTGTACCGACTCTCTCTTGGGATATATGTGGCAGCGTAGAACGGTTTTTTATCTGGAGTCATCAGGATTGTTAGAGGCCAACCTCCTCTACCAGTTATCATCTGAGCGACCTCCATATACACACTATCAATATCTGGTCGCTCCTCACGATCTACCTTTATGCTGACAAATGCATCATTCATCAATTCAGCAACTTCTTCATCTTCGAACGATTCGTGAGCCATTACATGACACCAGTGACATGTGCTATATCCTATTGAGAGAAAGATTGGTTTGTTCTCTCTCTTTGCTTTTTCAAATGCCTCATCTCCCCATGGATACCAGTCAACTGGATTCTCAGCGTGTTGCAATAGATATGGGCTCTTCTCTTGTGCTAGTCTGTTTTTGGATTTACTACCCTCAGATTCTTTCATTGAGATTCAAGGGGATGTTATTGTTTTGTTATATTAACTATTGTTTATGTCTGTTAATTCTCATATCAATATCCTTGTTACTCAACGAGCCTTGTAGCGGAATTGTTTGTCAAACAACATCTCAAGTTCTTGTAAAGTCATTACATCTTGCGGTCCCTTGTCTTCACGAATATTGATGATTCGTGCAAATCGAAGTGCGTATCCGGAAGAG
>JAEORG010000271.1 GCA_016841005.1 Candidatus Thorarchaeota archaeon | reverse complement strand
TCTGGTTTCATTGCAGGATTTCCAATGATCATCCCAATGCTTCAGGAAAATATGGGATTGCTAGGACAAGTAGTATTCCCTAGTGTAGAATCATGGAGAGAGGCATATTATCTTCCCTTCTATATTACTGCGATAATTGGAATTATTGCATCACTTCTTTCTCTAAGAATCCAAGAGAGACCTCGAGAAGTAAAAGAGAAACGAAAATTCCCACCAGTTCATGAACTCCTGTCAAGGCCGGGTGATTTCAGACGCTTCGCATTTGTTGCAGTTTTCTTCTCCTTCGCAATGTCTATGGCTTGGCCTTATTTCATTGTAGTACAGAGAAACTGGTTAGGCAATACATTGTTCGAGATTGCTATAGCATCAGCGGTGATGACTGTGTCTACCGTCATATTCACAGTGCCATTCGGGAGATTGAGTGATAGAGTGGGGAGAAAACAGCTAATTCTCCTTGGACGAGGATTCTTATTCTTAGTCCCTATGATGTATGCTCTTAGTATGCCCCTTTCAAATTTCTTGGGTATTCCAGCAGTCTGGATCATCTACATTGCAAACGCATTAGCAGGCTTTTGCACTGCTTCATCTTTTAATGCAATCACAGCGTACATCTATGATGTCGCACCAGAAGAAGAGCGCGGATCACATCTTGCAGTCTATAATACTTTCACTGGTTTTATCTATCTCGCAGGTTCACTAATTGCAGGTTTGGTAGGTGAAGCATTTGCTATATTTATAGGAGCGTACCTAGCTGTATTCTGGATGTTAATGATAAGTTCATTTCTCAGATTCGTTGCTTCATTCTTCTATCTATTCATAAATGAGCCCAAAAAATATACATCAACTATCAGAGGGGAGCTTCGTGCTCTTGTCCAAAATAGGCGACTTGATGCAGATAATCTTCCTACTCATTAACAGACAGACTTAAGGACAACAACGCGAGAAGTCATCTTACTCATGGAAGAGGTTGGACTGTGTGAAGAAGACTCAAAGCTTTGAAGAAGGCTGGAAAATTGAGATGAGAAGAGGTCTTCTTCAGTACGCAGTTCTTGCAATCGTGAGAGGTTATGAAAACGGAATCCATGGATATGGTATCGCAAGGGAACTAAATGAAAAGACTGAAGGACTCTTAGAAGTTAAAGAAGGAACTCTTTACCCAATACTTCACAGACTGAGAAAAGAAAGACTTCTGAATGTAAGGAAGGAGAAATCAGATGCTGGACCTCAAAGAAAAGTATACGTCTTGACTGGTGAAGGGGATCGAGTATATAGAGAACTCTCTGTGATTCTAGGGGATTATTTCGAGAAGTTGGAGGGATTGAGAGAATGAATGATGATCAAGTGGACAAGATAATCAAAGAGTATCTGAATAATATCGCACGTGTTTTACCGGATTCATTTGAAACCGATGATATGTTAGATGAAATAAGAGCACACATCCAAGAAGCTCTACGGGATAAGATAGAAAGAAATCCTTCTTCGGATAGAGTAGTTCTAATTCGAGATATATTAGAAGCTCTTGGCGAACCAGAAGAAATCGCTGAAGAGTGGGGTAAAACGCAGTATAGTGATGAGGATGAGGACGAGAAAGATAATCAATTACTCCGTGCAATATTAAAACAAACAGTTGCATTAGTTGTCGTCATCGCTGCTGCTTGGTTCATCTCGTCTTTGCCCCAGTCTATCGTCGATTTCTGGGCTGCACTCATTATTCTTTTAATCTTCGTCGTTGCAGAGTATTTTCTAAGGTCCTGGCAGCGAAGAGAGTCTTCTCTTATTGAAGCAGATGCAGAAAGGAAACGCTAATCATCAGCACATCCCATAAAAATGATCATGCAAATTCACACGGTATATTTTGAGAGGGCGTCACAAGAACACACTAGTGAAGTTCTTCGTATAGTGAAGGAATTTCTGGAATCAAATGCCGAAATTGAGCATATTGTTGTGGCAACAACTGAAGGAACTGTTGGTGTTACATTTTCATCTTCGATACAGAGAAGAAAAGTAATAGTCGTTACTCATCACACAGGATTTCGAAAACCAAACTTCAATGAATTGGATGATACTAAGAAGCAACTAATAGAAGACTCTGGGGCACACGTTCTTACTACAACCCATGCATTTGCAGGAATCGCACGCGGATTGAGGAACACTCTAGGAACATACTCACTAACAGAAATGCTTGCCTATGCGTTCCGTACATTTGGTCAAGGTACAAAGGTTTGCGCAGAAATCGCGATGATGGCTGCTGATGCTGGATTAGTTCCAGTAGACAGAGATATTGTATGTGTTGGAGGAACAAACAGAGGAGCTGATACTGCTTGGGTAATTCGGGCTGCAAATACCAACAATTTTCCGGATTTGCGCATGCGAGCTTGCTTATGTAAACCGCTAGAATTTTAGATCTTCTCTTGTTCAAGTTTTCTGAGAAGTCGTTCTTGTGCTTTACTTAATTTCTCCGGAACACGTATCTCCACTTGAATGAGATGATCGCCCTTTCGACCATCGTCAGCATGAACCCCTTTTCCTTTCATACGAAGAATTGAACCTCCAACAGTCCCTTTCTGTATCCTCAACTTGCTAGTACCCCACATTGTGGGAACTTCAATTTCCCCACCTAAGGTCGCAACTGAAAATGGGATTTCCATGTTCATGAATACATGAAGGCCTTTACGTACAAAGACATCGTGAGGCTCAACTTGAAAGACAACAATAAGGTCACCGGGTGGTCCTCCTCTTGGGCCTACATTGCCTGCCCCTCTTATCCTTTGTACAACCCCATCTTCAATACCTGCGGGTATTGGAACAGTTAACTCCATTCGAGTTGTTTCAGTACCGGACCCTCTGCAATTAGTACATGGTGTGTCGATGGACTCTCCTGCACCTCTACAGGTAGGACACGTCTGAGATACTCTCATGAATCCACCCATTTCTCTAGTAATTTGACCACGACCATTGCATGTTGGACAACGAACAGGAGACGTTCCTGGAGCAGCACCGGTTCCTGAGCATACACTGCATCGGATCTTTCTCCGAATTGCCACTTCCTTGTCAATACCCATGAAGGCTTCTTCAAAAGTCAGGGGTATAGACACTCGTAGAGATTCTCCTTGAGGAGGCCCTCCAGGCGCTTGTTGTGTACGTCTGCCAGTCTGAAAACCAAACTGTCTAAATAGTTGATCAAAAACTGCACCAATGTCATCCATGCGAACCCCCTGAAAATCAGCCGTGCCATATTGATCATATGTAGCCTTTTTCTGAGGGTCACTGAGCACATCATAAGCAGCATTCACTAATTTTAAACGCTCCTCAGCTTTCGTGTCGCCAGGATTTTTATCAGGGTGAAGCTCTCGAGCTAACTTTCTATATGCCTTTTTGATCTCAGCTGGTGTTGCAGAGCGTTTTACACCAAGTATTTCATAATAGTCCTCATCTGCCAAGAGCGTCACCATTAATTCTGTTTCTTAGTCTAAATCTTCAAAATCGACATCAACAACATCCTCATCTTTACCGTCAGAATCGCTTGAGTCCCCTCCTGACATTGAGGATGGGTCAAATCCCATCGAGGATGGATCAAATCCCGCTTGTGTGGGATCAAATCCTGCGCCACCAGGACCTTGTGCGCCATATGCCGCTTGTGATATCTTATGAAGAGTCTGTTCGAGGTCTGCAGTTCCATTCTTAATCTTTTCACTGTCATCCTCAGTCATTGCTTGTTTCAATGCCTCAATTTTTTGCTGTGCTTCCGATCTAAGGTCTCCTGGGACTTTATCCCCAAAGTCATTGAGTACTTTCTCAGTATGGAAGATCATATTATCAGCATTTACACGAAGCTCAACCTCTGCTTTTCGCTTCTGGTCGTCTTCAGCATATCGCTCTGCATCTTGGACCATCCTATCGATATCTGCTTTTGACAGATTTGTGGAGGCAGTGATTTGGATTGATTGCTTATTTCCAGTCGCTTTGTCCAATGCTGTAACATTGACGATGCCATTTGCGTCTATATCAAATATGACTTCAATTTGAGGTATACCTCGTGGAGCAGGAGGAATTCCAGTAAGTTGGAATCTTCCCAGGGTCATATTGTCTGCAATCATTGGCCTTTCGCCCTGTACAACATGGATATCAACTGTTGTTTGGTTATTCTGCACAGTTGAGAATACCTTGCTCTGTCTAGTAGGAATGGTAGTATTTCTCTCAATCAATGGTGTTGCTACTCCGCCAAGAGTTTCAATACTCAATGTAAGAGGTGTAACATCAAGAAGAAGAATATCTTGTACATGTCCCGATAAAACTCCTGCTTGGGCTGCTGCACCCAAAGCAACTACTTCATCTGGATTTACGCTCTTGTCCCCTTCTTTTCCAAACATCGCACGAACAACATTTTGAACCATTGGCATTCGTGTTGCACCACCTACCATCAGGATTCTGTCGATCTGCTCTGGTTCAAGTTTGGCATCGCTCAATGCCTGTCGGATTGGACCAATTGTAGATTGTACAAGGTCGTCAGTCATCATCTCAAACTTTGATCGTGTTAAATCAAGATTGATATGTTTTGGTCCTGATTGGTCTGCAGTTATATAAGGCAAGTTTATGTTCGTCTGCATGACGGTTGATAACTCAATCTTGGCCTGCTCTGCGGCATCTCTAATTCTTTGCATGGCGGAAAGGTCTTTTGTTATGTCCATTCCAGTTTCTTTCTTGAATTCTTCAACCATCCATTTGATAACGCGATTGTCCCAATCATCGCCTCCCAATTTAGTATTACCACTAGTGGAGAGAACTTCGTATACAAATTCACCTTCATCATGGCTGATCTCAAGAATGGAAACATCAAAAGTTCCACCACCAAGGTCATAGACTAAGACCTTGACATCTTCGCCCTTGTCCATTCCATACGCGAGTGTAGACGCAGTAGGTTCGTTCACAATTCGAAGAACCTCAAGTCCAGCTATTTTACCCGCATCCTTAGTTGCTTGTCGTTGGCTGTCATTGAAATATGCTGGAACTGTGATAACAGCCTGCCTGAGAGGTTCGCCAAGAAATGACTCGGCATCCTTTTTCAGCTTTTGTAAAATCATAGCAGATATTTCTTGGGGACTGTAAGTCTTATCCCCAATTTTAACACTGTAATCTTCACCCATATGTCGCTTAATAGACCTCACTGTGCGATCGGGCATAGATACTGCCTGTCGTTTAGCCAAATCGCCTACAATAATCTCTCCTTGCGGAGTTATTCCTACAACTGAAGGAGTAAGACGTTTCCCTTCAGCATTTGGAATAATTGTTGGTTTGCCACCTTCCATATAGGCAATACCACTGTTCGTTGTCCCCAGGTCTATTCCCACTACTTTGCTCATTCTTGATCACCTTTTTCTTCGGTGCGATTTTCTTCAATTATAGATTCCTTATTCGTATCTTTTTGTTGAGAGGCTTCTAATGCAGGTAGGTCCTCATCAGTAGACTCCTCATCTGCGGATATTTCTTCCACAGTTTCATCTATGACGGGAGGAGGTATGTGACGATTCACACATACGGAGGCAGGACGTAGAACTCTATCCCGAATCATATATCCTTTCAAATATTCTTCCACAACTAATTTGTCAGGTTGTTCTTCATCATGGATTGAGTTAATGGAATTCTGATAGTATGGATCGAATTCCTTCCCAAGTGCTTCAATAGGACGAACTTCCTCAGCTGTGAATATCTTTTGCATCTGTTGAAAAATAGCCTCTATGCCAGCCCTTGCAGAAGACGGATTACTTTCAAAATCAACAGCAAGAGAACGTTCTAGATTGTCATAGACATCTAATAATTTGAGAAGTATTCCCTCGCTTGCATATTGTGCAGCATCTGAGAATCTTTGGTTCATCCGCTTTCGATAGTTATCAAATTCTGCTTGTAATCGAAGCAACCGGTCATTCAGGTCAGTAACCGATTCTTTCTCTAACAGCAGAGCTTCCTCAGTTACATCCACTGGTGGCAATTCAAAAGAACCATCATCTTCTTGAATTATGTCAATCTCGTCATCAAAATCAAGAGAAACTTCTGTCTTTTCATCATTAGGAGTGGACACTGAGTCTGCGGATTTATCAAGCACTTCTTCTTTCTCGCCTTTCTCTTCATGCATTTCATTGATTCCCTGCCTATGATTGACTATCAATCTGACCATCACATTGAGACACTTGCCGATAATGTATCGACAATACACTCTAGGTAGGTTGGTTCCCTCAGTGACTCCGGCTTTTTTCCAAGTTATATGAAGAAAAAGCTTTCGACATGGTATTATGGAGAATATCTATCTAAGAATCCCCAACCAAAAACAAAAAGAGAGCCATTCAACTTGGTGTGTGTGTTATGGTCGATAGTACAATCATCGAACGTGCGAAATCACTTGTAAAAGAAGCATCAATGATTACTGCACTTACTGGTGCTGGAATCAGTGTTGATTCAGGAATTCCAGATTTTAGATCAGAAGGGGGACTTTGGGAACGATACGATCCCCATGAATATGCAACTTACGACAGCTTCCGTGCAGATCCATCGCCGTGTTGGACTATGGGACAAGAACTCGCAGAAGTCATTCTCAAAGCACGACCAAACGATGCTCATAAGGCGTTAGCAAAATTGGAAGCAAATGGCAAGTTAATTGGAATCATCACCCAGAACATAGACAATCTACATCAAACAGCTGGAAACAAGAATGTAATAGAGTTGCACGGAAACTACCTTCGAGCATATTGCCTAGACTGCCATCAAGAGTACATTGGAGATGAGATACATCGTCGAGTAGTTGCTGGAGAAATTCCACCACTATGTGATAAATGCGGAGGGATTCTGAAATCAGAGGCAGTCTTATTCAATGAACCATTGCCTGAGGAGGCTATGCAAAAGGCGATAGAGCTATCACGGTCAACTGACCTAATGTTGGTTATAGGAACCAGTCTCACAATATATCCAGCAGCCTTCATCCCTCAAATTGCAAAGAATTCAGGTGCGAAGATTATTCTAATAAATCTTGAAGGAACAAATCGAGATAATGTTGCAGATATTGTATTGAAAGGTAAAGCCTCAGAAGTCGTGCCACACGTTTTTGATTGTTAGCTTAGCAAGGGGAATGCAATCCAAGAGTATACTCCTAGCCCTCCTGGAACAAGAATAACTCCAAGAAATATGAAAAAAATTCCAAGAAAGTATTTGTTATTATCCATCACCCAAAGACCCAGATATGAAAATCCATATGCAGCAACACACGCTGAAAAGCCCAGAACAATGACAGGACTTAGTGGAAATGCAATGCTTAGAAAACCACCTGCCTGCGTCCAAAGTAAACCAATATTCAGTATAACAAAGAAGCCTCTGACTGCGAGATACACAATAATAGAGATTAAAATTCCAACTTGAGAAAAGGTCAATCTTGCAGATAGGCTCATTGTAATCAAAACATGATATCATTGAATTATAATTATTCCTTTCGCAATGGCGTGAACTTGATAAGTGACCCAATATCAGGCTTTCAATAATGAAAGACATATGCTGGACATTGACGAGCTGTGCACAGCTCTCTATCCTCTTGGAAGTTAGCTCACCAAAACCTGGAAATGTCAATCGTCTTAGAAGATTCTCTGATACCGGATACAGGCATTTTCTGGCAAGCGCATCTCTAATGGGACGTGGGCTCCATCTTGCTGCCAAAAGAGGAATTCAAGTAGCATCATCTGAGATCAATCCAAGTGATATTGGAATAGGAGAGCTGATTCACGAATGTTCTGCAGATGTATTTGGTGGTTTGAATAAGAGTAACACAATATTAGGGACAATTCTTCTCTACATTCCTGTTGTAGTTGCAACTGCAGCTGCTCTACAGGAGGAACATAGACTCTCAATAAACACATTACAAAAATGGATTAGAATTGTACTCGATAATACATCAGTAGAAGACACTCTGAACGTTTACGAAGCATTTCATATGGCAAATCCTGGAGGAGTTCTAAATAAAGAAGAGCAAACTTGGACAGATATTCATGACCGATATGATATTGAAAATCCGAATGTGTTAGAAAATATTAGGAAGGATGAACTCACGCTGAGAAAACTCTTCAGTTTGTCAGCAGATGTAGAACCGATAAGCAAAGAATGGTCTGATTACTTTGAACTAACACTCAGAGAAACTTATCCGTACCTGAATGCATTATCAGATAGTCTAGAAAATCTGGAGGAAGGTATAGTCAGAACATTCACTTGGTTACTATCATATCAGCCTGATGGACTTATTATCAAAAAAGCAGGTTTGGAAAAAGCAAAGGAAATTCAACAGCTTGCAAAGGAAATCATCAGTGCTGGACACGATGAGAGTAGTACTGAGGATTTGTTAGATGAACTCGATAGTATTCTTAGATCTGATGGGAACACACTAAATCCAGGTACAACAGCAGATATGGTATCAGTAGCAATCTTGCTTAAACTCGTGGAGATGACATTCAATAGCAATTAGGGAGCTCCATCTAGTACTCCTGAAAAGATGATGATTGCTAGAATCATCAAAAGTACACCTGTAGGAATTAGCATAATCTTTCCCTCTGTCCTTTTGACTTTCCGGACTTCATTTCTTGGCCCCAAATAGTATCCAACCAAAAGGATTGCACCTAGTAAAACCATGACGAGAGAGAGACCTTCATGTGCCATATTCCCACAACAGTGCTCTAGGATTTTGAATCTCACTTAACTTTGACGGAAAAAATGGAAAAAAGTCACACCCATTTGACGTAATTTCTTTTACATCAAAACTTGTCTGAAAACATGCTCGTATTTCATACGAAGCTCTCTTGCTTTCTCACCATCGGCCAAATATAGTGGTTGACGCATATCACGTAGATTGGGTATCTTCTTACAGAGATTCTGACCAACAAGTTTTCTGAGAGCAAAAGACACTGTACGAGGCGCTAAATCAACCTTATCACTAATGTCCTTGGGTGTCATCGGTCCATCATTAGTGAGACGATCCAATACAATTATGGCACTGCGTGGAAGCTCAAAACTGGACATCTTCACCGTATTCACCCGTGTTAAGTGAAAGTCGTTACCGACTCTTCAAGAAATTTACTCGAAATAGAATATAAGGAAACGGTTCACCGCATATATATCCATTTTCGAGTAGGTACTCTGATTTGATACGTTTTTGAACGCCCGATATACTTTTTGCAACATATAGGAATATCTATTCTATGGCAGACAAAATATTTGTTACAAGGAAATTACCAGGTTCAGCACTTAATCGCTTGAAAAAAAGATACGATGTAGATGTTTGGGAGATGGAAACCCCTCCATCAACTGATAATATTATTGAACGTGCAAGAAATTGTAAGGGGATTATCACTCTTCTCTCGGATACAATCGACAGGAAATTTATAGAGTCCCTTCCTAATCTAAAAGTAATTGCCCAATATGCAGTTGGTTATGATAATATAGATGTGAAAGCTGCAACTGAGATGGGAATAATCGTAACAAATACACCAGGTGTCTTGACAGAAACAACCGCAGATTTAACATGGGCCCTCATCATGGCAACAGCAAGAAGAATAGTTGAAGCTGACAACTTTGTTAGAGAGGGAAGGTGGAAAGTTGCATGGGGTCCTGAGATGTTACTTGGAGTTGATGTCTTCAACAAGACTATTGGAATTATCGGGATGGGGAGAATAGGATATGCTGTTGCTCAGAGGGCAGTAGGTTTTAACATGCGAATCCTGTTCACTTCGAGATCTCAAACTGAGTCCACTGAAAATGCAATCAGAGTATTAAATGCAGAGAGAGTTAGTTTAGAAACGTTACTCAAAGAATCAGATTTCATCACAATCCATGTGCCTTTGACAAATGAAACACAAAAATTGATTTCACAACCAGAGATTGAATTGATGAAAAATGATGCAATCATAATAAATACATCAAGAGGAGCTGTTATGGATGAGAACGCCCTCTACAAAGCTCTTAGAACAGGTGTTATTCGAGGTGCAGGTCTGGATGTCTTTCAACAGGAGCCAACACCTGACTCTAATCCTCTATTAGAATTAGATAATGTTGTAACACTACCTCATATCGGAAGTGCTAGCATCGATACTAGAGCAAAGATGGCGGACATGTGTGTAGACAATATTATGCAAGCTTTGGCTGGTAATCGCCCACCTAACATCGTTAATACTGAAGTATTCTCTTGAACATGGTCCATCCTTCTATAGCCTGAATTCTACTCTATTCATTGAATATAAAAAAGAAAGGGGGTAGGGGACTTGCGTCCCCATTATGCTAAGTTACCTACCTTTTCCTAACTAGGAATAGGATCAAGACAACGACTAAACCGACACCAATACCACCAATCAAACCAATCCACAGAGGATCAATTCCAGGAATTGTCGTTGTTGGAGTGGTTGAAGTTGGAGGTGTAGTAGATGTTGACGGAGGTTCTACAGTACCTGCTGAGAATGAAGTTGAATCCATTTCATCAGTTAGGCCATAGCTGTCCTCGACACGAATCTTAACCACATAGTTGTCAATGGTGAAGCCAGTGCTGTCCCAAGCGTATGTCAGTGCGGTCAAGCCTGTAGCGATGAGCTGGAATGTCTCACCGTCGTCAGCTGATAGAAGCACTTCGTACTCGTGGGTGTCACCTGCATTCAGGTCTGACATGGTCCATGTGATTGTCTTCACTGCTCCAGAACCAGTGACATCAACGGAGTTGACGTATGGCTTGAAGTAGTTGCCGAAGGTCAATGCTGCGAAGTTAACCTCGAAGTCAAGGTTGGTTGCGGTTGTAGCTGTTAGCTGAACTTGGAAGGTACCATTTCTGCCTAGGTCGTAGGTGTCATATGTCACCTCTGGGCCAGTTGCGGTTTCGTATACACCAACACGGGTGTCGACAGTAACTGTCCAAGTACCTGCGCCAAGGTCGTAGTCGAAGATACCAACTGCGAGTCTTCCATCGCGGTCTGCTGTGAATGAACCAACTTCAGGATGTGCTCCTGTAGCCATCGAGTCTTCAACAAGGTTGTTGCTGTAAGCCCAGGTGGTATTGTCAGTGTCAGCCCAGAAGACCATAATGTCACAATCGCCATTAGTAAAGTCTACTTCGATATCTACGGTATCACCTTCACCAATTCCAGCTACGTAGTCCCAAGCGAATTGGGTCAAATCAAGCGGTCCAGAGAATGGATCGTATGATGCAGATGGAATTACGTTAGGTCCAGAGTTCTGATGGTATACACCAGAGAGGAATCCGAGTGTAGCTGAGGTAATCTCATACTCGGGCATGTTTGGTAGGTTGAATGCTGGGTAGCTAGCGTTGAGTACAACGTGGTCACCCCAGAGGGAGTTACCGTCTGCCACAGGTGTGACACCGGTTCTGTCATCTGAAGTGTAGCTCCATACTGCTGGTTGATCGGTTAGAGCATCGTACAGCATGGCCTCGAGCGTGAACTCGACTGGCTGTGCGATAGTACCGTTTTGGGCAATTGGGTGTACTAACAAGTAGTAGTACCCTGCACCATCAATCTCAGCGATTACCGCGGTGCTTGTGTCCGTCAAAGCAGAACCCGAGGCAAGTAATCCATTCTCACTGTCATAGACAGCAATGTAGAGATCACTACCTGCATCTGCAAATTCAGCACGAATACCGAGGTATTCTGCAGTATCATACTGGTTGTACAATACATAGCTTCTGAAGTCCCAAGCATCTGGGTCTTCCTCCATACATCCGTACAGGACATTGTCGTAGGGAGTCATGTCAGCGCCATAGTCACTGAACAGTGTGTTGACAGCTCCACCATCAACGGTGAGGTTAGCAACAACTACGTATGAGTATGGTACAGCTAGACCGCCTGTGAAGGCGATGTAACCAGTGTAGATACCAGGATCTGTAGTGGCATCGACATCAAGGGTGACGTTTACAGAACCAGTCGCGGTTCCCTCATCAGCAAATGAAACAACATCCATGTCAGGAACATCCTCAGTGTAACATAGGACAGTTACAGTGAAGTCGTGTCCAGGATTTGCAGTAGCGTTCCACCAACCGGTGGCAACATCAAGAGCAGGATCGTGGATAACGAGTGTCAATGTACCAGTAAGTGTTTCTGGAACCCATTGCATGAGGTTGACATTAGCTGCATTGCTAGCACTTGTCAGACGATGTAATTCATCGTGGGTTGTGTCAGGGGGTGATGCAGATATGTTGTAGAGGTTCGGCATTCCATCGCCTGAAACATCGTTCCAGTCGTAGAGGAACATCCATGGCTCATCGCCTGCAACTTCTGTTGCATCGAATGATACGATGATTTGAATCATGTCAGAATTCATTACAGTGGTGTAATCCGTGGTGCCAAGCTGGTCATCGAAATCATACCATCCATACATCTGCTCTCCTGCCATGTTTGTGTCATTGTAGGAGAAGGTGACGTTGTCGAATGTAAACATGTCAGTCATGTTGTACATGTACGCTGTTGAACCACCATACGAGTATGCACTGTCTGGTGTGTCAAACATACTAGCTGCGGTCGTGTACATACTATAGGTCACAGTAGCACTGTCACCTGGGAACATCTGACCGAAGAATATGTTACCATCGTAGTTTGAATCTGGGAATGCAACCACAGAACTGTTGATATCACGTGGGATATATGATCCAGGGAGAATTCCCCAATATGCCCATGCATCGCCAATGAATTGTGCGAAGTTGTACATTGAGTCCGTCGTAGCACCAACTAAGCCTCCGTTCACAACGAAGTCACAAGCTGCTCCAGCATCGATTCGACCAAAGCCTTGGATAGCTGGGTCATAACCAAGATCCTTAGCAGTAGATTGAACGATTGCCTTAACGACGAATCCGCTATCAGTGTGTGAATCAAAGTCCAATGCATCCATAACGAGAGCAACAACACCTGTTGCAACAGGTGCAGCCTGGCTTGTACCGCTGAAGAGGGTTGTATTATAATCAATACCCCAAGAGTCGCCATAGTAGTATGCGTACCACGGGACACCAGTGTACCCTGCAAGACCAGGAGCTAGAATATCAGGAGCTGGGTAGCCAGTGAAACCTGGACCGCGGCTGCTGAAACTTGCAATGCCTTCGTATGGTTGAGTTGGACCATAGAGGTATGTTAACCAGTTACTTACAGTTGAAGCACCTACAGTTAAGACACCAGTTGCTGAACCGGGTGGACCAATAGTCATGTAACCTGCACCTTCGTTTCCAGCTGAGAAGACGTGTAGCACGCCTGGGTATCCACCCATGTTGTCTGGATCAAGTAAACCTGGGGTTGATAGAATCTCCCAAGTGAAGGACAGGTAGTCCATCTGACTAGCAGGTTCTGTAATCCAACCCCAAGAGTTGGTCACAACATCTGCCATGTGATTTCCAGTGTAGTTAAACTCACCAGAAGTCTCATTCACCATGTCAAATCCGCACACCCAAAGGTAGCTGAAGTAATCTGATGCTCCAGATAGAGCGCGAGTAGAAATCATATCAGCACCTGGTGCGATACCAGTCATATTGACCTTGTGCATGTTATCTTCGTCGTACCAATTACCTGAAACATCTCTACCAACAACGTGAATTGCGGTGGCAGTACCGTGAGTGCCATCATCCCAGTATAGGTTGAAGTCACCATGGTCACTGAAACCTCCGAACATTGGATCCCAGTCGAAATCGCCCCACTCAGTGAAACCAAAGGCATCGTATGCCCAGGATAGTGAGCCGAGGCTGAAGTCATCTAGAGGGCCACCACCGTAGTTGTGTGCTACAATAGCATTTGCTGCAGAAGACATGTCGAAGATTTCACCGGCTCCGAAATCATCAGTGAAGTCCCAGTCGAATCTGCTGTAGATATCAGCAAGGTCACCAGCTGATGAGTGTGACACGTTAATTGAGTTCCAGTAGAATGCGTTTGTCCACATGTAGTTCCATGCATCAGCATCCTCCCAGTTGACAACTAGGTGGAAGTCCTTGTCAGTACCATTGTACACAAGTGCTGGTGCAAATAATTTTGCGTATGGACTACTATGCTGCTGGTAAATCCAGTTGACTTGGTAGTCAGTACCAGATTCTAAGTTTGTTGTGGCTGGTAGTTTCCAATCTTTCTTTGTTGATTCTAGCCATGTAGCGTTCATAGGTGCAAACCCATATCCTTCGATCCATGCTACGCTGTATAGCCAGATGAATCCGACACGGTTTACGTATGATACGCCTGGGCCACCGTCACCGTAGAGGTATCGGGCACCACCTGCATTGTTAAGGAGGGGGTCCCATCCACTTACGTTGAGGTAGACATTTCCACTGTCAACATATGTTAGAAGATTGCCTTGTACGTCAACCCAATCTGTAATGTTTGATACATAACTTGAGTTGGCGTAGTACCACATTGGTGTTACACCTTCACCAGTTCCATCATAGGAACCAGTGTTGTATGCACCTTGTAGCGCTGGATTACCGAAGTCAGCTCCAGTATCAACATGACCGACTGTAATACCAGTACCGTCATAGTTGTTTGCTTCACCGGAGTCACCACCAACAACATCATAGATAAAGTCCATGTCAACACCCTCACTGGGTATTGTTGGTGCAACATCGATCTCCTTCACGAGGTCATCCCCGATTGGAGTTCGCCACAAGTCTGCATTAATTATGCCTACACCATCAATTTTTGCAAGTCTGTTAACGTCCGCAGGACTACTGAATGTGACCTTTAAGGTCGAGAAGTAGCCCAAGTTCACAAAATAGTCAATTGATACAACCTCTCGGATTGCATTCATATCGACACTCGGAGCGGTGACGACAAGTGCGCTAACACCTCTCTCCGTTGTGACCATTTGGTCGCTAACTTTTCCTGAATCTACCCACTCAGCCAAGACCGAATCAATCTCTGGAGAATAACCAGGCTGCGCCATCATATTATACCAGTTATTGATTTCGTCTTGAGTTGCTGGAGAGAGTTCAGGTGAGCTTGCCCTTTCCGCTCGGTTAGTTGGTCCGATCGGAGCCATAAACACTGATAGTGATAATACGGCAACAAAAAGCAGAACTGCTGCTTTGTTCTTAAAGCTCATTTTTTCTCTTTCTCCTCACTATTCTATAGAGAACAGAGATACAGAACGAGTTTCATCAATTATGACACGCTCTGTTTGCAATAATATCTGTGCCTGCCGAGAACGCGCCCCGTCGGGCAAGCAAGCACATCTCCTCATTCCGCGTTCTCTACTTCATGCGTGATTAAACAATTGAGATTTCAGAACTACTATTAAGGATTACGCAATATTGTATACGTGATAAGGGTTATGAGTACTTAATATCAAACTTTAATAGGATATGACGGTATTTAAACATACTAAGAAGCGCTCATAACGCTCTTTCGAGAAAACATCACCTCTATAATCCTGTCCAGACAATCGTTTGTATGAATGAATATTTTCAGAAATATTACATCCGAGAGAGCTTCTTCACCCCATCAACAATCTCATGAACCATCATGACTGCTCCAATGAGTTCCACCTTAGGTGAGTCATCCTTATCAGCTGACACAGCAGAAATTCTACCCATCGCTCGTCCTAACCCTTCTATTAGACTTGTCAAGACTTTCTTTGTAGAATCATCAAGCCCACTTCCCTGTACCTGGGAGATTAACTCAGCTAAGTCTGATATGACACTGTCTGAAACTTCATTTGCTGTTTCAGATCGACGACCATAATCTGCCAGTTTTGAATTAGCAGAGTTAAGTTGTTCTTCCAACTGTTGAATCTTGGCCATCACATCACCAGTAGCTTCAGCTACTTCAGAAGTTCCTTTCTGTTTCTCAGAGCCTTCAAGAATCAGTTTCAAGTCAGCAATTTCTGATTGAAGCTTACTAATCGTTTGATCCTTCTTTGAAATAGTTACTAGAAGTTCTTGCTCAGCTTCTGAACTCTCTTCTGGAGGAGTTGCTCGTAACCTCGCCTCCATTTCTGCAATAGAGGAGTCCCGTTCACCTACTGATGCTTTCAACGCGTCAAGTTCTGAACTTAGTAGAGCCAGTGATTCCTCCTTCTCCTTCAAGAATTCGTTCAATCGTTTATTCTCTACCTCCAATTCTTTCTTTTCCTTCGTGGTTTTCTCAACAGTTTCACGTACGTCCTTTAGACTCTCTTGAATTTTAACAAAATCTGGATTTGGAGGGGAGATGACATAATTCGCCAAGTATGAAAAGATGAGGATAGTCCCTAGCAGATAGATCATTGAATAGATAATACTGTAAGTAAACGCCATCAATGTAAGACGTTGAAGAATAGAGATGAAAATGTTATAGGATCCAAATGTGACCCACATAGATCCGAAACCAGCGTATAGAATCATCAATACCGAAGACCCGACTCCTACTATTCCCACAAATAAGAGGACATTTCTTTTGGGCTCTTCTCGAGGTAGATATCTCTGAAAGAGAAGCAACATTATTCCGCCAAATATCAAAGGTAACGCATAAGGAAGTATAGCAACAAGATTACTTCCAAAATCTGCATTGAAATCTATCTGCGCCAAGGTGACTGGCAATGGTTGATGACCGACCAATTTGGTAACTCCTAATCAAGCTGAACACTTTAGATAAAATGAGTCTAGAGATATATCTGTTCTTGCAGTATATCATAAAGCAGAAAATCGTCGCGAAAAAAAAAGGACGATAGTTTTTTTCACCTATTCACGCCATAGTTGTGATTTCAACGACTCGTGTTCATTGATTATTAGCTCAAGTGATTTGTAAAGACGACAGACTTCTTCTATATTCAAAAGAAAAGCTCCTTTAATGTCACGTTCGTCCCCTAATGATAGACGTACTTTACCATCATTCACCCAACCTTCAGTTGTTTTTTGAGGAAGTGCCATCTGCACTTCAAGCCATGTTCTTCTCTTCGCACCAGTGTCGCGATCATCAAAAAAGTGCTTAATCTGTATCCGTCTCTCATATTCGTGTGTTAATCCCATTCTAGTCTACACCCCAAGTAGTGCATTTTGCCCTACAGTACTACATACTGCATGAGAAGATATTTCCTCATTTCTCTTTGATTCCGAGCTGACCGAGAGTTTGATATTATTGATACAATCACGCCCTCAAGCAAAACCTTAACTTACGTGCTAGAATTCTGAACTTGGATGGGCAGTCTACAATGTCGCGACTCGCACGGAAAAACAGCAACATCATTCTTCTAGGAATTGTTATTGGACTTCTAATTCTACCAATAATTGAAATTCAATTTCCTACAAATACTTCTGAAGTAGCGTCCATTGGTGAAATTATATCTCCTGAGCTCACTCAGAAGATGGATGAATCATCTGATATTATTCATCCTATAGTCATTCAATTTCAAGATTATTTTGATTCTCAACTTATTCAGGAAACTTTGAATAAAGCTGACATTCCAGACTTATCTGTCAGACACATCTTTGACATGATTCCAACAGCATCCGCATATGCAACGTCAGATGCAATTAGAATGCTTACAAAACTAGATGGGGTTTCATACCTCGGATACGATCAACAGAGAGTGATTGATTCATCGCCCATTGAGAATGAAGCCGACCAAACTGGCCTAGGAGATAGTTATGTTCATTCTGACAAATACCTCGGAGCTGATTCGATTTATGCAGAGGGCTACAATGGCACTGGAGTTACTGTAGCAGTAATTGATAGTGGTGCAAATGGAACTCATCCAGATTTGGAAGGCAGGATATACGGTTTCTATGACCTCATAGGTGGACAAAATGATATGGATCCCCAAGATGGAATTGACGCCTATGATGATAATGGGCATGGAACAGCTGTTTCATGGTTAGTCGCAGGAACTGGTGTTGGAACTTCGGGAGAGTATACAGGACTTGCACCAGGATCAAAGCTTCTTGTCATAAAAGCTTTAGATTCTGAAGGTGCTGCAGATGACTCAATTATTGCACAAGGCATTGAGTACGCGAGAACAAGCGGCGTTGATATTATTACGCTTAGTCTAGGAGGTGTATGGCCGGATAATCCGCTATATCCCCAACCAACTGTTCAAGAAATAAATGCGGCCATTCAAGGCGGAATTATTGTAGTGATAGCTGCAGGTAATTCAGGACCAGCAACTGAATCAATAACATCACCAGGTATTGATAACAACGCGATAACAGTTGGAGCATCAATTGGGTCAATTGACATTGTATCTTTCAGCAGTCGTGGTCCAGTAGTAAGGGAACAGACAGAACCACACGGTGTTTTTACTAAACCAGATATTCTTGCACCAGGGTATCTTGTCTTATCAGGGCGGTTGGAAAATTCTGATCCGACAGAGTACCAACCATACAATGAAAGTCAATTCACTGCACCATATACAATTTGGTCAGGAACTTCTGCGGCAGCTCCACAGATTGCTGGATTAGCTGCACTTCTTCTAGACAAACATCCGGGAATGACTCCCGTAGAGATTAAGGCGTTCCTTATGGCAGGTGCCACAGATTTAGGAGTCGACCCAATGGAGCAGGGATTCGGACTAGCTAATGTGACAAAAGCCTCAGAGTTATACACCAACACATCTGGTGTTATTACAATAATGTCGCCACTCAGATTCCCTACACTTCCAGGGTCAGATCAAGTTTTCATTATAGGAGATAGTAGATCTCCTCAGAATGTCACAGTAATTTCAACAGTAAATAGAGGATCTGTAATACTAGAAGCAACTGGTAACGCATCAGACTTCATAACATTGGGAGAGAACCCATATGTTCCTACAGGACAGAATTACTTCAGTATTGGACTTGATGTTCCTGAAGACCTTCCACTTTCTGCTTTAGGAAGATACACAGGGTCAGTTGACATGATCAAGAATGGAGAAGTAATTGCTTCAATGGAACTTAATCTTCTCATCACTGATTATGGTGGTCGAGTTTTAGTTGATATGGCACATCACTCTGCTGAGGATCCTGATGATCCAGATTATTTCAGATATTTTGGAGATTATTTACGTGAACAGGGTATGATAGTAACTGCATATCCAACAAATTGGGCGAATGCTTTGACATTCCCTCAAATAACTACTGCAGCTCTTGCTACATCTGAAGTGCTAATGATTATGGACACAGAAACACAATATTCGGAAACAGAGATTAATATCATCCACGATTATGTTCAAGAAGGTGGTGTCCTCTTAATTCTATCAGAAGGATTTGACGTTACAAATAATATTCCCGCTTTTGCCTTTGAATCTTACAATCAAATCTTAGAACCATATGGCATTCAGTGTGAGAGGAATTGGATTGGCAACGATAGTGGTGATGTCTATGGGGCAGACAATGGAGGATCTGTTGAAACAAATCAACTTACGGATGGAGTCAGGAATATCTTCATTCTGAATGGAGGCACTCTCTCCGTCGACCCTTCAGTTGCAGGAGCAACAGGGCTCATTTGGACAGATGCATTGAAAACACATGCATTGTTAGCAGTTGTAAATGTGGGAGAAGGTAAGGTCATAGCACTCTCTGATGGCTCATTACTCTTTGATACTACGATATACGATGCTGAAAGGTTGAATGCAGATAATCTGAGATTACTCAAGAATGTCGCAGAGGCAATATTTCCAATAGAACCAAGAATCTTTGATGTCAAATTTGAATATGGCGAGATTGGAGAACTAGCAAACTTCACTGCATACATTTTTGATGAGAATCTTGATCAGGTCGATATCACTCTCAAGAATTCTGCAGGTACTGAGATTCCTACAACAGTCATAGAATCGTTAGGGTACAAATACTTCCTTGAGTTTGAATTAGAAAATGCGGGCTTCTATGAATTAACAATACTTGCCTCAGATTCAGAAGGTCATGTTAGAAATTATATCAAGACCTTTCTTGTTCCGGTTCCTGCAGTTGATGATGACCTTTTACTAGGTGTTATGTATAGTCTCCTTGCCATTGTCGGTGTCGCTCTATTGTATGTGGGAATACTGAAATTCGGACGTAAGAAACCGAGTCGTCCTAGAATTGAAAGAGAGTGGTCTCCTGAATGGGAAGAGGAGCCAAAGGATCATTCTCCACCATCTATCGAATAGGACCAAACGTCTGTTCAATAAGGTCCTTCATCCGTTTGTGTGTGGAATCAAGTAGTGGTCGATCTCTAAAGATGGCTTTAGATTCCACTCGTTCAAGAATCTGATATCCAATCCGTGCTCCGAGACGAGCTGCTATAACTTGACCACCTATGACTTGGTCTTGATCATTTGTGACTACTGCGACCTTTGAAAATTCCGCGGGATCTTCTAGATAATGTATGTTTGCCTTAATACCTACCTCACTAGCTCGTGTAGAAGAATTTCCTACACATACAATATCAGTTTCAAAAAGGCGATCGTATTGAAAGAGCAAAGAAGTGTCACCATAGATTTTTCGTCCACCAACAGCTGCAACCCCAGCCTGTCGCCCAGCACGAGCAGCAACACTTCCAATAGGCATTAGGATAGGTTGTCCAGAAAGAGAGTCTGACATTTCCACACAATCTCCAACTGCGTAAACTCCCTGTTTGGATGTCTCCATTGATTCGTTTACCTTGATTCCACCTAAACTTCCAAGCTCAAGTCCCATTTGAATAGCCAATTTCGTGTTTGGTCGCACCCCGGTCATAAATAAGACTGCATCACCCTCTAGCATTTCGCCATCAAGATTGATTCCAGTAACAAAATCTTCACCTTCGATAGATGACGGAGATACACCTTGATGTACTACAAGTCTTTTTTGAATTCTAGATAGCAGTTCATTACTCATTGGTTGCTCAAGTTGACGTCGCATAAGTCGAGAGCGCACAATGAGATGCACCTGTTTTCCTAATGAGAGAAAACGTTCTGCGACTTCTAGTCCACTAAACCCTGCTCCAACAATAAGTATACGATTCATACCAGAAAGGCTACTACCAATCTTACTGGTATCTACCATATCTTGAATTGTATATACTCCTTGGAGGTCAACTCCAGGAATAGAAGGAACTGACGGTAATCCTCCAGTTGCGACCACAATCTTATCATACGAATCCTCGAAATTCTTACCTTTCGAGTCAGTTCCTGAAATAGTACGTTTTGAGGTGTCAACTCCATCGATTGTGACACCTGAAACAACTCGGATACGTCGATTTGAAAGAGCTTTGATAGACCAATCCTGTATGACTAAGTCCTTAGTGTCAGGATGCTCAAGAGCATATGACGCTCCAGGTTTTCGATGTGCATCTAAGGTTTCGCCCGTGTAGATTACTATCTCAGATTTTGGATCAAAAATTCTCGCTGCAGTTGCGGCCGCAGCCCCTCCAGGGCCATATCCAATCACCACAAGCTTCAATGTCTATCCCTCCACACTATGTCTAAGTCTTAACTTGAGCACGATGTAGATTACTACCAAGATACCCACTCCTACTCCCCCTATAAGGATTACAATGAAATAATCTTGAACTATCACCAATTCACCAAGATACTGTATTACTTCATCTCCAGCAATAGGGATAGCAACCGCATAGACGTCGTAGGTATTTACTGCAATGTTAGAGGGAGAAACATCGAATTCGTAGACACCAGAAACTCCAGCAAGAGTTAGATTATACTGAAGCCCAGTGGGTGGTATCAATGATAATCTGACTTCTTCAGCCAAGAGGTGACCTTCAAGTACTAGACGCCCAGTAATTCTTTCTGAAATAAAAGGTCCGACTCGTACCGTTGTTTGATCCAACTCTGCTTCTACAAAGTTCAACTCCAATGCATTTCCTCCAGATAGCAGGATAGGTGGAAGTTTCAACTCAATGTCACCATCAGACACAGTAAGAATTAGTGATACGATATCATTTGTTTCAAAGTCTTCAGTATCGTACTCAATTGAAAAGCTATTCTGACCATCTTGGTCATTTTGTTGAAGTATATCTAAGCCACCATCAACAATTTTCAGATTTATCTCCAATTGACTTGTATCTGAGTCTTTGTCAAACACTGTACCACTTATTGTAAAGTTACTCTCAAGATTTTCTATCTCTAGAGAATGAACAATCGGACTCCATTGATTCATCAGTGTTACCGTAGTAGTGACGTCTAAATCAGTGTAAGTTGCATTCTGAGTAACTAGAAAGAATCTTCCATGAGTTACCTGAGGGTCTCTACTGACAGAGAGATATACTGCTGTTGTGTCATTTGACCAAGAGGCTTGTCCAGAGAGAGAGAACGTACTCCCTGACCACTCGTAAATATTTGCGACACCGGAGGTAAGTATTATTCTCATATCAATGCCTATTTCACCTGTTGCAAGTGAGGAGTCTCGATCCCAATCCAGAATCAACTCATTCTCTCCAGAAAAGTCTGGTTCACCCTGCATCCCTATTCGAATCCAAGTATTGCTATTTGTAAGGTAAGCCTTGACATTGACTATATCTAGACCAGAATCAATTGAAGAGTTGGTGGGATCATCAAGTATTGATGAAATACCGCCCCAGTAAATCGAATCAGCCACAGGGTCTAGAAGATGTTGTACAGACCATTGTGGGTTACAAAGACCAAAACCCCAACTAGTAGATGCTGGGCTAAAGTGATTATTTTGCCCACCTGCACCTTGATAGAGTGCAGATAATGTACTCCAACCATTAGAAACTCCAGATGCTTGTCTGATTAAGGCAACAACGCCTGCAGCGTGAGGTGCAGCCATGCTTGTCCCAGATCTTGTAACCCAAAGAGAAGTGACACTATTGTATGCTGCACGAATCGCATCTCCAGGTGCGGCAACATTTGGTTTAACTACACCATCCACTCGTGGTCCGACACTTGAAGAGGCACTTAGGTCCGTTGTGACCTCATTGTAGGCTGTCACTGTAACTCCCAAATCAGAGGTTCCTGGTGAGCTTATTGTTCGAGTATAGTCGACACCTGTTTGAAAACGCATAGATGTGCCAGTCCATGTATTGTCCCAAGCATAACCATCTATCCAAACATCTTCGCCGTTTGGATTAGTCACTGTTATTCCCCAAATTCCATTATCCCAATAATGAGTTTCCTCAGAAATTTGGATAATTAAACGATTAAATCCCCGTTCACTTGTATCTGGAAAAATATATGCACTAATATTATCGGTTTCAAGTATCTGCGGAGTTCCTTCTAATGAACTGAAAGATCCAATATCGATATCATCTCCACCTGGAGGCGATAGAATAACATGTTCGTCATCATCTGAACTTCGCCATAGTAGGTTGAGGAAAGAATAATCTGGTGGATTAAGAACAGAGAGAGTAGCACTACCATTTTGACTATTGGTGGATTGGAATCTTGCATGTTTGGGGCGACCACCTAGATTGCCCGCCGCAAGTGTTGATATAACTCCATGCTCAGTCATTGCTTCGCTGATAGCAATGTCTTCAAGATCTGTACCATCTAGGAATCCGAGATAACTCGAGAATGACATGTTGATAACATCTGCATCATTCTGTACAGCAAAAGAAATTCCATCTAGTACTGCAGCAGAATCTAATGTACTTCGAATTATTATCAAATCTGCTCCAGGAGCAACCCCCACATAGTTGGTCATACCTGGCTGACCACCAGCTATTATTGAAGATACATGAGTACCATGTCCATTTGTATCTCCAACATTTAATGCAGACGTGAGATTTACACTTCTGACATATACATTTCCAGAGTATTGGTCATAAAATATGGCAACTTTTGACTCCCCTAGAACAACAACATTTTCACTATCTAGAGAGATATCACCATCGTGATTTGAATCAATTCCCCCAAGCCATCTATCACCAGCACTATAATCGAATAGTCCATTATCATTAACATCGATGAACATGTAATCCTCTGAATAATCAATAACCGGTCCTGTCTGGCCTTGGACTGTGTTGATTGGTCCTTCATCTGCATCAGCAATTGAATCACCATCTACATCAACATAATAATCAGGTCCGCTGGATATTACCGAAAGACTATCCGTACTTGCTCGCCACAACGAAGGGTGTAACCAAGCTGCACCAGTATCAATAACAGCTACTGTTGTTCCAGTCCCATCAATTGCCTCGCCATCTTTTTCTAAGTTTGACCATACCTCAGGAGCACCTATTGCAGGAACTGAGGACGGTATTGCTGGATAAAATTGCTTTGAACCTGAAGTTGCCTGAATTAAACCCAAAGGTACAATACGCTGTAGAGACAAATTGCTACTCACCGTAGCTGAATAAACTGTACCTACATGCACAACTTCTCCGCTTCTTCTGATGAATTGAATTCCCAAAGATTCAGCGTATTCAATCTCAGAGGTTGTAAGTTCTTCTTGGAATCGGAGAATCGCTTTTACATCGTTATTTTCTTTGACATTCGAGAGAATCTTGGATTCTATGTGGTTTGATATTTCCATACTAAGCATTGAGTCAATAATAGGCTCTATCGTAGGTGAAGCCAGATTAGTTCTATATGATGATGTTTCACTCGCAGCAACAGGAATTTGAATTGTCGTCAAAACGAGAAGAAGCATGAACAATTGTTTGTACATAGTGTTACCTCTTAGGATAGACTGTCAGGTTATGAGTTGAACAGATATGCTTTCTGTTTCCAGACAATAAAGGAATTCGGTTGGAAAAAGTTTCCAACCATACAAAATTATTCCTTACATATAATATCAACATCTCTGAAGACGATATCTGGTCCAATGAATGTCTGCATATTACGTTGAATCTTCGCCACTTCCACAGTCTGTTTAAGAAGATCAAAGATGTTGCCAGAAACCATGAGACCATGCACTGCACCTACCATCTTTCCTTTTTCAATGAGAATGGCGGGGTTACCAACTATGCTGAAATCTCCTGATTCCGGATTTGAACTATGTGCACCTTGAACTCCACGGATATAGTAGCCATAATCGATCTCAGAGATTATGTCCTCTACCTCTCTTATTCCAGGTTCGATCACAATGTTTGACGTGGCAACTTCAACAAGCCCTTGGCGCTTGTTACGTTTTGCATTACCGGTACTCTTTACACCCATTCGCTGAGCCCAATAATGATCCCATATGAATGAACGAAGAACACCTTTCTCGATAATTGGAGTTCTCTGACGAGGAGTTCCTTCATCATCTACCTCTGAAGCATTAAGTCCTCGAGAATCAGTACCATCATCAATGATTGTGATTTTCTCTGATGCAATCGTTTCACCAAGTTTGTCCCCGATTTTCGATTTTCCTCGAGCAACATTATCTCCACGGATGGACTGTAACAATGTGAACTGCATCAATTGACTATATGCAGATGGATGCATCACAATTGTATGTTTTCCACTCTTACCATGAGATGTATTCTTAACAATTCGTATCGTCGATACTATTTCATCAACAACACGGTCAATATCTAGCTCAATACCACGAGAAAAGTCGACTTCAAAAACACTCGGAGTCATACCTGTTTCTGTAGGAGCAACACCTGCAAGGTATATGTAAGCTACAGTTCCTTTTTCGGCATGTGAAACACCATTACTGTTTGCATAGCTTCCAACATAGTCAAGTGCTCCAGAACCTCCAAATCCAGCTATGAGTCCAGGTTCTAGAGCTGTACTCTTCTCAACAATTTCTGTTGCTAGCTCTGCGACCTTGGATGCTTCGACTTTAGTGACAGACTCTTTCCATAGACCATCAACAGAAGGATATGAGGATATACCTGGTAGTGAAGTCCAGTTATCATCATCAGTAGTAGCTCTTGCAGCTGCTAGAGCTAACTCCAATGCTTCTTTAGTTGCCTCTTTTGTCGGTATGTTAGTGAATGCAGACCCAATTTTCTTTCCGATGATAACACGGATTGCAATTCCAACCTCCGATGTCATCTGAACACTACTTACTTGTCCCATCTCTATATTGGACTCAAGTTCCTTTGAACCTTCAGCTTGAACTTCTATTGCTTCTGCACCTAAACTCTTACCCTCTTTTACAATACGGTTACAGAGATCAAGTAATTCATCCTTTCCAATCATCTTAGTGCTTCCCTCCAAATGTAATTCCACCTTGAGCAAACCGAATGTTTGGTCCACCTGAGGAAATAAATGCCTCTTGTCCTTTCCCACATCTGCCAAGCTCCCAAGGAAATTCTTCTTTCGAGATTCCCTCAATCTTGAAAAGTGAGTCCGTAGCAATCCCTGAAATAGAAAGATCAGTAACCGGTTTACCAATTTCACCGTTGATGATCTCATATGCTTCTTGAATACCAACCTGAAAACTTGCATTCATCTGCGCTTGCCCACCTCTAAAGTCTGCGCAGAAGTAACCAAATTCGATTCCTTCAAAGAGTTCTTCATCAGCAAAATCGCCAGTTTCGAAGAATGTATTTCTCATACGGATTATTGGTTGATAGCGATATGTTTCCGCACGAGCATTTCCTGTCACTCTCTGACCAATCTTTGAGGCATATTCTCGATTTGTCATGAGTTCAGTCAAAACAGAGTCCTTGATGATTTCAACTCGAGATGGTTTCACTCCCTCATCATCATATGGAGCAGTACCCAAATTGCCTGCAATTGTTCCATCATCAGTCATGCTGACTCCATCAGCTGCAACAATCTCTCCAACCTTTCCATTGAATGCACTTTGAATTGTCAAGTCTGCCTCTGCGAGATGCCCAAGTGCTTCATGAGCTAGAACTCCAATGACTCGAGGACCCAATACACATGGAAATGACCCACCTTTGGCTTGCGTACCTTCCAGTTGTAATTTTACTCTTTTAGCAGCCGCTTCTCCGATATACTCTGGAGTTGCAAAACGTTCCAGATATTCCCAACCTTCATGAGTAGATGCTTCCTCAAATCTTGCAGCACTCAGACGCGTACCTTCCTTACCAGTAACCCAAGGATAAACCCAAACTAGCATTATAGGTTTCTCAATATGGGTGCCATCTGATGTTACTATGAATTTTTGACCTGAGGCAGTCCTAATCTTGACAGTAACTGCGGTCACACGATCATCATAATCTTGCATCACTTTCGTTGTGTCATTCATGTACTTAATCTTCTCTTCAATAGGTACATGCCTAGGATCCCGCTTTGCTTTGCTTTTCACAACATCTTGGTATGTAGCAATATCAGCCAACTTGATTGGCTCTTTACGAGTTTTTGCGGCTGCTTTTGCCATCTTGAATGCACTCTCTACTGACGCATCAAGTGTATCCAAATTTCCTGTTGATACAAATCCCCATGCACCATCAGCAAGAACTCTAATGGCTACTCCGCGTTCAAGTCGTTGAGCAAGAGCATTGACTCTTCCATCATCCATCTGAATGTACTCAACAAAACCTGACTCTCCTCTAAGCTCCAAATACGACGCACCTAGGTCACGTCCAGATTCCAGAGCTTTTTCTAAGACATCAAACAATTATTCCTCATCTCCAATACTAGAACCGACAAAATTCCAATCGTCGTATATCTATGAATATTGTGTTAGACGCCAAGATGCACATTAGAGTAGAGAACCGTAAGAGCCATTACAGATTTATGCGCTCGGGAAAATAAGTGCATGTCGTGACCGCACAAGAGGTACCACCCGAATTTATACATATGAAGTCCCGTTCCACAATTCCGTGGGGAGATATAGATAAGGACGTCCAGCCTAGAGTACAGGAGGGAACTGATTATTTCGCTGCATTCACAGATTCGGTTATTGACTTGGCAACAAAAGAGTGCATGAAGGAAGTCCAATCTAACGACATCCTAGCATTGGGTGTTCAAGCTTGCCTCACTAGAGGAAGACTTGCTGAGGCTCTCTTCATCTCGACTGGATCTCATAGTATCGAAGTACTAAGCCTTCGTTGTATTGTGCTTTTTACTCTATCAGATACAGAAGGATTATCTGCTGCACTTAAGGAAATTGAAGAGAATGTGTCAGAAGAATCTCCTTCATCAGATCAGGTCCGTTTGAGCACTGCAAAGGTTCTACTTGCCGCAGCAGAAAGAGACACAAGCGTAATTGTTGCTGTAATGGAATTCGACAATCTGTTGGAAACATATCCTGAACAAGTCGAAGAACCACTGACGGAAACTATGTTTACTCTATATGTAGTTGGAGATTTGTTAAGGGTAGTTGGAGAAGAGGCTAGAGCTGAGCGAATAAACGATACACTGCAAGATATGGCATTGAAAGGAAATCATCGTATGTTTCTTGCTCTATCTGAAAATCTTAGAGGCAATATTTGCAATCTCTCAGGGAGTTTCCAGAAGGCAGAAAGACATTACCTGAGAGTGAAAGAAATAAGCGAAATCCTGTCATTTAACCTCGGACTTGCTGTTGCATACAACAACCTTGGAACTTTAAGGGCAAATACTCTCAAACTTGAAGAGTCAGTGGAGTTCTTTAAGCAAGCATACCAACTGATGGATACAGATGCTACAAAGACACCTCCATTAGCAAATATGGCAGAGATTTCACTCTTATTAGGCAAATATGATGAGGCAGAGGAATATCTAACTGAAGCAATAAGAATTGAAGAAAAAACTCAATTTGGAACAATTGAAGTTTATGCATGGCATGTGATACTTCTCGTCAGAACTAATCGTGAGAAGGAGGCAAAGAAAACATTACAGATTGTTAAGGAAAGAGCTGCAACTTCTGAAAAACCTCTACATCAGGCCGCATACCTTTTGGCTAAAGGTGCATATGACACGTACCGTAAGAAATGGAGCTTAGCGACAAATGCCTTTGAGAAAGTCGTAAAGATTGGTCGAGATAAGTCATTATTCGAGTTACTTGTGCGTGGTGAGATGAATCTTGCTCAGACCCATATGCTTGCACATCAGGATTCAGGAGACGTGGAAGAACTCAACAGAGCTGTGAGTCATCTAGATGACTTAATTCAGATTGCCAAAGAACAAGGTCTTCAACATCTATATGCTGAGGCTTTATTGTTACGGAGTGATATTTTCAGAGTTGCAGGAAGAAAATTGGAGGCAAAGGGAGATACAGAACGAGCTCTAAGTGTTGCGAATTATGTTGAAGATTCTCGACTCCAAGAGCACGCAAGATACCAGCTTGATTTGATTGAAGGACGTTCTCCGGAAACGGTGTCTGAATCAGATATCTCAGAGAAGATGCAAAGAGTTGCGGCTTTCAAGCCAGCTGGAACATTCAAAGCTGTTCCGAGACCTGATATTCATGTCTTAATTACTCTCGACAGAGAATCAGGACTCTCTGAATACGTTTATCATTTCAATTCAGAGATTGAAATGGATAGTGGATTGATTGGTGGGTTTATTTCAGCCATCACAACTTTCTCCAGTGAGGTAATGGGAAAGATTGGGATGTTGCGATCTATTAACCATGAAGGATTTACTCTAATGATGGAGCATACAGATACAAGGATTGTAACTTTGATTGCGCAACAGGAATCATTTGATATAAGATACCTCTTGAGGGAATTCGCAAATCAACTCGAAAAGATGCTACCTGATATCCAGCTTGAAGATATTCAAGAGGGTACATTTGATAGAGTCGATGAGCTAGTGATGAATATATTCTGTACTCCAGAAGAGGAATCGATTTAGTTATACCAGGCAGACATTTCTAACCCAGAAAACGGTAGCTCATGACGAATTATCCCACGAGAAGAAGAAGTTCTTATGATGGGATTAATTTCAACAGAATCATCTATAGCATCAAGCAATCGTTTCCCCCAGATTGCTGGAGAAGCAAGAATTCCGAATGTTGTTGATTTAGTAATTAGCATTGTTGACTCTAATGAATAATCTAAACAGAGATTCGTAATGGTCTCGGTATCTCCCTCTAAGAGATAGGTTGGTTCAATACCGATATGGGAGAAATTTGGAACTAGTGTTATGCAACCTGAATTCACTAATGACTCTATTCGTTGTGGGGATCCAATCAATGTATTTG
This sequence comes from Candidatus Thorarchaeota archaeon, assembly GCA_016841005.1. The sequence goes on along the minus strand of JAEORG010000271.1, from coordinate 20,614 downwards.
ACAGAATATCAAGACGTCCCAAACTTAATCTCTCCAATACTGCCCGTTCAGATTCACTAATTGATTTTTTTCCGAATGAAATCGATGCTTCAAATCCTCCTGTATGCTCCTCTTTTACACCAAAAGTCTTCGCAACCCAATGGATGAGCTGACGACCTCGTGACTGGATACCTCCTGATTTCGGCAATACATCTTGTAGATCGAGCTTGTATCGAATCTCGACAATAGGATTCTCCAGATTCTCATTCACTTGAAGTGCTTGTGTCTGTTTTCCTCTTCTAGTTACAACGGTCAACCAATCGGAATCTGCTGTATTCTTTGCGCTATGTTGCCCTGCGCTTAATGAGATTCCAAGAGGTTCGGGATTGCATAGTATTCGAGGTGATAGGTGTATCTTTTCTAACATAAAACGTCTAGAAGCCAGCTTACGGGGTTTAGTCAATGACTTACAGAAGCCATCGATTGTATACCATGCATCAGTTCCAAGAGATACTTCGTGAGAAGAATGCAACAATGATATAGCATCAAACCATTGTGAGAACGGCGTGTGCTCTGGTGAAAATCGTAGTATCTCGAGTATCTTTGAGAAACCATCAGAACCGTATGTTTCCCTATGTTTTAGAAGATGATTACTGATATCCTGAAGCCCACTACTTTTGTTATATTCTCTAAGATACTTATCCCATTCATTTTTTTGAGGTCCTTTCAGAAGAAGTGAAGCTAAAGAATTTCCAATACAATGGGATATAGGTTCCTGAGATTTTGGTGAATCCAGAAGCGAGAGAAAGGCACTCCTAAGAGATAGTCCTTCGAAGAGCTGCGATTTGACTGAGTCTTCATGAAATATATGAGCACCATCATCCTCAACAATCATCGAGAATGATTGATCAATGGATCTTAACTCGGACTTTGTAACAAATGTAAGTGGAAATTCTGGTTCTTTAATCCCGAGATACCGAGAAACCCTTCGAATAGATTTGGATAAATGATTTCGTAACTCTTCGGTCGCCTCCATTCTTAGTTCCAATTCTGTTGGAGGTGTTGGTTTTTCATACTTCCTCACAAGTTTGGATTTACTGCGTATCTTTGAATACAGCTCATGATCAATGTTTTCTCCCACCAACATGACTCCTTTTGAAGAAAAGAAATAGACTCTCACTCGGTCAAGGCTCACAACTGAAACAAGAAATGCAATTCCTCCCAATTTTGCCCAGTACTTACGAATAGTTGCCGCCTTCACGCGTAATACTTCAACTGATTGAGCACCGGTTTCATTAAATTGACGTTGTCCAAACTCTGCTAATTCCTTTGGAATGTCTCTTCCTGTTCGAGCCATTTTAAGAACCTCGGTCAGTCAATCAGATAGATACTACCTGATAAAGAAAACGAATGAAACTGCATCGTACGCTATGCTTAATTTGATTCAATTTTCAGAATGGAGTGAGAAAAACATGCTTCAATTCGACACTATATCATTACTCGTTATCTATTGGGTAGTGCCCATTCTTATCCTGGCTGGAAGAGGAGTAGTAGCAGCCTATAGAGCTAGAAAGCATCGCCAAGCTTTACAAGCACTTGAAGAGAATATTACACCCTATACTCGCAAGCTATAATCAGCAATTATGCTTCTGATATTTGTGCTTCATGGGTTTCATATGCAGGCATGAGAATATCTCTGGTGGGAGTAGTATTCATCACTACATCAAGCACTTCTTGATTACGGAGTAAGGTACAGCCAAGAAATTCATACTCAAACTTATCAAGCCTAATGTTGACACCACGCCTTGGAATCTGAGTAAGTAGAAGTACAATTGAGAAATCACCACGCGGCAACTGATTCAGAATTCCCCGTTTCATATCTGGTTCTAAATCATCTTCAAGTTGCCGAGTCATCGCACCACGCTCAATGAAATTGTAACGAATCCTTTCAAAATCACCGGATGAACTCTTCTTTGGCCGAATAAACGAGATGGAATATCCAAGTCGTTTCAGCGAATTGTATCCTATTAATGTACGATACAACGGCGGGCTTAAAGTTTCAAGTTCTACTTTGCGCAGCTCTATAATATCGCCGTTTCGTCTAACTTTGAGGTTCACTAATTGTCACTCCCAATATGCATAGGTCCCTGTAGGCCTATATCCAACCCGTAATAAAGACTTATGAGAAATCAATCCGCGAATCGCATCAAAATACGTCTTTCTTTGCGATTTTCGCACCCTCCAAGAGAAGTAGATGTTTCTTGGTAGCCACGCCAAACCCCTCTCCTCCACTATATCCACCTATTCCACTTGCAGCTATTACTCTGTGGCAAGGAACAATAGGAGCAAATCGATTCTTAGACATCACAGTTCCAACAAATCTGACTGCCTTGTCTAGACCAGCCATTTTAGCTACCTGCTTATATGTTCGAGTTTCACCTCTCGGAATTGTGAGTACTGCACTGAGGATTCGAATTGTTTTATCTGTTAAATCTGAAAAATCAAACTTTACTTGACCTAACCTCACAGGTAATCCTGCATAGATAGAATGGACAAGATCAAGTATCTGTTTATGTTCAGGGTCATTGCTGAGAGAAAGTCCTTCCCCTTTTACTGATTGACTTGCTTCCTTTTTCGTTTTTCTTGGTAAGGCAGTTGCATAAAGACCTGAAGAAGTAAAAACTCCAGCAGAGTACCTACTACTTTTCTTAAGAATTGCAACAACTCGTGTAATGATAGTTACTCCCCTTAATACTCAAGACATTTCTTATAGACAAATGCTAAGATAGAGCTTAATTCTGGATCACTCTTCTTTGCTCCTTCGGGTATCCACCCACCATCTGTACTTTGTGTGGTCTTTACAAGTTTTAGACCTTCTGAGATAACCTCTCGTTCCTTATCATTTACAGGTTTTCCAACCGCAACCAAATCAACCATATCAAATACAGTGTTGGTATCGATAGCAGAAGTAAGGTGTTGGAGCACAGCCGCTCGACCATCTTGGTACACCTTGTGCTCATCTGATACACCTATTGCAAGGAGTGCAGGAAGTATGTTTCCTGTTCCAAGTGGATCGGATTCATCTCTCTCTTTATAATCAGGCCAGTTGCCATCTTCGTTTTGGGAATACAAGAGGAAATCACGAGCTCTCCTCAACCGTTCTTGGTCATCGAAATTTATGATACAAAGAGCTTCCAGTGCTTTTCCGGTCAACCAAGTGATGCTCTTTCCTACAGGATACCACTCTCGTCCCCAAGTCATACCAAATTTATCCTCGATATGTGGATCGAGATTCAATGTTTCTGCGAATCCGCCATCTTTCTTTTGACGAGAAATTAAGAAGGTTACCATCTTACCAAAGAAATCTGTGTGTGCCTCATGATATTTTGCGATAAGTGGAAGAATCTCAGAAGTTATCTTCACAGAGCTAGGGTTTCCTTTGACAAGATCAAATGGTAAACCACCATCTCGATTCTGCATAGTTTTGAGATCATCTAAAGCAGCAGATACTTGCTCTTGTGGAATATCATATCCTGCAGAATTTAAACGGAGAACATCTGCAATACTACCATTCTCAAGAACATATTTTTGAACATTGTAATTAAGCGTTTTATTCATCTCTGTCAATGACATTCCTCTGATTGAATTTTTATTATGTGTAAATTAGCGGCAAAAAAGTAGGCAACAGCTAGTGTAGTCCATTAGCTCCACTTGTAGCATATTGTCTTAGCTGACTTAAAGATTGTTCGGAGTGGATATGAATATCCTAATCTTCACCCTCATAGAACTCAAGAATTTCCTTTCTTCGCTCACGCCGCTCATCTTCAGTCATTTCTTCCTGATAACGACTTTCCTCCTCAACAACGACGATTTTCTCTTTGGGACTATGCTTGACACGAAAATCAACTTTATACCCATCGGTCTTCAAAGGCTTTTCGTATCCACATTCTCTACATTTCAAGATCTTCTTCTTGTCTTTTACTTGTGGCAACATCATCGCGCCGCATTTTTCACAGAATTCCATGAATGTACCCCCAAATATGTATGGCTCGCGTGCACGCTACCGGTTTCAATTTAAGTTTGACGCTTGGCCTAAAAAACTCTTCATGCATTGACTCGTAGCTTGAAAGAAAGACTTATGTCACAAGTACGACGGCTGAGGCGCTCAGCAGCTCTATGCATTTGGAAGTGTGCACGATGGTTCGAGTGGTTCCGTTCAGAGCGTATCGATATAATAGGGAGAAAATCAAAGACCTTTCCAAGGTTGTTGCACCACCCTATGACATTATTAAAGGAGAGAAAGTTGACGAAATTCAATCTCTCTCGAATTTCAATATCGCTTGGATAATCAAAAATAAAGCCCTAGACAATGATACTGAATCACAGAATCAATACACTCGCGCAAGAGATTATCTGAATTCTTGGATAAAGGATGAAATCCTAATTCGTGATGAATCTGAGTGTTTCTATGTCTATGGTCAGGATTTCGAAGTAGACGGGATGAAACTCTTTCGTTTTGGGTTTATTGGCCTAATGGAATTAGAGGATTTCGCAAAGACAGCACCAAATGGAGGAACATTCTCAGGAGTGCTCCAACATGAAGAAACTTTACCTAAAGACATTATTGATAGATTAAGTCTTTGTAGAGAAACAATGGCCAACTTTGGACAGATATTCGTAATCTATCCAGACCATGAGGGAAAAGTTGATGCAATTTTAGAAGAATCAATGATTAATAATCCTGATATCGATCTTACTGACTATGAAGATGTCAGACATAGAATCTGGCGAATCTCAAGCGAGGAAAAGAGTAAGGAAATATCACGCCTTATGGAGAACAAGTATGTCATTATTGCAGATGGCCACCATAGATACAAGACTGCGCTTCAACTGTCAATGGAGAATCCAGATCTTGATTCAGCAAAGTACCGTATGCTTACATTCGTCAATATATCAAATCCCGGTCTTGTTGTTCTGCCAACACATAGACTAGTACAGAACCTAGACAATTTTAGTGGAGAGCGTCTTCTTAACAAAATTAAGGACTACTTCGAGCTAGAATCATTTAGTGACAAAGATTCTATGTTCGCCCAGATGAAGATGATGTTTGAGAAAGGAAAGCATACTCTAGGATTGTTCATAGATGATGGATATTTCTATGCTCTAACACTACAGGATTTGAGCATTATGAGGGAAGTTATGCCTGACAGTTCAGATGAACTAAGAAATCTCGATGTATCAATTCTTCATGCGTTGGTTCTTGATAAGATGCTAGGAATCGACAAAGAGAAATTGATGCAAGGCACAATGAAAGGTGGAGGATTCGTTGTTTATCTCAAAGGAATCGGAGATGCTGTTGAAGAATCAATCAACTCGGTGAAAGGAGAAGCTCAAGCCGTATTCTTCATGAACCCAACAAAGGTGGAGGAAGTTGAAGCAGTATCGAAAAACTTTGAGGTGATGCCACAGAAAAGCACCTTTTTCCAGCCAAAAGTATGGACTGGATTTACTATAAACAAACTGACAAAATAATGAAGGTAACAAAATGACAAAGCGTGTATATAATTTCTACCCAGGTCCTGCAACTCTCCCGCTACCTGCACTTAAGAAGGCACAGGAGAACCTGCTGAACTTTGAAAACACTGGAATGTCAGTGATGGAAATCTCACATCGCTCAAAAGAATGGGAGAACGAAATGGCAGCTGCTGAGAATCTTGTTAGAGAATTGATGCATGTACCTGATGACTACAAGATTCTATGGCTAGGTGGTGGAGCATCTACACAATTCCTGATGACAGCAATAAATATGCAAGTAAAAGGAAAGCCAATGGAGTATATCAATACAGGGGGATGGTCTACGAAAGCTATCAAAGAGGCAAAACTCTATGGAGATGTGAATGTTATTGCTTCCTCAGAAGATGATAATTTCAGCTACATTCCTAAAGAGTTCAGTATCAGCAAAGAGGCGGCATATCTTCACATCACTAGCAATAATACTCTCTATGGAACGGAATGGCATAATTGGCCTATACCTCCTGACAATGTGCCCTTAGTCGTAGACATGTCATCAGATTTGATGGCAAGAGCTGTGAATGTGAAAGATTTTGGTGTCATTTATGCCGGAGCACAGAAGAACCTTGGTCCTGCTGGTGTGACCCTAGTAATTGTAAGAGAAGATCTATTGGAGAGAGTTCCTGAGAACACACCTACGATGCTGAAATGGTCTACACACGCTGGAAAAGGCTCTATGTTCAATACTCCTCCAGTCTTCCCCATCTATATGAGCAAACTGTCTCTAGAATATTGGAAGGAGTTTGGTGGTATTGAGAAAATTGAGAAAACCAACCGCGAAAAAGCAAGAATTCTATATGATGTAATTGATTCGTCAGATGGATTTTACAAAGGACATGCACGGGAGGATTCTCGATCACTCATGAATGTGACCTTCACCATGGCGAGTGAAGAACTAGAAACAAGATGTGTTGAAGATGGTACAAAACGTGATCTTATTGGACTCAAGGGACATAGGTCTGTAGGTGGTATGAGAGCTTCAATCTACAATGCTATGACAATAGAAGGTGTTAAGGAATTAGCAGAATTTTTGGAAGAATTCAAGAATAACAATCAATAGGTATTGTGAGCAGGGGGGCATTTCCCCCGCCTTCACCTTTTTCTACGTTTTGAGAAATCCGATACACGTTGCTCTAAGTGCGATATCATTTCAGGGATAAGTGCCTCATCCAATACCCCCTTGTATGTACGACGCATCATAGTTCCAGATGTCCGCACTCGAACGATTCTCATACCATTCTTTTCAAAGAATTTCTTCAAGGTTGATGCGATAGGTATGAGGACACCGCCAGGTAGTCTGCTAGAGAGAGTTTCCTGGCAACAATCGCAATCAAGAATTACGGTGGTATTCTCTCTATCGACCATGACTTCAATGGGCATGGACTTATTGCCACCTGAATCTTTGAATTTGAGAGAGAATTCACCAAGTTTCTTCATTGACATTGTCTATTATCCTCGCAGTCAGGGACGGATTCGGTTCATCTACAGATAAGAGTTCCTCATGACGCTTAATGTATCAGATTCATATCACTGATATCTTTCTCTTCTACGAGATGCGATACACCCTAGGATGAGCACTGCAAGCACAATTCCTAGCATCAATGCCAATGTCAGATAATCGGGCTCCCCTTCTCCACCAGTGGGTGTAGAATCTGTCGAAGATCCCGTTGTGTTCGTTGTTGTAGTGGTTGTTGTTGTTGCCGTAGTCGATGTTGTTGTAGTGGCCGTAGAAGACTGAATGGTGAATGAATAATCTGGGCTTGTTGCATTGTTTCCAAGACTATCATTTGCATATATTCGATATATGACATTTGTACCAGTAGGCAGTAGGGGGATTTCTGCTGAGTAATAGGAACCCACAAGTGACATCGAAATATTGACCCAAGTAGACCCATTGAAGTACCCTAGAATTACGGTGTCAACACCACTGAAATCTGACACAGAAACCTCGATGGTTGTTGGAGTCGAATTAACAGGCGTTGCAGGGGTCGTAAATGGGATTCCTATGGTTGGAGGTGAAGTATCAGGAACTGGAGTCACCTGTTGAACTGCAGCATATGCATCTAGTTTTCCCCATCCCCAATTAGGATTGGGAACATTGCCAGTGAAGGAATCAGACACTGCACTCAATTTGATTATATTAGCTACTTCTGAGCCACAAGATGAATTTGTCTGAAGCATAAGAGCTGCCGTACCAGCTACATGAGGGCCTGAGGCACTTGTTCCGCTAAAGAATTGGTATGATCCAAAAGACTCATTGAATGGATACGCTCCAAATGCATTATACCAGTCAGCCCAGAGGGAAGCATTCGAGTAGATGGAGATTACATCATATCCACCGGGTGCGGCAACACCCTGTTTTAGAGTTCCATCAATTCTCGGTCCACGCGATGAAAAGCCAGCTAAATCATGAAGAGTATCACTTGGACCCCATGACGACTGAAGAATATCTCTTGTTCTATAGCTTGCGACACTTAATGCAGAATCAGAAGTAGATGGCCAGGTTATTTCATAATCATCTGACACATCTGTCTTCCAAATGCATCCTCCAGTCCATGAACTTTGATCGTCAGAGATGTATGCGTGAAAGACAGTTTCCTGTGGAGCTGTTACATTGATTGAGTGCCATGGAGGAGTGGTTGTAATTGGTAAAGTACCTGTCAATCGAATGGCAAGCATGCTAGTTGATCGTGAGGAGCTTTCTATAAAAGAGTCCGCACGAACCGAGAAACCTCCTCCGAAAACAATAGGTTCGAAGACCCAATTCCACATCCCGGTTCCAGGATGAAGATATATTGTTACAAGTGGACCGCCCATATTCATTATTACACTAAAGTTGCATGCAGCGAAATCAGTTGTGTTAACAGATAATACAGTAATGTACACCTCTTCAATATCAAAATCAATATACTCACCTTCTGTTGGTGGACCACCTACGGGAGGTATGCTAAAGTCGACAGTATATGGCGTATCAATAGCTGCTGTAAACAGCGCATGCTTATCCTTTCCTCCAAGATTTCCACTAGGTGCAATCACAGGAATTCCAGATGCAACTATACTATCAATTAATACTTCAGCAGCTGAGCTCCCATCAAGAAATTCATAGGTCCAAGAACCTATTTCAATCAAGATTACCTCTGCACCTTGATTATATGCATATGTGAGTCCCTCTTCAATTGTCAATGTAGATGCAGATGGACCTAATACTTTAATCATCATGAGTTCTGCATTTGGTGCAGCTCCAACATACTTTCTATAGCCAACTTGACCTCCAAGAAGAATACCGGAAACTGCAGTTCCATGTCCATCAGTATCTTCATGTGTGCTACTTGTTAGATTTGTATTCCGATCCCACACTTGCAAATTACTGGCAATCTTCTCAACTATATACCGTGTTTTTGGTTTGTTGAGCATAATCAATGATTCACCTACATTAAGTGCATCGTCGTTATTTGTGTCATTAACAACAAAGAAGGGTTCCCCAATGTTTGGAACTCCATTCTGTGTGCCGTTGTCAACCCAAATCCATTCAGTTGTTGAGTTGAAGGTCCCGCTTCCATCAAGGTCAATGTAGTATAGAGCTTCACTAGGAACTCCAGTACCACTATCATCTAAATCGATATAGTCTGTGCCATTTGTAACAAAGGTGTCAGTGTTTTGATCAATCCAATTATATGATGAACCATTTGCATACCATAGATCAGGATGTGTCCAATCCACTCCAGAATCCAAATCAGCAATTAGGATTCCTTCCCCTGTTACATTACGTCCCAAATCATCCAATGTCTGCCAGACAAGAGTGGCGTTGATTTCTGGCATAGAAACATCTCTCGCCGCATATGTATGACTAGCAAGTGTCTGTGGACCAATGATGTCAACATCCGAGAATTGGGCAAGATCATCTAAAGCAGCTGCTGAACCTTGAATCAGATAAAAAGATCCTACTCTGCTTGACTGTGCAGATCCAAGACTAAATTCAAGGCCAAACTTCGATATTAGAAACTCAATAGTTGATTCTTGCATATTATCGAAGCTTGCAACAATTGGAATTGTATCGCCAAAGGTATTCGCCAGCACATCGAAATCAACAACGCGATTTTGGTTGAATGAGGAACTATCATTAATTATCTGTGGTGTCACAACAAGAAATACTGGAGTGGTAATTAGCAATACAATAAGCGTGCACACAAACCGTTTCATATGAATCTCTCCCAGCAACAAATGCAGCTTGAACTCGGTTGATTCAAGTCAACCTAGCTAGAGTATACTTCACGAATCTTGATAAGTTAACTGCCCGTTTCATCCTCCTCCAGGCCACGATGCGTTTCGTCATTCTCTAGGAGATTCTTATAATTTGAGGGATTAGCGATATTCTCATCATGACCTAGTCTATCTTCTGGATCCGGTTTTTTATTTGCGAGTTTATAATAATCTGTTTCTTCGTCTTCTCTGCTTACTTTTTGACCCTCATAGAGTGACGATCCTCCACTAACCAAATATGAAACAGCAATACAAAGTGCAAGTGGTATGGCTAACTCAAATGAAAGGCTCATTTCTAACATCATAATAGTAGTTGCAACTGGTGTGTTTGTGGTCGCTGCTAGTACTGCTCCCATACCCAGAACGATGAAGGCCCCAACTAGATCAGGATAGAAAACCTCTCCAAATATTGCTCCTAACATAGCACCAACGAAGAGAGATGATGCAAGAACACCTCCTGATGTTCTTCCAGCTACTACAAAAGATGATGCAAATAATTTCCCGATTAGAAGCATAAAGAGTATAGCAAGTGGAACTGTTGTCGTTGCAAGACTATTGATAACCTCATATCCCATACCTGCGATAGTTAGAGATGGGTCTACGGCTAATCCAGTAATGAAGATTGCAATACATGCAAGAGCTGAGCCAGCAATAGGATCAACCCAATTAGGTAGTTTAACTGTGAAGAAGTTACGTGTAATCATCAGTACTACTGCAAATAGGATAGATATCCCACCTGCAATTATTCCAAAGATGATTAGCATTGGAATTATTTCCAAAGTAAGATTGAAGCTTGCACCAAAGTGTAGGATAGGTTCAATTCCCATTATAGCTGCATATACGATATACGACGTAAGTGCTGCTATTACAGTAGGTACAAAGTAACCAAGTCTTGCATCTCTTCTATAAGGTGCTTCTGTTGCAAATAGTGCCCCTCCAAGTGGAGCCTTATAGATTCCTGCAGTTGCTGCAGCGGATCCAATCATTAAGATGACTCTGAGGTGAGCGTCTTCATGGAATCCCAAACGTCTGCCTATTGTGTTCCCGATTGAAGCTCCAATTAGCACAGCGGGCCCCTCTCGTCCAACAGGATTTCCAGATCCAATAGAGATAGAGGTCGCTAGTAACTTCGTGATTGCAGTGCCTTTGTCTATACTATACGGCTCATGTGTCATCTCAATTGCCATAGAGATGCCGCTTCCCTGTACTTCACGTCTTCCAGCATATATCATAAGCCCAGAGAACGCTCCACCGATGATGGGCGTAATGAATATCGGCATGATCGAAAACACTGTGGTGAATCCAATAATCAACCATTGAAATACGACCATTGCTAATCCTGCAACAAATCCAATGATGATTGCGATGGGAACGTAGAGTCTGTAGAATGATTTGAAATGGCTGAAATGAAAAAGCTCTCGGAGTGGAATCACTTTCTCGTCAATTTGATCCTCTGACTCTACAGCTGACAACGGATGAGACCCTCCTAACTGTCAATCGTTCGATGATAAAACCCTTTGGCGTATGTGGCATTCGTCATCACATTTATCAAAACTTAGTATATTTAGTGAGTGGTTACAAATTTGACTCCAAAACCTGCGGCTGATGCGGATTCGAAGGAAAAGTCAGAACTTACGCTAGATGAGGTTCAGGACAGGTTGAATGAGATTTCAAAACGACTTCAGAGAGTCGAAGCGCTGATAGAGCGGATTGGTCCGGGTATTGAGGAAGTTAGTGAATCTGCTCAGGTCATCAGAGAAGGGTTTGAGTTTTACGACGGTATGGTGAAATTGATGTCCAAGTTCACCAAAGCAGAGAGACTCGAATCGAGGTATGGAGACCTGAAGAAAGATCAGATATCATGGTTAATCATAAAGATACTTGACAGTTCACAACCGCTCAATATTAGTCAAATTACAGCTTCTATCAGAGCTGAGAGGGGAACCGCATCACGAAGAATAGTCCGTGAGAGAGTCAATACGCTCATTCAACGCGGTGTACTCATGGTCATCGAAGACGAGGACGAACGTGCGAGATATTTCACACTTGCAAAATAACCTCAAATCACACACTCTCTTTTTCACACATTTGCGACTAATATAGAACAAAGTCTCGTCATTCATAAGGTTTATATGCATTTGATACGTTTGGTAATTGTCAAACGTCAAACGATTCAACCGAACCGGAACGTTCGAGGGATTAATTCGGCCGCCACCGAAATGACGCTTGACAGCGCACACGAGATGTTTGTGATGAACCTGCACGCGCCACCACGGAACAGCAACCAAACAAGACAATTTGGAATAAAGACTATCTCCGGTTTCTTGCTGGCACTCCTCTCACTCTTCTCCACTCTCCTCATAGGTCCCGTCGTTTTGGGTTTCTCCTTGATAGGGGTCACCGCAGTTATCTGCGGAGCAGGGAGTCGCAACTTCCGCGGAGAGTCTCTGGTGCCCACCACCAGAGATCTCCGAATCTCATCTCTATAGTTCTCCATCTATGACTACGCTCTCAACATACCCATCAGTCCTCAAATCAATACTCAAGCTATCTGAGAGGACTCAGAGAACTTTTTAGTCACCATCGGAAGTTGAACTTAGGGGACACGAATGTTAGATGATGCAAAGATCATTCTTATTGATATGATTCGGAACAAGTGTGTCAATCCACCTGGTGGAGAGATGAGGAATATTAGAGTTGTAAGCAAGTATCTTGATTCTCTCGGGATTCCTCATGATATTTTTGAATCCGGTCCTGAAAGAGGAAATCTATTTGCAGAAATATCAGGAACTGGAGAGGCACCTAGTCTGATGTTTGGACCTTCACATGTTGACGTTGTACCTGTTGAAGACGAAACGACTTGGAGTGTACTACCCTTCGATGGAATCGAGAAAGATGGTTGTATCTGGGGTCGTGGGGCGCTTGATATGTTATACATTGTAGCATGTCAGACAGTTGTCTTTGCTCGTTTATTTGAGGAAGAATTCAGACCCAAGGGAGATCTGAAGTTACTTATTGTTGCAGATGAAGAGGCGTCGGGAACTTTTGGTGCTAAATGGATGATAGAGCAGCATCCTAAGAAAGTCAAAGTGGATTATCTTATCACTGAGCAGGGGGGAGAACCAATTACAGAAAATAGAGTGGCTTACTGGTTCGCTGAGAAAGGAATTGCTTGGACACAAATTAAATTCAAAGGTGAAGAGCAACACGGTAGCTCTCCTTACAAGAGCAATAATGCACTAATCAAATTGGCAAAGGCAACCCAATTACTGTCCAACTATCAACCTCCTCGCAATACACAGTTTGTCAAATCTCTTCTAGAGAATTTACCAATGAATGGTGCTGCAAGAAAATTAGCTATGAATACATCAACATTATCAAGAGTACTCGAGTCGCTGAGTAAGGACAACATAGGCATGGCAAGATTCCTTCATGCTTTAACACAGATGACGATATCTCCAAATCTAGCTATGAGTGGTACAAAAGTCAATGTCGTTCCTGGAGAGGCAACATTGTATCTTGATATTCGTATTCTCCCAGACCAAGACCAGGAATATGTCTATTCGCATATTCGAAAAGCGCTAGGAGATTTAGCTAAAGAAGCAATCATTAAACAAATACCCGTGGAAGAAGGTGGTGATATGCACCCTGGAACAGCAAGTGATGTTAAGAGTCCGCTAGTTGAAACGATGCAGGATGTGACACGTGAGCTAAAAGGGTCAGACACGATTCTTGTTCCCTTCATGTCACCCGGAGCAACAGATTCTAGACTTTTCAGAGAGGCGTTCGGTACTCAAGCATATGGATTTGCTCTTCATGACGATACCCTGAACATGGAGACAATCCAACGTCTTTTCCATGGAGATGACGAAAGGATTGCCATTGGCACCATTAATCTAACATCAAAAGCATACTATCAGATAGCCAAACAATTTCTCTCCTAATTCAATATGTACAAGTATTAGTCCCTAGACTGGTCACTTTTTACCAGTTTTTCTATATTCAGTGACCACCCATACTATATCACGGTGAAAAACACATTGAGTGATGAATCAAACGATAATAATGAAAAAAGAAGAAGCAAGGCATCTGATGATGCTGATGAACTAAGAGAAATTGCCAAAGCGCTTCCTGAGCTCTTTAGTGCAATCAATGAGTCAGTTCCTAAATTGATAAGCGGAATAATTGGGTCTGTCTATAGTCCTGAAGCAGCAGGAAATATGGGCGCTGCGGTTGGTCAGTTTTACAGGAAACTCATCGAAGAAGGTATACCCGAACCGGTAGCCCTTGAAATGACAAAGAAATTTGTTGGAGCACTTGACTTTGAAAAAATAATTGGCATGGCTACTGAAGGTATCACATCTGAGAAAAGGAGAGGTAAGGTCATCGAATGGGATGACGAGGATGAGGACGAATAATGACTGCTCGTTCTATAGGGTCTATCATTTGGACATCTATTAAAGGCGGTACAATAATCCTAACGAAACTTCTCTGGGTCCTTAGAAAATCTAGAAGCCAAGTTAGGAAGAGCGCAAAAACATTCTATCAAGCGATGTTAAGGGCTGGCATACCAAGGGAAGTCGCTTTAGATATCACTTCATCGTATGCAACTCCAGGTTTGGAACTTCTAAAAATCCGAAATCTCATTAAGATGGTTCGTGAGTTGAGCGACGAATAGCTTCAACTCAATACTATTTTTCAGTTTATACAGCTAAAACAGGACAATCAGTTCCTTCGATTACCCTCTCCGTAGCACTACCAATAGGTCTTCTTTTCTTGTCAGTAGATGCAATTCGTGCACCCATAACAACAAGATCAACGCCTGAGGAATTAGCATACGAAACAATTCGCTCAGAAGGTAGACCTTCTTCAAGGATAAGTTCCACCTTAATCCCATATTCCTCTGCCGCTTTTTTATAACCATCTAGTAATTTCCTACCATTTCCAGCATATTTTTCCTTGATAGTTTTCTCGTCATCACCAGTCATAATGGAAATTTGATGAACAGCTGGAATTGGAATAACATGAATAATATGCAACTCAGACTTAGTCATCTCAGCAATCTCGTATGCAACGGTAGCAGCTTTTGCAGCTTGCTCAGTTCCATCAACTGCTAGCAATACTTTCTGTGAGCTGCAGAATATTCTCCCTGGTTCACAATATAGAATATCTTCCATAATAAACTATTGTTAATATTCCTTAAAAAAGAGCTGAAATGGCACATCTGGCTTTGAGAGATAAGGTTTAACTTGAATGAATACAACCATTTGCTAGGATTCGTCTATTGGAGGAGTCGATAGTTATTGACGGATTTGTTAAATTATCACGAACAAAATGAGTATCCAAGTCATACAGGAGCAATCATGGGACTTGTGATTGTTTTTGGAGCGTTCATTGCATTAGGGGTCTATTCACTCAGTTACTTATGGGATCTCTATGGAGCAGCAATTATCGCTGCATTGGATGCATTGGCGATTCCAACATTCTTCCTTGAGAACATTCTCTATATTGTTGGTTTCTTCATCGGAATTATCATATTCACCTATCTTATCGCGATGGGAGCATCAGTATTAGCTAAGAGATTGGGAGGGACCTTGATATATATCGGTGCGATCTTCATGAATGTCATCGCGTGGGCAGGTGTCTTGATATTATTCGTCCTGACTGGATTTAATTTTGCGATTCTTGCAGCTTCATGGCCCATTATGATTCCAGGCATCTTTACTCTATTCATTACTGTTCTGTTGTTCACAGTGTTTAGAAGTAGAGTTCAAAGGGCAGGAGAGATTATCAAACTCACAGGGCAAGTCTGTCTTGATGAGAAAGGAGTGTTCGTACCTCCACTTCTCACAATGATCTTCACTCTTGTCGCAGCAGTATTCTGGGGAGCAATTACTTTCTTCCTGCTAGATGTAATGGGAATTCCTGTAACTGATTATATTAGCGGAACTGCAACAATTACAGTGGAGAATGGATGGCCGCTTGCTGTCGGTATCGTACTCTATCTTTTTGTAACAATCTTCTTCTATAATTTCTCATATGCAACATCTTCTGGAATGGTATACATCTACATGCGAGGAAAAGACCCAGCTCTTGGTGATGGTATAAGGGGTGCACTGAATGTCATCGGGGGACTGATAGTCCTAAGTATACTAAGCGTAATCATTGTCATAATCAGAATAATTCTACAGAGGCTTGGTAGAGAAGTTGGTGGCATGGGTCAAGCTGCGGCAAATATTGGCAGTGGCATAATCGGAATTGTATGGTTCTATATCAATTACTTCACAATCCCAGCAATGGTTGCAGAAGAACTCGGAGCATCCGCTGGAATAAAAAGAAGTGCAGGCTTGGTGAAGAATAACTTCGTGGATGTTATTATCAAAGAAACTGCAGTAAGATGGGGATTTGGAGTCCTAGGATTCTTCGTATTCATATCCTTTGCTGCAGGAGGAGCACTGCTAGGATGGTTCGTTACAAATGGTGACATTTTCTTGACCATACTTGTGACGGTCGTGTTTATTGTCTTCGCTGCAATACCAATGACTCTGATACTCAGAACCTTCGACATCGTGTATGTGACTCTACTTTATGTGTTCATTAGAAGGAAAGAAGGAGACATCACAGGCAAGACTGTAATACCTTCAGCTATGAGTAGAGAACTAGAGAATGCATATGACAATGCAAGGAATCAACCACTAGATTAAGAGATCTGGATGATAGTGTTTACTATCATCCCTCTTCTTCTTTTTGACCTAAATCAGAAGAGTCTAAAATGGGGTTGCAACAAGCGATAATGAGAGGAATCAAGATGGATCCAAAGACTGCTGCTGCAAATGCACTTGAAGCTGTTTTAGAAGCAAAACCTGGGGAATCGATTTTAATCGTTGCTGATGATGTACGAAAGGATGTCGCGGATGCATTCGTACAGGGTGCGATTGAATTAGGATTGTGGTCAAGAATGGCTATTCTTGAAACTGAGAATGATCGTTACAGAGTTACACCACCTAAACATTTGGTCGAAATGATTAATGCGCCAAATACACCTGATATCTTCATCAATATTCTTCGAGGCCATGCAAAGGAAACTCCATTCAGAATTGCCATTATCCACCTAGAAACAAGAAAGGGACGTTCACGACTTGGTCATTGTCCAGGTATAACAATGGATATGCTAACAGAAGGAGCGCTCTCATTATCTATAGATGAGAATGCGGAAATGCAAAAATACGCGCGGTCATTACTGGCAATATTACAGGAAGTTGACACTGTTCATGTTACATCCCCAAGTGGATCAGATTTTACACTCTCTGTTAAGGGAAGAACTTGGTTTAGTGACACCTACCTTAATTGGAAGGACATGAAGTGGATGAATCTTCCAACAGGTGAAGTTCTTGTTGGGCCTGTTGAAACATCTATGAATGGTACTTTGGTTTGTGACCTTGCTGTTGGTGGAGTAGGTCCATTAAAGTCGCCTGTGACTATAATCATCGAAAATGGCAAAGTAATCAGTGTTGAAAGTGAAGATAAGAGCGCGCTTTCTCTGATTAAAGAAACCCAAGCAACCGATGAGATGGCCAAACATGTAGGTGAATTCGCCATCGGACTGAATCCAAAAGCAAGAATTGTAGAAGAGTTTCTCGAGAGTGAAAAGGTTGGTAATGCAATTCATGTTGCATTTGGTAACAATATGGATTATCCTGGAGTTGTGGCAAATAATTCAGCCAACCATCAAGATTTCCTTGTGGACAAGCCAACAGTAGGGATTACATACTCAGATGGTCGCCAAAGGACGATTATGGAGAATGGCAAGTTAAGTTTGTAGAATATCATAACAGCCAGTCAAAGGCAAGATTCCAAGTGAGACTAGATCCAGAATAGGGATTAAGGTACATGGTTCTATAAAATCTTGCAAGTTGATCTTCATTTGTTGCCTTCTCGTAAGTAGGCAGGACAAAATCTTGCCGTCCAAAGAAATATGTGAATATATAGGGAGCCCAGAAATTCGGTCTACCATCACTTTGGCTTGGTTGAATGAATGAAAGAGTAAATGAACCAGGCTCTCGGAAACCTCTTGCTACTAAATACTCCATTACTTCTTCAGTGGATTTCTTCTCTGAGTTCAACATGATAGCCGCATTGATGATTGTCATTCTTCGAATTTTGGAGAGCGTATTAGATATCCTTGCACGCTCATCCTGTTCCGCAATTTGGAGAAAATCGCGAGCGGTATCAGCTGTTCCCTCTGATATGACACACCTTCCTGTATGTAACGGTACAATTGAAAGCTCGACATTCCCTGTATCAATATACAATTGTTCTTTCCAGAGATTTGAAACATGGTGTTCATATTCGTGATAGATTGCAGAAGCCAGTTGATCTCGATTAAATGGTCGGTCGATGTTGAACTCATTTAGCGATTTGAATCCCCCCTGATACCAGTTGTAGCCACTCCATGGTCTATCTGATACACAGCGATACTCTACACCATTATCTGTAATTTCTCGCTCCATCAAAGAGAAGATTTTTTCCTTGAATTGGTTTCCAATGATATTCGCTTTTTGTTGAAGTTCTTTTTCAATAAGGTCTCTAAGTGTATTTCCAGTTACCTCTCCTTCCTTACTAAAGAGATTCACCTTCTCTTGAAGACTATCCCCTGAGTGGGTACTAAGTTGATCCTCAAGAACTTCTACTACTGTATCTATCTCACTTTCTCTAAATCCTCTCATTTGAATGTTAAACATACCTTCAACTATGTCAGAATAAAGCATAGGAACTCCTGATAACCATCTAAGGGTGGTCCAGAAAGAATCAATCTCCCCAAGGAGATATTGTTGCCGCACTTCATCTTCAGCTTCATCTGAGATCAGGTCGTGTAACTCCCCCACCTCATGAAGTAAAGTCTTGGCATCACAATCCTTTTTCTGGCGCTCAGGAGATAATTCAGGAGGCCCGGTGTATGCATCTACGAGGTTCGAACCGGTGACACTCTCTGTAAAGTGTCCGATTTCACCACAGAGTTGGACATAACGCTCAAAGGGATTCATGAGTACCGAGTGAAGGGAAACTGTGGTGCCTAAGAAGCTGCCGTTGTAATGGATAATCTATCATTTTCGTATAGGTACTTTTGGAAATTTCTTAGAAGTTCCATCCCGATACTTGAGAGTTACTTCTACCTCATCAGGATAGATATCAATAGTTGAGAGGACTTGAGAATAGGCACCTCTTATTCTTCTAGACATCAATGTACCAGTTGAATAGAGAACCATATCATTCAATCTCCACATCCAGGGTACATGTCTATGTCCGTTCAGCACAATAGAACAAGCAGAAGAATCAAGTAGCCCTAATATTGCACCTGCATCCTCAACGACGTTGTATTCCCTTCCAGTAAACGGGACTGCAACAAGATGGTGATGTAGTGCAAAGATTTTCACCTTCTCCTTGGCTGATGCAAAGAAATCTCGAATTGGATTGTACAGCGTTCGACCAACATGTCCAGCATCATTATCAGGTTCAGCACTGTCTGCAGCATAGAGAGCTATGAACTCGTCTTCATAGGTTCTATATCTTTCACCAATTAGCTCTTCAAAAATGGCAGTACCGTAATTGCGCTCATCATGATTCCCTGGGATAATCACACTTGGGATTGAGAACTCTTCAAATGCCTTAGCAAATGCTTCATATTCTTCTCTGAGGCCTTCAGTTGTAATATCACCTGTGATTAGGAGGAGAGGATTGGACACATCATTTGACCATTTCTCAATCTTATCAAACATCTCTCTTAATTCTACTACTGATACTCCTGGTTCTCCAACGTGGATATCACTCACATGATAGATCGTCACTCTAGAATTAGTCATATCAATAATCCTCACCTTTAGTTTGATATAATTCAATATTCTAAAGAAGTTAAGATGTTCATGTATACGATTCCTATGAAGATATCGAAACTAGGAAATGGGAAGAAAGTTATAGAAGTGTTTATTATTTTACTAATTTTACCATAAGACCTATAATATAAATTGATGCAAAACTTCAGTGGTGATAGGGATGAACAGGGGTGTCAAGTTATTTTTACTAACTACCTTCTTCTTGTCATTACTGACTTTGAGCTCTAATCTTACCACCTTACATACGCAGTCTGTCTCTCCTACCGAGCCAAACCTATTGGCCTACGCAAATGTACAGATTGATGTAATAATCGATCAGGCTGAATATACAGATTATGATGATGACGGGCTAGAAGATGATGTTGTCACGAGTTTTAGAGTGCTAATTACTGATGGTGATGACTACATCATTAATGATGATAGTGGAGTTAACTATGTAATCAAAATTGAAACGGAGTTGATAATGCCAACAGGAGAAAAGAACACATTCAATTTTCAAATCACGACACCGAATGGTGTTGGGATAACTCTGGGATGGATTAACCATGCAACGGACTCAGGATGGTATGTTTTTACAGTTAAAGCGGAATGTATTAACGTCGTCATTGGATATGATGAAGACACAATCATATTTGATCCACCAGGAATTCCGAATGACGAGCCAGAGATTGATATGACCATCAAACAGTTGTAAACCAATTGAATCGTGAACAGCAAAAGGAGTTGGATAAATTCAGAGGAATAACTCGAGACTATCTGAAATTGCTAATTGCAATTCAGGAAAGTCCGCTAGCAACATTGGACTGGCTTGCGAAGAGGACAAAGACCTCAAAGCCAACACTTGCAAAACGATTAGCAATTTTAGAAGGTTCACACCCTGATAGAATGTTTGCTAATGACCCTGAGCAAGGGAG
>JAEORG010000270.1 GCA_016841005.1 Candidatus Thorarchaeota archaeon | reverse complement strand
AGCAAGTCACCTCTTATGGAAATTGGTGCCAAATCTTTGCTGGATGCCCATATCGTGAATGGTCCAGCTTCTCGAAATGCTGAAACGTAGTCCATCATGTGTTCTTCTTTAGAATCTCCTAATATTCTACTACTTATCGATTCAAATTTCTCTCTGAATTTTTGAAAAGACATCTCAGCAAATTTGGATGAAAAGAATGCATCCCCTGCATCAAGATTTCCCTCTAAGTATAACAAAAGCCTGGGTTTAGTGATAGATGTATTCTGACGAGCTAGAAGTTCAATCAATAAGATTGCGATTGCTCCTCCCATTGAATGTGCCAATATACTGACTTGCTCTACCTGTTCTTCTTCTAAAATAGCAGCAAGAAACTCTGCCTGATGAATCATTGTATACGCTTCAATGTTATCGCTCTTAGATGAGTTACCATGACCTAGCAAGTCTGGTACAATCCATGAGAATCTATCCAATGAATATGTTGTAAAGTGCTTGAGAAACCATCTGCGATTGTCTCCTAATCCATGGATATAGAGATTCACTAATTGCTGACACTGATTCATGTGAATATAATATTCTATAGATCCGAATTCAGTTTCAAAGCGCTTTGTTTCCAGCTTTGCCATGATACTTTACTCAAGGTAGGCGTTTTACTTTACCTTTTCTCCAATCTCTAGGAATTACAGTTTGTACATCCTGCATAGAGAACCTGAACTCCCCCTAAACATCCATCTCGGAAGACTGTCGTACCTTTCAGTTTGAGTTCATTAGCAAGTAGGTATATCCGTTCAATATCCTCAGTAGTCGCACTATTCGGCAGGTTGACAGTTTTGCTGACTGCATTGTCTGTATGTTTCTGGAACGCCGCCTGCATTCGGACATGCCACACGGGATCTATCTCTTGAGCAGCTTTGAAGACCTTCTTGATTTCATCAGGTACTACATCAATATGCTGTACAGATCCAGTCTTTGCAACCTCATGTTCAACCTCGTCGCTCCAGAACCTTTCTTCAATAGCAACTCTCTCAAATAGTGGATTTACTTCACTCAGGTGAATGCCTTCTGCGAGCATTCTACTATGAGCAATTGCAAAGAGAGGTTCAATTCCACTACTCGTCTGTGCTATGAGGCTGATGCTGCCTGTTGGTGCAATTGTAATGAGCGATGCATTTCGTTTCCACTTGTTTCTGTTCTTTAAGAGCGCAAAGTTCTCAAAATTACCGCGTATCTTGGCTAGCTCTGCTGATGCTCTCTCAGCTTTCTGTCGGATGAATGACATAACTTCTTCAGCTTTCTCGAGTCCCTCCACAGAGTCGTATGGGATTCTCAATTTCATAAGAAGCTCGGCAAAGCCCATTATTCCGAGTCCAATCTTCCTATTTGCCTTGGTTACCCGTTCAATTTCTTTCACTGGGTACACATTGAGATCAATGATATTATCTAAGAAACGGACTCCTAGCTTGATCACCTCTTCGAGTCGCGACCAGTTGATTTCACCATCGGAGACCATTCTAGAGAGGTTAATACTTCCAAGAACGCACGACTCGTATGGTAGTAAGGGTTGTTCACCACAAGGATTGGTTGCCTCAACTAAATCGCCATTTAGAGGATGTTCATCATTAATTCTATCAATGAATACGAGACCAGGGTCTCCGGTACTCCAGGCATTATGGACAATCGCATCAAAGATTGCGCGCGCACTGATACTCTGGACGACTTTCTTGGTGTTTGGGGTTACTAGGTTAATCTCTTCGTCTTTCTTTACCGCATCAAGAAACTCCTTTGTTAATGCTACTGAGATATTGAAATTTCTGAAGGACTGCTTATCTGATTTACATGAAATGAATTCCATAATATCTGGATGGTCGCAACGGAGTATAGCCATGTTTGCTCCTCTCCGACGGCCTCCCTGCTTGATGATTTCTGTAGCAGTATCATAGACCTTCATGAAGGAAATAGGTCCGCTAGCAACTCCACCTGTAGTACCGACCGTTGCACCTTCTTGTCTCAATCGTGAAAAAGAGAAACCTGTTCCTCCTCCAGATTTCTGCACTACTGCCATGTGTTTCAGTGATGTGAAAATAGAATCCATATTATCCTCAATAGGAAGAACGAAACAAGCACTACATTGACCCAGTTCTGTTCCTGCGTTGAAGAGAGTTGGACTATTTGGAAGAAATTCCAGATTAGCCATCATATAATAGAACAGGTCGTCATATTCCTGAACATCCGCATTCTTATCATATATTTTCTCAACACTCGCAACAGCACTGGAAACCCTTCGAAAGAGTTGTGAAGGTGTTTCTAATGGTTCTCCTGCTTCATTCTTGAGGAGATATCTGGAGAGGACTGTAGCAGCATTTGGTCCGAATTTGAGATCATCAACTACTCCCATTCTCTGGAGTATTCTTCGAGCCTCACTGTGTTTCTCACGATATTTCATATAACGTCGGGCAATCTCTGTAAAACCCCGAAGCATCAAAGTGTCTTCAACAATATCTTGAATCTCTTCAATGTGGATGACATCACGTTTTTGTTCCTGTATAATTTGTACTACTTCTTTGGTAATACCTCGTACAGGACTTGTGTCTGCATTAATTGATTCAAAGGCTTTTGTTATCGCCGCTTCTATCTTTGAATCATCGAACTCTACTATCCTCTTGTCTCTCTTCTCAACCTTCATCTTATACTCTCCTCAACTTCCGAATCTCTCAATAATTCTTGTTAATAACTGGCTATAAGGTCCCCCTCTATCTACTTTATGAATTGATACGATGCTGAATCATTAGAGAAAGGGTGGTGTTTCTGAAGGAAGAAAAAGAGACATAAAGGCCACTTCAGCAAAGGGCCCCCTCCTGGTGAGTGGGTTGCATACGTTAAGAAGGGAAAGATATACAAAATCACTCATAAACAGATGACTAATAGTGTTCTATACCAGTAATGCTGAGAGTCGGGATGAAAATGAATCTTAGTGAAGAGAACTTCCTTCAAGCTGTCAAATTTGTCAGAACGCATGCACGAAATCTTGATCGATTATTGTTTGACTACAAATTTGGAAATGCATCAAAAGACGATGTTTTACAAGAATTATCCAAATATCAAAATTCAGATGGTGGATTTGGACATGGTATTGAACCTGACTTCAGGCTCAAGGCATCCTCACCTATGGCAACATCTGTTGGATTACAATATTGTGAGGAACTCGATACTGATAGTGAAGATACTATCGTTACCTCTGCAATCAAGTATCTCGTTTCAACATTTCAGCCAGATGGTGGATATTGGCCTGTCACTTTTCTTGATGTAAACGAAGAGCCACATGCTCCTTGGTGGCATGAGGCGGAGATTGTTGCACCTCCTGACGCAAAATGGCCAAATCCAAATGCGGAGATTGTAGGCTATCTGAACAAATATGTAATGCATGTACCTGAAGGAATCCTTAATGTAGTCAATACACGTGCGCTTGCAAATCTTGAGAGTTCAGAATATATTGAAGGTCTAGTGTACGATATTCTCTGTTGGAATCGAATATTTCCATATCTTCCCAATCACCTACAATTGAAAGCCAGAGATAAACTCGAGCGCACGTTTCGAAAAGTCTTACCAATAATGGAAGAAACTTTACGCGAGGTAAGGATATTCTCACTTGCTCCAAATCCAGAATCTCTATTACACAAACTCTTCCCAGATGAAGTGGATCGATTGATTTCTTCTGAGATTGAAAAACAGTCACCTGATGGAGGTTGGTGGCCAACATGGGAGTGGGGTCAATATGAGGAAGCATGGGAAGTAGCAAAAGTAGAGTGGGCAGGTAAAATAACTGCTGAGTGCTTAATATCTCTTGATAGTTACAACTTAATAGAATCCTCGAACTAACTACCTCAAAGACTCTCTGATGGATTTGGGATTAAAATTGATGGGGATAGATTATCTCCCTTTT
>JAEORG010000269.1 GCA_016841005.1 Candidatus Thorarchaeota archaeon | reverse complement strand
TCAGACCTGCAAATCCAACTAAATCAAGACTTCTTGTGTGAAACATCAATTTCTGCCATTCAGGACCAGAGAGAGTCATATCAAATAGAACATGTTCAGGTAGATTTGTGATGTTTTCAAGTGCAGTTCTTAATTCACTCAAAGCGCTTCTGTGAGATTGGAATACGCCTCGAATAACTTCAGTAGTCCCGATGATTTCAGGTGTTGTCCCCACCATTGAAGCTCTATCAGCTGTAAGTGTAACTGAATATGGAATATTTGTCGAATTGAGTGTTGTCATCCAATCGCTTAGTCGATCCCATGAATTCTCGTCGTTCTCTAGAACACGAAGATTAACTCCAAACTGATATTCTGAAAGATTCTCAATGACACTATCTGGGTCTACATGATTATATGGGAATTCAAAGTCAGCTAAGGGTACGCTCAACATAATTGTTGCATTACTATCGCTAGTAACTTGTGCTATTGGAACCTCACCCATGACAACAATCGATACAGGAAAAGTAAGTCCTAACATGTTCATTAAGAGGATATACGCGATACTCTTCTTTCCTGCAGCACGAAGGCTTCCCTGAGGCCTGAATCTCCCAAGGATGAAGATTGAAAGCACTGCGACAATGTTAAACAGAACACAGATTGCAAATCCTCGAACAAGGAGAGAGAGCATACCAAAGAATACACTCGCAACGACTAAGAAGAAAAAGTTCCATGCAGCAGTTCTAGTTTGGTAAAAGGCACGAATCATTAGAGGAAGGAAAAACATCAGTGGCAGGATATACAGTACAATTGGCATAGAATCAATTAATCCTACTCCACTCAGAGTCATTCTAACAGTAACAGAAAGCATTGCGAACAGAATCAATACCATATTTACGGCAAGGATAGCTGTAATGTATATGTGCAGATACCTATCGACCCTTTTGTTGGAATTGATACGTTTCCGTAACTGTCGCCGTTCTAGAATGAACCTATTCATGTGTATTCAACGAAGGGCAATGGTGTTTCCTTGATAAGGTTCTCGTAGATAGACTCTTAGAAACCGTTAAGATGTAGTTGTGAAAAAAAGCGACCAATAAGGATGAAGACACATGTTTGATGTTGCTGTTATTGGTGCAGGTCCAGGTGGGGCAACGGTCTCTCGTTATCTTGCTAAGAAAGGTTTGAAAATATGCCTGATTGATAAAGATGAATTTCCGAGAGACAAACCATGTGGTGGAGGATTTTCTGAAGGATTAATTGATGAGTTCCCATACCTTCGACGAAGAGAAGATGATTTTCTCAAGGGCATAGCCAAGGTAGGAATACTTCATTCTCCAAATCGAAGAATTACTCTTCAAGGTTCAGTAGATATGGCAGTCACACTCCGAGTAGACTTTGACAATGTGTTATTCGAGAGTGCAGTTGAAGAAGGTGCAGAGCCATATTTAGGGGAACGAGCAAAAACCATCAATTTTCATGATGACCACGTGGAGATCATTCTCAAAAATTCAGACCCAGTCAGAGCCAGAGTTGTAATTGGAGCTGATGGTGTTTCTAGCATGGTCGCTAGAGAGACTGGGATCAATCGAAGATGGTCTAGTTCAGCAATCACTGCATGTCGTGTTGCAGAAGTCCCAGCGAAATCCAAAGAAATCATTGACAGGTACACGGAGAATTTGAACTATCATTTCTATGCTAATCTCGGTGGTCTTCCAGGTTATGGTTGGATCTTTCCGAAGAGAGAAACTATCAATATTGGGCTGGGAATAGTTGGAACTCATGCACAGGGATTACCCAGAATCTTTGATGCTTTTATCCAGTTATTGAAACATGAAGGTCTCTTGATGAAGGATGCAGACCTTAGTAGTCAACAAGGTGCTCTTGTTCCTACAGGAGGACCAATTTCAAAGTCGTATTCTGAAAGATGTATTCTCCTCGGAGATTCTGTTGGAATGGTCAGTCCACTCACAGGTGGAGGTATTGCGTATGCTATGAGAGCAGGTCGGTATGCAGCACATATTCTTACTCACGCACTTGAGAACGACGACATCGGATATTCCAAATTGAGGGAATACGATTTACTCTGGCGTAACGATTTTGGAAATGAATTCCGTGACCAGTTACTTGCACAAAAAATCTTCACAAGTCCATTCACAGACCTCCTCTTCAATATCGGAAGTCGGGATGAGAGGATTCAAACAATGGTATCTGAGGCGATGGCTGAATCTTCAGATGAAGGAATCGATGTAAAACGATTAATCGCTCGGACCCTCTATGTATGCCTTAGAGCTTCATTTGGGCAATAAGGGAATTTAATGTGGTCAAATGTCCATCAGAAGGAATAAAAGCTAGTGAAGGTAGTAAAGGGTATTCCGCTTCTCACGACATGAGAGAGAGAGGAGACAGAAAATGGATCGACCATGGTACAAACAATATGTTGAAGGTACTCCCACGGAGATCAAGATTCCCGATGGTCCGCTCTGGAAAGGACTTGACGATGCTGTCAAGAACTATCCTGATAATGAGGCACTATATTTTGAAGGAGTCAGAATCGCCTATCGTGAACTTGGCGAGCTCGTTGATAGAGCTGCAAATGGATTTGCGAAAATGGGGGTCAAGAAGGGTGACACTGTAGCAATCATGCTAATCAATTGTCCCCAATTTGTAATCTCATACTTTGGTGCACTAAAAGCTGGAGCAACAGTCACTCCTGTTAATCCACTAGCAATGCCAAAAGAACTGCGTATCTATCTCCAAGACACAAAGGCAAAAACAATTGTTGTCCTTAATTTCTTCTATGGTGTAGTTGAGGCAGTTCGTAATGAATCCAACCTGGAGAACGTTATCGTGGCACAGGGATGGGATATGATGTCAAAAATCAAGCAGATATTGGCACCAAAGACCGTGTATAAGAAAGAGATGAAGCATGTTCCACCACTCAGAGAAGGTGACACCATGTGGAATGATTTCATTGCTAATACGGAACCTGTAGCACCAAAGGTTAGCATAGACCCTGCAAAGGATATTGCTGTCTACCAATTCACAGGAGGAACAACTGGAATTCCTAAAGCCGCAATGCTAACTCATGATAACCTAAAGGCTAACTGTGAACAGTGTGGAGCCTGGATGGATTGGATGGCTGAGAAAGGTAAGGAGTCTTTTGTTGCAGCACTACCCATGCAGCACATCTTTGGGCAAACGGTCTCGATGAATCTCGCAATTTCATGGGGTGGTAGAATCATCTTAGTACCTAATGCACGAGATATCAAACATCTGTTGGAATTGATCGATAAACAAAAACCAACATTCTTCCCAATCGTTTCGACCTTGGCTATCTCAATCTATAGTCATCCAGATGCAGCCAAGTACGATGTCACCTCCTTGAAACTTTCAATTGCAGGAGCAATGGCATTGCCACCAGAGGTGACTCGAAAATTCGAAGAAGCGACTGATTCAATTATCATCGAAGGATACGGTCTCAGTGAAGCATCACCTGTGACACATGCTAATCCTTTGGACAAAGCCAAAAGGAAAGTTGGTTCAATTGGACTTCCATTCCCAAGCACTGACTGTAAGATTGTCGATCTAGACAATAGGTCTAAAGATCTTCCAGTTGGAGAAGTTGGTGAGCTTGCTGTAAAGGGTCCACAGGTTATGGCTGGATATCATAACAGACCTGACGAGACTGCTGATGTCTTGAAGAATGGTTGGCTCTTTACTGGGGATATCGCCAAGATGGATGAAGAGGGTTGGACATACATTGTTGACAGAAAGAAAGACCTAATCAACGCTAGTGGCTACAAGGTTTGGCCTAATGAAGTTGAAGAGGTTCTCTTTGAGCATCCAAAGATCCGCGAAGCTGCAGTCATTGGAATCCCTGATGAAACACGTGGGGAAACTGTGAAAGCTTTTGTAGTTCTTGAGCCAGGCCATACTGCGACTGTGGATGAGATACGAACCTTCTGTAAAGAAAAGATGGCAGTGTACAAGGTCCCAACACACATCGATTTTGTGGAAGACTTACCTAAAACACAGGTTGGTAAGATTCTTAGAAGAGAGCTTCGAGAAGAAGCAGATTAGTATTC
>JAEORG010000268.1 GCA_016841005.1 Candidatus Thorarchaeota archaeon | reverse complement strand
TACATCTACTCAGTCTTCCTACGTGGAAGCAAACGTCTTAGTTATGAATCTCCTTTCATTGCAACACCAGAATTGAAACTTCTCGGTGTTCTGAGTAGAGACCTTGACGAATACAATGTACCAAAATCAGTTCGGATTCCCATGCAACCAACTGACATTAAACGGGTCAGGGATATGCTGAAAGAACCGTTCGTTCAACAGAACAAAGAATGGGTCAAAGACTTACGACTAATGCTCCAATTAAAGGAGAAAGCAGAGATTCAGGCTTTTGCAAGTCATTCATTCCAATATCTAACGGATGAATACCTTCCACGTAAGCTTGAGACTGGCGATTGGATCTAAATTTGACCATAGGTGAGGTCTTATTACGAGACCTCCCTCATAATTTTAACAATAGTTTTCTATTTAGGTGAAATAAGAGATGGCGGTTTCCAAGGTCGGAATTGAGGTAATCGATTCACATGCACACTTCTTTACATACGATACAATCAAACAATGGTTAGCAGCTGACACCAGAGGTGACTTACTTCAGCGGATGCAGAAACGTGTAGCAACCTACACAGATATGGATACGATGCCAATTCCTGATGAGGACTGGGATGCGGGTCAAGCGTGGGTAAATGAACTTGATAAATATGGAATCTCTGCAATTGGGATGATGATCAGTCCTGAGGTCTGGGATGAATTCAACGAGACTAGAAAGAGATTTCCCGGAAGATTTCTGGGTTATGCAAACATCAATCCTGCAGAAGAAAATGCAGTTGAGACAGTAGAACGCGCTGCACGTGATGGTTTTCAAGGTATCAAGCTATACCCAAGTTCTTGGGATTTCCATGTCTATGATAAGCGAGTCTATCCAATCTATGAGGCTGCCTTAAAGCATAACCTTCTCGCAATTCATCACTTTGGCATTACAATTGGAAGTACTGCTAATCTACGGTTTGGAAACCCGTTAGATATTCAAAAACCTGCACAGGACTTTCCAGATCTGAATTTCATGATAGCACACTTCGGTGCTGGATTTTTCAGAGAGGTACTGATGTTGATGTATCAGACTGATAATGTCGTGATGGACACAAGTGGTAGTAATAGCTGGATGAAGTACCAACCATACGATCTGACTATCACTAAAATTTTCGAGAAGGCACTTAAGGCTGGAACTGCTGAGAGAGTAGTTTTTGGAACAGACTCATCCTTCTTCCCTCGAGGATTCCGATTCAACATACTTGAAGAGCAATATAATGCAGTCAAATCGATTTGCCCTCAATTCTGCTATTCAGATGAAGACATTGACATGATATTCAGAAAGAACATACTCCGATTAACTGGATTCAAACCAATGTGAGTGATTCTGAACTAGGCTTTGCGTATCTTTCTATCCAGGCCTCTTAACCTCTTGGAATCGCCACCTTCTCTGTATCTGGCAGCAGCCTCTTGATACTTGGCTAAGGCGTCTCGTGTTTTTCCAGATTTGGCAAGGTCATCTCCTTCAGATTCAAGTGCCTTACCCCATATGACATACGCCTCACGTGCTCGTTCAGCACACCTAGACCGTTTCTTTGAATCTGTTGTAAACATATACAACTCTCGTGCTTTCTTGAATTGCACTATTGCCCATTCAAAATCGTTTTCCTTCAAATGAGCTTCAGCTTCATCGTAGTGGTATTTAGCCATGGCGTCGTATCCCAAGTCAATTCGCCTTTGAGCCTCTGCAATGTTTTTATCATTGCCAGATTTTTCAAAGAGTATCTTTGCCATCTCATAATATTCAATGGCACGTTCATGCTCATTTTCTTCGAGAAGTTTATCGCCATAATCTGATCTTGCTTTACCCATCGCATCAAAGACATATGATGGGTACTCGAATCCATCAGATGTAATTGCTACACCACAGTTAGGACATGAAGCATGGTCTAGTTCTTTCATCGGTTTTTTAACCGCAACCTTTGCTGGTTTTCCAACAACTACATCTATGAACGTAGCACTTGTACTACCTCTTCCTTCAGGAAATAGGTGTGAAACGGCATCGCGAGTGGCATCATCACGGACCTCGGGAAATAGATGTGAAAGAGCATCATCAGTTGTGACTTCAATTGAATCTGCCTCTTTAACAACTCTTGGTGGTGCTACTTCTTTGAAAGGCATCCCCACTTTGATATCTTCAACACTCTCATCCCAAGTTAGCTCAGATTCATCAGCACCAGATGTTTCGTGCACCTCTGGTTCAATTTCTACAGGAACAGAAGATGGTGCGCTGGCAACTGTTTCACCTGTGTCGGCTTCTGTTTCTACACTGGGAAAGTCTGGCAACTCGTCTTCCCAACTTAGGTCGTCAGCTGGAGGTACCTCTTCAGTAATTGGTTCTGAAGTAATAGGTTCAACAGGAGCAATAGGTTCTTCAATATCATCTAATCCCGATTCTTCCACACTTGGGAGAACATCTTCTTTTGGAGTTGAGACGGGTGCGAGATTCTCAGGAATCTTATTTCCACATCCAATGCAGAAAGTTGAACCCTTTCCAATTGATTTTCCGCAAACCGGACATTGTAGATGATCGACCATAATTCAGTCCGCAGTTGTACTTTTTTTACTCGGATTTAGCAATATAGCTATGAGTACCAATTTATTCTCAGTGTCAATACATATGAACTGATTTCGTACAGCATAGTATATCCCTTACTTAGACAATGTACACAAAGGGGTATGTACAAAGAGTAATGAGAATTCCGAGCACAATACCGGCAACAGATTGCTCCAAGGAATGTTGTCTAAGAACTGTCCGTGACCAAATTACTAGAATCCAAGCTATTGCAACAGGAAATGCTAACCATCCAAATACAAAGAATAATGCTGTCCCTGGTCCTCCGATTCCAGCACCATGCACAGATACCTTTGATTTCAGATTTGCAATCGTAACACCTGTTGTTACAGTAAAATAAGCTGCTGCAAGGGCACTCATGACCATACAATCAAGTAAGGTGTAAACTATGAAGACACAGGCATAGACAGGCAATGAAAACAGGAAGTACTTCGTTCTACTTGACCAATCTGATACATCAAGGTCTACTGATCCTTTTTTTGCAGAATACAGAATTGGGGTAATGGGTAGTATCACCATCATGATGATCACAACTATGATATTACCAAGAGGAGTGAGAACTGGGCCAAGACCTAT
>JAEORG010000267.1 GCA_016841005.1 Candidatus Thorarchaeota archaeon | reverse complement strand
GGTGGCAATACTGTTGATACTGCTGATTTCAAAACTACGGTAATTCGCAAGTTAGGCCTTGAACATCTTCTCGAACACCAAGTATCTGATTTGAGTGGTGGAGAGTTACAACGAGCTGCCATCGCAGCTTGTCTTGCTCGAGAAGCTGATATCTACCTCCTTGACGAACCCTCAGCTTTTCTTGATATAGAACAAAGACTTGCTAGCTCTGATGCAATCCGTAGGTTGATTCAGAACCGACAGAAGACTGCATTTGTTGTTGAACACTCAATTCTCATGGCAGACTATCTCAGTGATAGCATGGTGGTGTTTGGTGGAGCACCTGGAAAAAGAGGTAAGGCTTCCACCGTCACAACTCTTCGCATTGGTATGAATGCATTTCTCCGACAGATGGGTGTTACTTTTAGACGCGATCCCCAGACTGGGCGCCCTCGCGTCAACAAGGATGGAAGTCAGCTTGACCAACAGCAGAAGGCTAGTGGAGATTATTACTACGTTGGAAAGTGAGTGCTACTAGAATCAGACGAAATGATATAGATGCCTCCACAGAAACTAATCTGTTCATATTCGACTGAATAGCCCTCTTTTGCCATCCTTTCTATAAACAGGTCTGCTGACCAGTAATACTCTGTGTCATCCCACTCCTGAGAATACTTTTCTCGGTTGTCATAGAACTCTTTCTGAGTTTGAAATGAAATGTCCCCTACAATGAATATTCCCTCTGATGCAAGTAAGTCTTTCATAATACGATTAGATATTTGCACCTTCTCTTCCAGTTTGAAATGATGTAGAACATAAGCTGAAACGATCCTATCAAAAGGCAGTTCTAGTTCTTTAGGCCACTTGTTTCTTATATCCATCTGGAGTAGTTTTGCCTTTGGAACTTTTTCTGTTGCCAATTGAAGCATTCTCTTGGAATAATCGATTCCCCATGTTTCGCATCCAATGTCAGTGAACTTCTTTGCAAGATTTCCGGTACCGATACCAACATCCAGAATCCTCATAGATGGACATGGATTAGCTATTGCTACTATTCGATTGAGTATTCGTAGATAGCCCTTGAAAGGGAAACTATCAGACCATGTTTTGATTATGTCATCATAGCTATCCGCCCATTGATCAAAGAGTTCGGAAGTTCTCTCAGGGGTCATGCAACATACCCCGTTCTACTGAAGCGATCTCATCCAGTATTTCTTACCCTTGGATTTTCTCTCCTCATCCATATCATGAAGAATCTTGACTGCCTCGTTTCCACACCTAATCACATCAGATTCACCTTTCACTTCAAATTCGTCCCGAACCCTGTTTGCATAGACTGCACATACTGCACCTGTCCGGAAACCAAAGATATTCCCTAGAGTAAACAGAGTTGCGGCTTCCATTTCAAAATTAACTACATTAGCCTTCTTCATATCCTCAATCAGAGTTTCACTAAAGCTTTGAGTATAGCCGCCAAAACCAGGTCTAGACTGTCCCAGATAGAAAGAATCTGTTGACGCGGATATACCAAGATGATATTTCACTCCCAACGAATCAGCTGCTTCTACCAATGCTAAGACGACCTCGTAGGATGCAGCAGCAGGATATTCAGGTCTAACATACTGTCTACTTGTTCCATCAAGTCGGACACCTCCCGTTGAGATGATAAGGTCTCCAATCTCGATTTCTTCCTTCAGGGTAGCAGTTGATCCGACCCTAATGAAATTGCGAGCTCCCACATTTGCAAGTTCTTCGATTACAATTGCAGTTCCTGGGCCTCCAATCCCTGTAGAACACGCCGAAATAGGTGCCCCTTTGAATTTTCCAGTATGAGTCACAAACTGCCTATGCTCTGCAATCTCCCTACACTCATCCCATTCCTCACTGATCTTCTTGACTCGTTTAGGGTCTCCTGGAATGATAACAGTTTCAGCAACTTCACCCTCCTTCACCTCCAAATGGTACTGCTCTCTATCTGGTGTCACAGGACGTTCCGCTGAAACTCTCTTTTCGTTCATAATCTATCCCTTCTGTGATACAGCGAACACTAATTTTACACTTTCGAACAGTCAGACGACATGCATTTAACACTAGAAATCATTTCGAAACGAGTAAGATCCTTGGTAGGTTACGGAATATGACGGAAAGGCTTGATGAGATGGATTATCTGAGTTTAGGGAAAAGAGTCCGGATGCATCGATTAATGTATGAACACGGACCTGGTAATGGAAGAATGTTGATTCTTCCTATTGATCAGGGACTAGAACATGGGCCATCAACATTCTTTCCCAATCCTGAATCTGCAAATCCTGATTTTCAATTTCGTTTAGCTGCAGAAGGAGGTTACTCTGGAATTGCTCTACATCTTGGATTAGCTCAAAAATATGCGTACAAATACGCAGGTAAGGTTCCAATAGTTCTTAAGATAAATGGTAAGACAAGAATTCCGAGCGACTCTCATGCCTTATCGCCTATGACAGCATCTGTTGAAGATGCAGTACGAATTGGAGCAGATGCAATTGGATACACACTTTATGTTGGAAGTCCCAATCAAGTAGCTGATTTCAATCAATTTCGAAAAGTCAAAGCTGACGCTGATCGATATGGTATGCCAATTATTCTGTGGTCTTATCCTAGAGGAGAAGCTGTTGAAGCAAAGGGGGGAAAGAAATCCCTATATTCAATCGATTATGCTGCGCGGGTCGCAGATGAGCTGGGTGCTGATTTCGTAAAATTGAACGTACCAGAAGCTGACCCGATGAGTAAGCTCCAAGAACCAGAGCCATACAATACACTCGATTTGTCTTATGAAGAACGAGTGAGAAAAGTTGTCAAAACAGCAGGAAAGACGAAGGTTCTTTTTTCTGGAGGAAGTAAACTTAGCGATGAAGATATGTTAAATCGTGCTCGGGTCTGTATTGAACAGGGTGCAATTGGTCTTCTCTTTGGGAGAAACATGTGGCAGCGTCCGTGGAAAGAAGCTCTTGATGCTACAATGAAAGTGAAGAGTCTCCTACTTGAGATTTAATGCACAATTAGAAATTGTGGCTACCCAACGTGCATTATCGACACTATTATATGTGTAGAGAATAGTAGCATACCCAGTTACGGGCAAAGGTTTGTTGACACTTCCGCAACGGCTATAACAAAGTCAAACCGTGACGCAAGCCCGTGAGGGAGTGACTTTGTCTCCCTTTTACTATGCATAGGAGCGAGTTTAGTAATGGTAGAAACCACAATCAGCGTGATTAAAGCTGACATCGGTTCACTTGCTGGGCATGTTATTGTCCCAGATTTTCTCTTTGATTTAGCAAGAAAGGAACTAAAGAAAGGAGTCGAGCAGAAGATTATCAACGACTTCCATGTTGCAAATGCTGGTGATGATCTAGAATTAATCATGACCCACAACAAGGGTGAGGGTAATGAAGAGGTTCACCGTCTTGCTTTTGATACTTTTATGAAGGGAACTGAGTTAGCCCGTGAGAAAAAAATCTATGCTGCTGGCCAAGACATACTTTCTGATACTTTCAGTGGGAATGTGAAGGGAATGGGTCCTGGTTCCGCGGAGATGGTGATAGAGGAACGTAAGTCTGAGCCATTTGGAATCTTTATGGCAGACAAGACTGAACCCGGTGCTTTCAACTATCCACTATTCAGAATTTTTGCTGATCCTTTCAATACTGCAGGTCTTGTTATTGATCCTAATCTACATGATGGATTTAGATTCATTATTCAAGACATCATGAAGCAAGTTCCATGTTTTGTGGAGATGAAAGCCCCTGAGGAAATGTACGACATATTGGCTCTATTAGGTAGTACTGGAAGATTCACAATCAAGAAAATCTATCGTGCTGATGGTCTAGTAGCTGCATCAGTAAGTACTGACAAATTACATGCTGTCGCAGGGAAATACGTTGGTAAAGATGATCCCGTAGCTATTGTACGAGCACACTCTGGTTTACCAGCAATGGGAGAAGTTCTAGAGGCATTCACACTACCACACCTTGTATCAGGTTGGATGCGTGGTTCACATGCAGGCCCTCTCTTGCCAGTGGGTTTGAAGGACTCTCGTTGTACAAGATTTGATGGTCCTCCACGTGTTATTGGACTTGGATTCCAAGTCAGTAATGGAATGCTGATTGGTCCTGTTGACCTCTTTGAGGATGTTGCATTTGACATTACCCGTCAGAGGGGAATGGAAATTGCAGATTATCTTAGGAGAATTGGTCCCTTCCAGCCTCATAGATTAGGAGAACACGAAATGGAGTATACTACTCTCCCCAAGGTTCTATCCTCTTGTGAAACTCGCTTCACAGAAGAAGAGATTGTTCCCTCTAAGAAAGCTAAGGACACCTCAGATTCCGCTGAGTAGTGAAGCAAACGGGACTAATAATCCCGTTTTCTCATTTATTTTGATATATGGTTGTTATGCAGTTCGCTTAATTATATGGTAACCAAACTTTGTTTTTACAGGATCGTTTGTCATCTGACCTACATTCAATGCAAATGCAGCCTTCTCAAATTCAGGTACCATTTGACCTTTGCCAAAGAATCCAAGGTCTCCTCCTTTCTTCCTAGAAGGACCTGTACTATACTTACTAGCGGCTTCTTTGAAATCGAGACCTTCCCGTATCTCACTAATAATCTGTAAAGCTTTACTATGCTTCTCGACTAGAATGTGACTTGCTCGTACTTTTCCTGCTTTTCCTTTTGCCAAATTAATACACCTATAATGTGAATAGATAGCTAAAATTCGACTTGTATCTTGATAAGTTAAATCTGTCCACTTGAAATACATGTTAAAAATAGCACCAATCGAATAGTTTTATCGGATAGAATCATATACAATCCTATTGAGAGGAAGCGGTTAAAGTGAGAGCGAGTTTATTCCACGAACACGGTGGTCCTGAGGTATTAGAATACACAGATTTTCCAACACCCCTACTTGGTGAGAAACAGGTTCTCGTAGAAGTGAAAGGTGTAGCACTTAATCATCTAGATCTATTTGTGCGTGCAGGAATACCAGGTATGACCCTTGAGATGCCACACATACTTGGTAGCGACATCTCCGGTGTTGTAAAAGAGCTTGGTGATAATGTAACCAGTGATTTTAAACTTGGAGAGCGAGTCATCATCGACCCTAGTCTATCGTGTGGCACATGTGAGTATTGTAGGATGGGTGAGCAGTCTCTCTGTCCACATTACAAGATAATTGGAGAACATGTACGTGGTGGGTATGCAGAATATATTGCTGTAAATGAGGAAAATGTTATTCCTATTCCAAAAGAAGCAGGACTTGACTATGTCGAGGCGGCAGCAGTCCCCTTGACGTTTATGACTGCTTGGCGTTTGTTGATGGTAAAAGGAAAACTAAGACCCGGTGATGACGTTTTAATTATCGGAATTGGTGGAGGAGTTGCACTGGCAGCTTTGCAAATCGCAAAGGTTGCTGGAGCTCGAGTATTTGTGACAAGCTCTTCAGATACAAAGCTAGAGAAGGCAAGATTACTTGGTGCAGATTATCTCATTAATTACAATACCACACCTGATTACCACAAAGAGATCTATACTATGACCAATACGAGAGGTGTCGATATTGTGTTGGACTCTGTTGGAGCTGCCACATGGGAACGAAGCCTAAAGAGTCTAAGAAAGGGAGGAAAGCTTGTTACACCGGGTGCCACATCTGGATCTATGGTGAATACCAATGTGAACCTCATATTCTGGAAACAGTTGGAGATTCTCGGTAGTACAATGTCATCTCGCTCTGAACTACGTGATGTACTCAAGTTGGTTTGGGCAAAGAAACTGCGTCCAGTGGTTGATCGTGTATATCCACTCTCAAAAGCTGAAGAAGCGCATAGATTACTTGAGAAAGGCGAACAATTCGGGAAGTTAGTATTACGCCCTTGATATCACAGTAAATGAGTATGGGTAGGACCTAGTATTACCCAGATACTCATCTCAATCAGACACCCTTTCATTACCCAAGATTACATGAACTGAATCAGATAACCATGAAAGTAGTAACTATCTGCATGCCCGAATCATATGTTGACGGCGTTGACAAGCTCATCAAACAGGGCATGTACCCAAATCGATCAGAGGTCATCCGAATTGCTATACGTGATCTCCTTGTCGAAGAATTATGGGGTGAGCGAAAACCAACTGCATCTGCACCTCTCCTTGCTCAGATAGAAAAGCTAGCGGCTGAAACTGCCAACGAACTCGTACGACCTGCAACATAACGGGTATGGCCGAAGTAGCTTTTTCTAGGAATCTGTTGATAGAAGTTCTTAAATCGGGACCAATTTGCGCGGCACATGACCGTCTGCAACTATGATGTGGTGACAACTAAAATGATGAGAAAATTTTTCGGTCGTAAGAAAGACGATGATGAAGAAGATGTAGAAACTAAAGAAGAAGAAGTAGTTGAAGAAGTAAGTGAAGATGTATATACTGAACCAGAACATGCAGAAGCTGAAGAAGCTGTCGAAGAACCTACATCAGTAGAGGTTGAAGAAGAAGTTACTGAAGGCGAGGAATCTCCTTCTCCTGACGAACTTACAATCACAATACCATATCACGCAACCATTCAAGATCGATTAAAGTATATGTTTACAGAACCTCCGCTCAATCAATCAATTGAAGCTCCTGATGAATTCAAACTCGAGTTTATGGCTATGGGCGAGAGATTTATGGTTTCGAAGAAACCTATGGGTGAGATCGAAATTGCATCTGGTGCCGCACCTGACGAAGACGCATTCATCCGAATTGGTAATGATGTTGTATCTGAGCTATTGAGTGCTGCTTCATTCTCTGAATTCTCAAGTCTTTACCTCAAATACTACAAGAACCCAGAACCTGGTAAATTTGTCAAGATTGAATTACGGAAACCAATAACTGAGCTAAATCGAAGAGGGTACGCAAGAGTTCCTTCACTTAAGCTCCTAATTGGTGCAGCTCGCTAGTAAACAAGCTTAATATTGAGCCATTAACAGGCACCATCTATCAGAGTACTTTAGAGAAAGCTCTGTAGGATGTAGTCTGATGGTCAAGATAGAACTTCCAGTCATAGCATTGAATCTGAAAACATACCCTCAAGCAACAGGGGAAAATGCAGTATCTCTAGCAAGAATATGTGAGAAAGTTGCAAAGGAATACAGCATATCTATTGTTATTGCTCCCCAGATTGCAGATATCTACAGAGTTGCCCAAGCAGTGGACATTCCTGTATTCTCTCAACATCTGGATGCAGGAGATCCAGGACGATTTACAGGTCATACTTTGGGCGAAACTTTGGTCGCTAATGGAGCCACAGGAACTTTACTCAATCATTCTGAAAACCGTATGCAATTAGCTGACATTGAAGCCTCTGTAAGGAAGGCAGAAAAGCTTGGATTGTACACCATTGTTTGTACTAATAACCCTCCTGTAAGTGTAGCAGCAGCTGGTATCAAACCTTCAGCAGTTGCAGTAGAGCCTCCCGAACTAATCGGTACCGGAATCTCAGTTTCACAGACACAACCAGAAGTAATCACTGACACTGTAGACCTTATTCGAGCTGTAAATCAGGATGTAGCAATACTCTGTGGTGCTGGAATAAGCACTGGTACGGATGTTGACACCGCAATCAAGCTAGGTGCACAAGGTGTCTTACTTGCATCTGCTGTAGCAAAATCTGAAAAACCAGAAGCAGTATTACGTGGTTTGGTTGAACCCATTTCGAAGTAGCCGCTTTCAATTGGTTTTTCACGTATTGAATTTGGATTTTGGATGGCGATGTCGAAGTGAAAGTGAGTCTTGAATGTGCACATTGTCTACTAGAACGAGCGCTTAACCAAGTCAAGTTAGCAACTGATGACATTGAACTGCAGATGGAAGTAACCTCCAAGATGCTCAGGATGCTCACAGAGAATTTCAATAAGGACTCAGTTCCGAGTCATATCGGAACAGAACGTGATTTACTTGTGCAGAGGATGACAGGAAAGGACCCTTACAAAGAATTGAAACACATGTCCAATTCTATGGCTCTTTCTATATTTCCTGAACTTCAATCAATCGTAGATGAAATCAGCGACAAGAAAGAACGTTTTCGGAAAGCAACACTAATGACAGCAGCTGCGAATGCAATCGAATTTGATGTAGCTGGAAGAGAATTCAGCTTGGATGAACTTCGAAACATCATAGAGGAGGTGGAATCTGATCTTGCAATCGACCAGATTGATGAGTTCTATGATTTATGTTCTAATGCCAAAGAGATTCTTTACTTAATGGATAATGCAGGAGAAATTGTGCTTGACATGCTTCTTATTCGAGAACTTCGAAATCTTGGTTTGAAAGTATTTGCGGTTGTAAAGGGTGGCCCAGTATTAAATGATGCCACCAGAAAAGATGCTGATGAGGTCAATCTACATGATTATGTTGACGATGTTCTTGACACAGGAGCACCAGCTATTGGAGTTAACTTCGAAGAAGATTCAGCGGAGTTCATTCAAGTGTTCAATGATGCTGAGTTAATAATCGCAAAGGGAATGGGTAATTTTGAATCTATGACTGAGTTTACACCATTGGCTCCTACAATTCATATTATGAGAACCAAATGTATGCCTGTCGCTAATCAGGTAGGTGTCCCGCGAAATAAGAATGTCGTACTGATTAGATATCCTTCAGAATAGGTAGAATATTACGCCATATCTTTTGAATATGGTCGTAAATTGTGAGTTATTGGATCCGCATCAGCATATTCAAACTTCAACTCAGGATATTCCAAGCTCAACTGATGACGCAGACGTTTCATTCCCGGGGTTTCAGCTGAAATGGTTCCTATCTCATAGATATTCATTCCTATTTCATGAGCTTTTACTCTCAATTCAGGATGAATTTCTCCTGTTATGATAGTCTTTGTATTCTCTTGAGCGACCATAAGAAGCATTTCTGATGTAATAAGACCTGAAGCACACACCATGATTTGCTGAATCTCATCATCGAGATTTCCTGTGAATGTTACAGAGTCAATCTCCAGTTTGGATGCAATATAATTCGCAAATCCTGAGTGGTTCATATTACTTGGCGGTTCGCAATATCTTCCTATTGGTACTGTATTTGAGAATAATCCTTTCACCGTGAAGTTCCTAGTATGCTTCATATTAAAGGCATCAATTAAAGCATCAGTAAGGCCATCCTTTGCACTGAGCCAAGGACTTCCAACTACATAGGTCGAGATGTAGTTTTTAGCTAGAAGTCGTATTCTTACTAGATTTAGACCAGCAATTTGCTTTATCTGTGTCCCAAACATGGGTCTGTATGAGATTAGAAGATTAGCCTTCTCCTGACTAGCTTTTGCAACCACCTTTGCAGATGGATATGTCGAAACAACAACACGATTAATTGTCGTCTTAGATTGCTCAAAACTAGTAGAGGGGCCAACCTCGATATATCCTTCAAGCCCTTGAAGAGTGTACTCTTTTGGAGCTATATTCTCAAGATGCTTTACTATCTCTCTTAGTGATGTCATCTGCAGCATCAACCCTACGTCAACTTGGTTGTTGACCCATGCCTCTTGCTAAGAAGAACCTCTAAAGGATTGCTGTTACAATCCAGAACTGTGCAGATTCTTTACTACCTTCTAAACTTGACTACAACTATGACGAGTGCGATAATACCTACCATTACTCCTCCAACTATAACCAAGGTAGCTACGTCAACTATTCCTCCTGAGCTACTAATTTCGAATATTCTTTCTCCAATGGTATACTCATTACCAAGATAGTCATTGATAGTTATGGTATATGTAACATTAGTTCCGGCAGCATATGGACCAATAGTTATACTATAGCCAACACCTAGATCTTCCATTGTTGCGCTAGTTGTTCCTCCTCCAGTATCGTACTCGATACTCACCGAAGTAATGTATACAGAGTCAATTGGATCCCTGAGAAGTTGAATGGTTGCATTGTATCCACCAGTTACTGCAGTTACTTCCTCTGACACATTAGCAATGATGCCTCCAATCGGAATGACGAAGTTTCTTTCAATAGCTGACGGAGTTAAAAATTCAAAGTTCAAGAG
Organism: Candidatus Thorarchaeota archaeon; assembly: GCA_016841005.1. The sequence goes on along the minus strand of JAEORG010000267.1, from coordinate 9,179 downwards.
AATCCTAGTATACCCGTCTGAATCTGTGGTACCTGAAAGGCTATAGATACCTGAAGATTCTGAAGACTCGTCTATCATAATAGATGGTGAATCAAATGATATTGATGTGTAGAAGAATGGAGTTACATTCAATTGAATGTCCGAATCCAATCCATTTTGAACATTAAAACCGATTTCTACGTTTGTATCAGGTCCCGCACTATCTAAGTCTGAGGTATCAATATCCAGATCAAGATCGAGCAAATCCACAGCAGTTTTCGCAAGTTCAATTGCACGACTTGGATTCTTCCAATCAAGTGCGTCATTTGCAGCATTCAGAAATGTGTTGGATACTAGGACCTGTGCCCCATCATTAATTGCTTGATCTACAAGCTCTCCTGCATCTGCTATCTCTGCTTCTGCTACATCACGCATCTCCAAGTATCTATTGACCCAGACCGCATCCCCTAATGTGATATTAAAGACTTGATTTACTGCAACAAGACGTCTGTCAACAACAGCATCAGCGATATCCATGACAGAAAGTGTCCCGTTAGGACCAGACGGATTCTTCACAAATATAACATTGAAATCTCGACCAACATGTCCTGCGTCATGAGTATCACTGGCTGCATAAAATGGTCTGAAATATGAGGATTCCCCTTCTCCCCATGAGAACATATCGTTTAATACCTCAAACGCATCATACCCGTAGGTATCATAGTTGGTCCATGGTTCTATATACCCTTGTCCTAGAAGTGGATGACATAGAGTTGCTATCCCTCCTTGGGCATGCACACTATCCACCTTTTCTTGCATATCACCGGACCAAATGTTTTCTGTTAATGGGAATCCGAGGACATGTGGCCCGTTGGATAACTCCGCACCTACTCCAATGAGAATATCAAGACCATATTGAGTTACGAGACTTCTGCAAGCTAGAGCTCCATAAATTCCTGTTAGACCTGGATTCTCCCATGAATGGTCAGTCATTACCATAAAATCAACTTGTCTCTTCATAGCTGCCCATATCATTTCTTCTGCAGTGCTTCGTCCGTCACTGTAAGTCGTGTGATCATGTATAATTCCTGTAAACATCTGATATTCTTCAATTTCAGTTTCATTTAGGTCAGGACCATGTCCAACTGTAATGATGTTCTCTTCTGGGACCACAACATCTCTTTCAGGATTACCCAGCATCCAATCAAGCATGTTCAATATAGCCTGATGGTGGTCATCCTGGTTGACTAACCAGTTATCATGACCCAGCACTAAAAATGGTGCTGCACCACCTATTGCTAAAACCTTTGAGTCTCCAATTTCTGCAGCAGCTGCACCTACACGTTCGTTTACGGTACCTAACGCATATGCTGGACTTTCTACTGTAAGAGAGCATGATTGAAGGAAATTCCCCGCTCTTCCTAGAACAGAATCAACATGATAAAATAGACGATGTTCTATCATGTGGCCTTGACTTTTCAGAGCGCTCCCTAACGCCGAATCTTGGTTGAAGGTAATACCATATGCTTGAGATACTGCGTTCAGTGGTTGAGACGAATAATTACTTACAGTTGGTCTGTTATCTATTCCCACTAAAAGAAGATGTCCACCATTATCTACGAAGTCATGAACTGCAGTGACCTCAGAGGCTGTTAATTCAACCTGTGGAAAGAAAAGCATAAAGATATCATAAGAATCCAAGATCCCAGAATCGAGTGAAGAATCAAAGTTCATGTCTACATGATGCCCATATGACATCATGAAACTCCCAAATCGTGATGCATTTCCTGGAGTCCATAATTCTGTGTTAGTTGCAGTGTGGGCTTCATCAATTAGTATATTCGCTGTTTTAGCTTCTTGACTTGGAAACGATTCTTGTCTTGTCACACTCTCATCAACAATGGTATGAACAGCAAGAGGCGTGAACATTGACAAGGCAAGTAACAAAATAAACAAACTGACAGATGCTTTTCTAAACATACAGTGTACCCATATGATTCCAGTACTAAAGTGAATTTATACCCTTGGCTTCAAGTTGTAACAATGGTTTACTCAGAATCATCGTCTTCGATGTCTTCTTCAATCTCTTCGTCATCATAATCATAGAGCTCCTCAAGCTCTTCAGAAATTACCTCAAGCTCGGGTTCTTCTTCTACGATTTCTAACTCTGGCTCTTTGGCTTTCTTTGGTTTGTCCTTTTTGGGTTTCTTTTTGTCTTCGACTACAACTGGTTTAACGACCTCACCTTGTTTTTTCGTTGCCCAAAACTTGGTTCTTACTTTCTGAACCTTCCTCATTCTCTTGAGATCCATCTGTTGGGGATTCTGGCTCTTTCTTAGTCGGGTTCTTTCGCGTTTGAGGGTCTTCTCAGTATTCACCATTGAGCCTTGCTCCTATTCATCTTCTCGGTGCCTCGATTGCTAATTGTTATAACTGTGTCGTTACGTAACCTCAGACTTGAAGAGAGCCTCGAGATTTCGTCAAAGGAGGTCCATCCAATGTCAAAGGACACTGTAAGCATTCGCCTTAGGCTAGATAAAGAAACAATTGAGCGCATCGACGAGCTTGTAGGTGAGAGCGGTAGACAACGGTTTATTCGAGAAGCGGTGCTTGAACGACTTGACAGTGATCTTCCTTCTGTAGTTTATGATATGATAGAAGATATACGGCAACTCAATGCAAGAGTTGAATATTTGGAAAATCTTCGAGATACAAGTGTCTTCAGGGGTGAATTGAATGAGGTCATCAAAACACGAGTATGCAGAGATGAACTCGACCGAAAGATACTAGCACAGATTCTTCAGCACAACGGTGCAACGTCCCCAGATTTAGCAGAGAACCTACTTGGTACTTCAGAGAAGCGACGAACAATAGTGGACCGGATAAAGAAATTGAATCAGCGTGCTGAATCTGAGGTAGGGCATAAAATTCTACGACATATTAAAGGAGAACATGAGGGAAAACGTGGAGCATGGTGGGCAATCAACCCAGACGAGATTGTGTCATGAGGAAATTCTTTAAAGCTGACACGAATTTTCCCCTTGGGGCCGTAGTCTAGCATGGATAAGGCGCCAGCCTCCGGAGTTGGTTTTCCCCGGTTCGAATCCGGGCGGTCCCGCCAATTTGATATCTAATCGAATAAATTGTAGTTTAAAAGAGTCCATACGGATAAACTTCTGAGTCGAGGTTGTCCAATATGGGGACAGTAGAAAGAATCAGCACATCCAACCACCCAGTTGTGGTCCGGTTCACCAAATATCTCAATGGTCCAATGGGAAAGACGGTCCTAGAGAATTTGGATGAGGGTGAGAGCTTCGTGCTTCAAACATCACCACACACTCTTCGGGTGACGAAGAGGGGTGGAAAGGCAAGCGTAAAGATGATCACTGCTATATGAAAGAGTTTAGCGACACAGGTTCTACACCTTCACAACGAAGAGGATATAAGTCGAACACTATTTTTGCGGAACGGGGCCGTAGTCTAGCATGGATAAGGCACCAGCCTGCGGAGTTGGGTATCCCCAGTTCAAATCTGGGCGGTCCCGCCATTTCCATTTCATCAACTTTCTTTTAACCAACAAGAAATCAATCAAGCTTAAAAGCCAGAAAAAAATCAGCTCCTCAAACAACTAATTGAGATACTTGTAATGCAATTCACTCCTCAGAGACTAGACAAAGTACATAGAGCAATGCAGAATGAGGAAGTTGATACTCTATTAGTAACACGTGCACAAGATGTTCAGTACATTACCGGCTATCAATCACCCAAATACTATCTACCTACAGCATGCATCATCATCGATGGCCAGTCTCCCATGTTGCTGATTTCTGAACTTCAAAAAGAAGCCCTCGGACAAGATTCTGTACTGTCTATCATCAAAACCTTTCGTCCAAATGTTTCTGATGCATGGTATCCAACCCACAGTCATTCTTTCTGGAGCCACATTGCAGATACAATACGCGGCTCTGGATCTGAAACAAGCATGATTGGTCTTCAACAAGAATGGCTATCAGTGAAGGATTTCGAGGGTCTTAAGCAATCATTACCTGAAGCTGGTTTCAAGGATTTCTCTAATACCCTATGGCGACTAAGGCAAGTGAAGGATGCTGCAGAAATCGATGCTATTACGCAGGCAGTTAAGATTGCTGAGATTGGAATACGTACAGCACTCGAGACCGTGTCACCAGATAAGTCTGAATCTGATGCATCAGTTGAAATCGAAGCTGCAATGCGAAGCGTTGGAGGGCAACTGAAGGGGATCCGAGCGGCAGTAATTGCAGGAAACCATGCCCGATTTCCTTTCGTAAAACCAAGTCCACGACGTGTAAGTAGTGATGAACCTGTGGTAATTGATATCACAGTCAGTCATAATGGCTATTTTGCAGAAATTGCAAGAACCATTCATCTTGGGACTCCCACTAAGAACCAGCGTATCTTATTCGATGATAATCTAACCATTAGCAAGAAGATAGAGGAGAATATTACGCCTGGCATCACTATCGACGAACTTGTTAAACGTGTAGAAGATGACATAGGAAAACGGCTTTTCCAAGAAGGTATGGTTAACCCAATAGGAAGTTCCATTGGATTAGATCTTCGCGAGCCTCCGCATATAATAGGTGGAAATACTACAACACTACGTGCTGGGATGGTATTATCTATCCATCCTGTATGTTATGACCGTGATGCAGGGAGTACAAAAATTGCAGATGTGCTACATGTGACTGACGATGGGTGTGAAACTCTCAGTACACTTGCACGAGAAACCATGTGATTTAGATTGCAGTTTGCCAGTTCTTTAACTTCGTAAACACATCTGCCATAGTTTGAGCTCTAGCAGTCTGTTTTTCTATCTCATCACGTGAGAGTTCCCGTATCTGAGTCGCAGGTGCACCTGAATTCAGACTTCGTGGAGGAATGACTACATTGGCTGGTACAATACTACCTGGGGCAAGTACAACTCCTTCTCCCAATGTTGCGCCATCAAATACAACACATCCCTCTCCAATATTAGCTGTATCCCCGACATAGACTCCATGCAATACAGCTGAAGTCCCAACAACTACATTGTTACCTATTATTGCTGGACTGTCAGTATTATGTGCATGAATGACTACACTGTCTTGGATACTTGAGTTCTCTCCAATCCTTACAGTTGCTTGGTCTCCGCGAATCACAGCTCCTGGCCATACGCTCGCACGAGCACCAATCTCTACATCACCCACAATAGTAGCTTGACTACTAATGTATGCAGTAGGGTCAATCTTGGGATTTTGATCTCCAAATGGTAATATGGGCATCTTTTGCACCTCATGCTAGTTGCTCAATAACTTTCTCGTAGTGTTCAATTGGTCGTAAACCTATGAGGCGGTCTGTCTTGATATTCTCACCGCTTCTTGGATTTGGCATTTCAAAACTTGCTGGCTGACCATTATGATAGACTAGAACACATGGAATCGCGACAATGTTATTCTCAGCAGCAAATAATCTATGCTCCTGAGTATTGACTTTAATAAATCCAATATCTTTGTTATCTGAGTATTTCTGTTCAAGTTCCTCAATCACCGGGCTGAGAGCAAGACAAGGACCACACCAAGGTGCCCATGCATCAAGGAAGAGTAGTTTTGTATCTTCAATGGCTTTCTTTGCCTCTTCGGGAGTCACATCTTGTACCACAGCGGTCACAACCTAATCGGGTCATAGAAATTAGACCTATGAATCTATCTGCGTTCTCACTGCAAATTAAGTCATAGATAGGGAATATTCAATACGGACTTCAAGAATACTCCATTTTGCAAATAATCATTCATAGAGGTCACAGAATGAAAGAATCAGGTGAATGTCCCAAGTGTGAAGGTAGGAATATCTGGAACAACAGCCATTTCGGGTTGAAGGTGGTTGGAGCAAAATACATTCGACGGTGGATTATGGTAAGAATGTCTGGGTGGCCACATCGTCGAAAACTAGCATTCAAAGACGAGTATGTATGTCTTGATTGTGGGTATACGGAAGCCTACGTAGACAAAGTAGGAATTAAAAGAATCAAAGAATTCGGAATCCCAGAGGATACATGAATCACAAAAGAAGAGAAATCTTCAGGGGAGGCAATGCTCCCCTTTGAACATTGATTGATTATGCAATTGCCTCGGCAATGAGGTTCTCTGCAATCTGATCGTACACTTCAGGTGGCATTACACCTACAAGCTTGTCCATCTTTCGGCCGCTTCCGTCATCAAAGACAACACGTTTACCCTCTGAGTATACAAGAACGCTTGGTACGCCAGTTATCTGGTTCTCCATGCTGAATTCTCTGTTCTGGTCGACATCGAGCTTTACAACCTTGACGCCCTTGTCAGCAAACTTGTCGCTCAATTCTTCCATAATAGGACTAAGAGTTCTACACGGTCCACACCAGACTGCGTGACAGTCTACGAATACCACTTTGTTCTCAGATACAATGGTACCCAATTCTTCTGCACTGACTTCGTTAACCATTTGATTAATCTCCCTGTTCTACAGGTTGTGCGAATTTTATGCACATCTGAACGACCTTTTCGAAAATCTATTAATAAGGGTTGTGCAAGAACCACGCACAATCGTTAGAGTTCTGGTGGGCCACGCTTGACTCGTTCCATAATCTCCTTAGGAGTTGAACGTGAGTCTAAGAGATACTCTAGCCACCAAGTCATTCCTACATCAGCGCATAGTTGAAGCTTCTCAGAGTCTGTCTTCCTATCAATGCTTGTAGTGTCACCTGAAACCACAATATCATAATTCAGGAGATTACCTCGTTCATTCTTTATAATTGAGATTGACTCATTCAATCCCTCAATGGTTATCCCATCTTCGCTGTCCGCAAGAGGAAATACGCCATCATACCGAGCTGCTCTCTTGAAAGGTGCTTTATTTGGCCAATATCCTGCAACCCAGATTGGTATCTTCTTCTGAACTGGCTTGGGGAGAAATGTCACTTCCTTCTGCTGGTAGTATTCTCCATCAAAAGAGAATGGCTCACCACTCCAGAGACCTGTAAGGACTTCAAGACCTTCGTCAAGCATCTTTCCTCGAACTTTTTGATCAGAGGCTTCGCCAAAGTGACCTAATTCCCGTGTATCTCCAAGACCTACCCCCATGATTAATCGACCATTTGATAGATGGTCTAATGAGACCGTTTCCCGTGCCAGCTTGGATGGCCGTCTTCGCGCAATCGGAGTAACCATTGGGCCTATCTTAATATTCTCGGTCTTAGCAGCCACAGCAGCCATCACAATCCATGGATCTACCACTCCCAAAGATCCTTCCCAGCATGCCCAAATGTGGTCCCATAAGAAGAATCCATCCCATCCTGCATCTTCTGCTGCCAATGCAAGATCTACATGAAAGTCTATTCCCTTGCTACCATTTCCATAAAGGAAACAATATGGGTAAATACCATACTTCATTATCATAGCCTTTGAAAATTGATAGCTATAATCCCTGCTTCACTATTATTTGTCAGTTCCACTCATTTACTCCGAGTGAAATTGCGCACTTTTTTCTACCGACGTTTGAGAATAATTACTACCATGACTATGAGAATTCCAATGCTTCCGATAATAAAAGCTGAATATAGATTAAGAGGAGTTTCTACATCTGTGGTGTTTGTTGTGGGTCCAGAGATAGTATCAGTAGTTGTTACTATTGGACAACATTCAGTAGATGTGTCCACTAGCCATCGAGTTACCTTCAGTAAAAGTCCCCATTCTGAATCCAGGTCGACGAAGTTATCGAAATCTGCTGTTCCATCTCGATCTGAATCCTCTTCGTATTCGGGATGAGGGCTTGAGAGAAATACCGTCCCATAATCATAGTGAAACGCAATCATTGCAGGTTCTCCGTTTGATGGATATGTCACAATAGGGATTATGCCTGACATATCATCTGCGCTAAAATATGCAGAGTTCCAATATAGGAGACTGTATGTTTCTGGTTCCTCGGACAAATCAGGACCGGTCGATTCACGATTAACACTCATATTCATCATATAGTAGGTTGCTCCAGCCACTGGACCAACATATGAGCCATTAAATAACTCGAGTCTAAGTCTAGTTGCAAACAGGCTTCCACCGCAGATACCAAAATACGATCCTCCATTTGATACAAAACTACGGACTATTTGCATGCCTTCCGAACCTAAAGACGTGGTATAAGAACCAGTACTCCCTCCAGGAAAGACAAGAATATCAATTCCCTCAAGCCCTCCATCACGTATATGTGATGAATTTGTGTAAATCACACTGGCATTCATCCAGGTAAACATATGTTCGAGTGCAATAACACTACTTTCAAGAGCACCTCGTCCATTCCATAACGCAATTTTAACACCATCAAGATCAGCATTTGATTGATTTGAAGCTGATACTTCTTTTGCTTCAAGTGGTAGCGTCAAGAGAATTACTACTACAATTGCTAGCGCGATCCGTAGATGGTATGGTGATGCTCTCAAGATTTGACAACCTCAAATATTGCGATAGTCATCTAATGTTTATATTAAAATGAAAGTGATTGGCGCAATCTCTCCTGAGTTGCCTACCTTCAAGCATATCAACAAACTTTCATAAGGTCCTCTCGATGGAAGGGGAAGAAGACTTGGTGATTTAATGCCTGTTCTACACTGTCCAACATGCGGCTCTAAACTTGATATTTACAAAGGAGGCGGTATCTGGTCAGTAAAATGTCATCATTGCGATGTTTCGATGATGGTGGATGGACGCGGGAATGACCTCTTTGATGCATATGATGCATATATCGAGGCTGTCAAACGTGGGTCTCTAACACCTGAAAAACCATCATCTGGAATAGTAAAATCTGGAAGATCATCAGACAGAGATACGAAGGGGAGAAGAAGAAAATCAACTGGAACTGGTGATAGAGTAGAGTCTGAGAAATCAATCAGGGAAACCATTGCAGAAGGAGGTCTCTCAATAGATGAGTTACCTGAAACCATCCGAAATATGGCTCTCAGAGGAAGGGACTATTTGGTTAGCTATCGACATATACCTGCTACAGATGCGGAATATGGAATAAGTCTGGATGACATGAAACTCCCTAAACGGCTTATAGAATTACTCAAGTCAAAAGGCATCAATCAACTTTATCGATTTCAAGAAGAGGCTTTCAACGCTATATCAGATGGGCAAGATGTGATTATTGCTGCTCCC
>JAEORG010000266.1 GCA_016841005.1 Candidatus Thorarchaeota archaeon | reverse complement strand
TACTGTAAACATGTCTTATCCGGGTTCAATCTCTTAAAATCTCGTCTGAAAGACTTGGATAAAATATTGGAACATAAAGACGAGATATTATCCGTTGTTTCTTCGATTGGTATCAATAGCGAAGCATTATCGGATGTTGCCTTTATCGCACAGAAGCATGGTATTCTTGAATCACCAATCATCATCATGAAGTCCGAATCTTCAACTGATATAGCATTTCAGCATGGATCAGACGAATTGAATGATTTCCTGAAACAGCTTGTTCAGAGAGAAATTAAATATAGCACACCAACAAAGCAATCCGTTCGACTTCAATTAGTAAATAAAAAGGACCAGAAAGAGATTCAAAAACTAGTAACCGAGCTAGGTGTTGATTAAAGTGAGAGCAACTAGTATACTACGATTTGATTCTCCAACAACTGCTAATAAAATCAGAAATGCCATTTCACCGGATAATAGTCCTGTTCCAAAGGGACTAGAGATTGATGTTTCAACCCAAGCTGCCAATTTGGAAATTTCCATAACATGTTCTAGGGGCATAGATAGCTTTAGAAACACAATAGAGGACATAATGAGTTCCATCGACTTGTCACTAAGAACAATATCCACAGTTATCAATGTGGAATGAGTCTAAGATTCTGAAGCTCCTTTCTCTGCAATAATACTTTCATACACACTTTCTGCCTTTCTATAAGCTTGGTCAGCCATTTCTTGAGTGATAAAGCCGCGCTGAACAGCACGTTTCAATAAATGCTGGTCTATAACTCGAATCTCGCCTTGTATGGGTGCAACTACATCAATTTCAAGGTCGATATACCTTATTCTACCTGGACTATTTCCTATACTGGGATATACTTCTACACCTGTATTTACATTGATATAGGTCCCCTTGAGTATACCTTCCCGTGAATAATAATCTGTAACCAATGTCAGAGATCCTGGAACCACTGTCGTCACAGCATAATCTCCCTCATCATGTGGTACATCTACATTGTCTGGATAGTCCTGTAAGATTTTCAATTTTCTACTAGTATATCGAAATTGGCGTCTTATTTTGAAGGAAGTCTGATCCTTTTCTATTACTCTACCTCTTGATAGAACTATATTCCTACCATCAAGTTTGACATGTTCGATATTGATTGGGTCTTCTTTCTTAGGCATGTCGCTTTGGAATACTTTTTCTAGCTTGGAAGTGATGTACTTCTTCTCATCTGGGCGTTCCTCAATCACAATCTCTGCAAAATCCACCAAAGGTGCATATCCTGCGCTCTTGTAGAAATGATGATATTTGACAGTTGGTTTTATCTTTGCTCGAGTCTTATCCAGAGCTTCTTTCACTTCAGCAGGAAATTCAATATCTGCATTACTCGTTCCTTCAAAAAGAATACCTGTGCCTTGTAACTCAGAGAACTTTCTGTAAATCTGTTGTGCACTGTCCAATAGGTCGTCAACCTCAATATGTAGTTCTTCCTCAGTGAGTCGCATTGCTGAAGTTCTCCAAAGAATTCCCCAACTCTCAGTGTGTTCGCGAATTTTTCTACCTAGTGTGATTAACTCCTTCCTCTTTTCCTGATCTTTAATCTTAGTGCTTAATCGAACCACTGGTTCAGGAAGCAATACAGCCGAGCGACCTGGAATTGTAATACTTGAGGACAATACCGGTGCTTTTCGCCCATAGTCATGTGCTCTCACTTGAACCATGACATACTCGCCACGTTTCATCCCTCTATCTGGTAAGAGACCTGAGATCGCACCAAGATCAAGGCGTGTTTGACCGGTCTTTTCATCTCTCCCTTGTACACAAGCTTTGTAGATAGAACTCTTAGCTACCCTTGGGGTTCGAGTAATGACTCCTCCTAATCGGCGTCGTAAGACATCAGACAATCTATCAAGAATCGATTCGTATGCAATTGCAACTATCCCCTGTAAATCACTTCGGTCCCAAATATCAACATCTGGAATATCCTCTCTAAAGGGAAGCCCAAATCTTCTAGCCACCTCAGGAATGGGTTGGACAATTTCGAAATGATTTTGTAACAGTATTTGGGTCAGCGATTGCGAATATATTCCTCTGATTCTTGCTTTTATCATATGCTAACACAGGCCCAGCTCTATATACGAAAGCCCCTTTCTGGACTAACGCATGTAACCCTTAGAGACCGATGTAAGAGTTAAGCTCGAATTGGTTCAAGAAGACTAGAAACCTGCCAAATCTTGGTTCTGGCATGATTTGGACAGTTAGGATCTTGACTTGGTTCATCCAAGATTGAAATTGCGTTCTGCGCTCTCACAGCGGGCGATTCAGCCTCATTCTCAAGGACCGCTATTGCCTCATTGGCTGCACGTCTGATGTTCCGTGGAACTGAAGAATCTTCAGAAATCTGCTTAAGCAGATGTTTCGATTGGTCTATACTCCTCTGCGTTTCGGGGTCCATGAGGACTCACCTCTAAATTGTCTTTACGCACGACATTGTTGTGCGATTAACAGAAACAGATTGTTTCATTTACAATATCAACGTTTTCATTGCTCTATAAGAATTGATACTCAAACACTATATAGCCAAATAATGCAATTAAAACACCACTGGAGAGTTTCATATGCCTGATACAGATGACCAACCCGTGAAGAAGATGGCTGAATTACTCCGTCGTGGAGCAACAATGCTTGCAGATGCTTGTCCACAATGTGGATCACCACTTCTGAAAGTAGGTGATGATATCTATTGTGCTCACTGTGATCGTCGGATTGTATATGCAGACTCTGATGAAGAAATAGAATCCCATTCAGTCAAGGTCCTAATTCCTGAGTTACGAGAAACCCTACTACGAAAACTACGATCACTAAATGAACTTGTA
>JAEORG010000265.1 GCA_016841005.1 Candidatus Thorarchaeota archaeon | reverse complement strand
CTAAAGAGCAACAGAAAATACTCATTGGACCTGCAACTGTGGGAGGAATAAAAGCAGGTGCTTTCAAGATTGGAAACACTGCTGGCACATCGGAAAATATCAAGCTATCAAAACTGTACAGACCTGGAAATGTTGGTATGGTTTCAAAATCAGGTGGAATGAGTAATGAGATGTATTTCCTAATCGCACAAAACACCAATGGAATAAACGAAGGAATTGCAATTGGTGGCGACCGATATCCTGGAAGTCAACTGATTGATCATATATTACGTTTCGAGTTGAATCCTGATATCAAGATGATTGTCTGTCTTGGTGAGATTGGAGGGTTGGAAGAATATGCAATAGCTGATGCAGTCAAGGAAGGAAAAGTGAAGAAACCCATAGTCATGTGGGTTTCAGGTTCTTCAGCTGAAATATTACCAAAGGGAACTCAATTTGGGCATGCAGGTGCAATGGCTAATAGTGAGAAAGAAACTGCAGAAGCTAAAAACAGAGCTCTGGCAGAAGTTGGTATAATAGTTCCCAAGTCATTTGAAGAGATGGGAGAGAAAATCAGAGAGACCTTTGAAGAATTGAAAGAGAATGGATTAATACCTGAGTTTGAAGAGATAGACCCACCAGTAATTCCTCTGGATTTTGATAGTGCATTACAGCAAGGATTAGTCCGTCGGCCATCAAGTATAATCTCTACAATCTCAAATGATAGAGGAGATGTTCTCACTTACAATAGTAAACCCATAGATGAAATAATTGAATCTGAAAAATCGATAGGATATGTTATAGGTCTCCTTTGGTTCAAGCGGGAATTACCAACCTATGCTCAAGAGTACCTTGAACTAGTGTTGAAACTCACAGCAGACCATGGACCAGCTGTTTCAGGAGCTCATAGTGCTATAGTAAGTGCAAGAGCTGGAAGGGATTTGGTCTCATCTGTTGCCAGTGGAATTCTTACCATCGGTCCTCGTTTTGGTGGTGCAATTTCAGATGCAGCAAAATACGTCAGAGATGCTCTTGAAAATAATTTAGCTCCAGATGAATTCATTGAATATATGAAAAGAAAAAGTATGAACATCCCTGGTATTGGTCACAGAGTGAAGTCACTTCAGAATCCAGATGTACGGGTAACTCTATTGAAGAAGTTTGTATATGACAGATTTCCTATACATACACACCTGGATTATGCAGTGGAGGTAGAAAAACTCACAACGAAGAAGAAAAATAATCTGATATTGAATGTGGATGGTTGCATTGGTGTGACCTTTTTAGACCTCGCAATGAGTATTGGATTCTCGAAGGAAGAACAAGACGAGTTGATTGAAACAGAGATGTTGAATGGGTTGTTTGTCCTTGGACGAAGTATAGGGATTATCGGACATGTTATCGATCAAAAACGGCAAAGAGCAGGGTTGTATAGACAACCATATGATGAGATACTATTCTTAGATGAATGACACGATTCATCTAATAATCCCAAAAGAATTCCATGAAGAAACAGCGGAGTCGAATTTTCGGAACTACACGGGAAAATTCGCGTAGTAAAGGCGCCAACCAATTAGAAATCAAATCCAATAACTGATGAAGTTAAATAATATCCAGATAATATACAGACAATATGAAGGCTACAAGGATCTACACTCGTGCATATATGTCAAGAAACAAATCCAAAGATCCTGAAATTGGAATCGAAGACCTTTCTAAAATAGAGGTTCGATTTGAGAGCCGATTGAATTAGAGGATTTAATCTACTTTTGAAGTTTTTAGAACCCTCATAAAGTCATAAATGTGCCACATCTAATTATCGATGTCGTAATTGCAAACAGTTCAAGATGTTTTTTCAGATTCATTATATATACTATAGTGAAGTGATAATCTGTGATAGATAATGGTGAATAAACGCGCTACATTGCTTCTTACATTTCTTCTACTATTCGTGATGCTTTCCTCAAGATCTGGTGTCATCACCTATGTATCTGCAGAGGACGCAACGACAGAAACTGAGTCAGAAGATGAAACCACTGATACCGAAACAGAACATGAAACTGACTCGGAGTCAGAAGATACAACTGAATCGGAAGAAGAAACCGAGCCTGACACCGAGTATGAACCTGAATACGAGAGAGATGAGAATGGTACGATTTGGATTCAGACCGATGTGATGAGTGTGAAAGTAGATACAGAGTATCCATCGTATCAATTCTGGTATACATCGGATATTAACGGCAGTCTTGCTAAGTTCTCAGTTAGCTATCGTATGGTTGTTGAGTTTGAGGATCTCAATGGTGATGGAGTCTACCAAGTGAATGAAACGATCGCATTTGTACCGCTAAATGCATTCGACTGGATTCTTCAGACTGGAGCTGTAACTGATGAAAATGGACTGAATGAGGAGGTTTATGTCACATACATCAAGGGTGGAATAAGCTCGAATGAATTTGATGATAGTTGGTATGAGGATTGGATGCCAGAGATTGAAGATGATGATAATGATATGAGTTTAGCTAGTGACGATATGGATACTTTGAATATAGCAGATTACAAACACATGACACTTCAATTCTATGGACATTTGTACATGAATGATTATCAAGGTACAATCACGGATGATGAAGGTGTACAAGCAAACTATACAGTTAGTGGTGGTGTTGAATTCAAGATTGACATCGAGATTGGTAATTTTCCATTCAGTTCAAACACATCCAAAATCGCGATTCTAAACTACCTGCAAGAGGATTTAGCTTCTGATGAAGACTCGAATCACAAGCTGGTTACTCATGAGAAGGATGGTGATATAGAGCATGAATCTGAAGATGTTGAGGACGATTATGGTGTGAGATTCGAGGATGTTGATGAGAATCACGACGGAAAAGATGACGACATTCAGGACATCGCTTTGATTGAAGGTTCGACAAACGTAACAACAGGATTCTATCGCTGGGTCGATAGTGCCATAATGAGGCTTCCAAATAATACAGCGCAAGTAGTTGATGTGGGAGCATCATATTGGACAAATGGAGAAGCAATGCTCCTGTTTCTTGCTTACCCCAATTTCGATGGGGGAACTCTAATGCACGATCCATCATTTGAACTGGAAGAAGCAGCAAATCCAACACCTGCAACAACAACCCCATTTCAATTCTTGCCTTTAGAATTAGGATTAGTAGCTGTTAGTACAGTTGCAATAATTGGTATTGCTGCTTTAGCTCTAAGAAAACGCTAAATGTCGAATACGGAGGGATTTCGCCCTCCACCAAATCCTTTTTGATGATGATGTGTTGTAGGTGTAAGTGGTAAAATGAGAAAAGGAATGTTATGTCAGAGATTGATGCTGGGTCTTTTGATAATCCTAGCTGTTAATTCATTCATCTTCTATGAAGGCGAAGCTCAGACCAGCAATATACTACTTAGTGACATAAAGATTCACACGACATTGTTTTCAAATGGGACCACAATAATAAGGTACACTACCAGCGTTACTAATAGAGGATCTAATGAGATAAATCAAGTAGATATTAGAGTGGAAGTAAGAGCATTAACAATAAATCAGCAGTCACTGCACCCTGAAATTCAAAGCATCTCATCCTCTATCATAGAT
>JAEORG010000264.1 GCA_016841005.1 Candidatus Thorarchaeota archaeon | reverse complement strand
TTCCTGATTTGGGATAATAGGTCTTGAGTGATCTCTGATGTCATTGACACCGACCAGCTTAGCTTATTTCAAGAATTTGTTTGACAACCTCAGGTATCTCCCCTGGAGATGAGACAACAGTGATACCTTGCATGTTACGAAGTTTCTCAGCATTTTCGATGTCAATTTGACGAGTTCGAATTGTGAAAGCTGTTCCATCAGGAGCTTTGGTTTCGACCTGCCCATGTTTTTGGTCAACTGGAAAAAGTACAACAGGTGTGGATCCTTTCAGAGTCTGTGCTACTGCATTAGTGATTAGTGTATCTGCAATGCCATACGCTATTTTTGCAGTTGAGTTAGCAGTCAATGGGGCAACCACAAAGATATCATAGTGTCCTATCTGCAGAGCACCTGCAACAAAAGGTACATTGGAATTTGTTTCTCGAGTGACTTTTTTAAATCGTAAACTCAATTCATCCCACAGACCATACCGTCGCCAGACCTGTTCCGCAGCTTTGGACAGTACCACGGACACTTTGAAACCTTCAGTTTCATTCAACGTTGTCATTGCATTGAGTGTTTCATCAAGCAGATCTCCAGACCCAGTGATACCCCACAGAATACGCTTCAATTTATGTCATTCATTCGATGTTGTCATCTACAGAAATATCTAATCTTTTGTTGAAATGTTCATTGGAAATCATTCTTTAGTTGTGTTTGTTTGCTAGCACAGGGATGTTTCTGTGTACAAAGCGAGTATTGGTATCACTACGAATATGAAACTGGATTCAACAAGTTGGATTGCACAGAAATCTGATGAGCTGGGTGCAACATCAATTTGGATAGGAGAAGACATAGGTATTGGACAAGAAATCTTTACTCTGACCGCTTCAACTCTTTTGAATACTTCAAACGTGAGAGTTGGAACTGGGATTGTTCCGATGAGTGTCCATAATATTTCCACACTTGCTCGTGCAGCATTGAGTTTGCATGAAATTGCACATGGACGGTTTGTGCTTGGTACAGGAATCGGTGGCTTACAGGACCTAAACCGGCTTGGAATCAATCTGACAAAACCAGTCACATCTCTTCGTGATGCAGTGGATGCATTTCGGAGGCTTTGGGTTGGTGAAACGGTAACAGTAGAAAATCAACTTTTCCAGTTAGAGGGATTCAATTTGAGGAGTACAGAAGGTGTCCAAATCCCAATTTTTCTAGGTGTTAGGGGACCTCAGATGCTTCGTCTTTCCGGGCAGGTCGCTGATGGAGTGATTCTTTCCGGTCCCCCGAAGTATTTGAAATATGCAGTAGATGAGATTGATCGTTCAGCGAAAAAGGTCGGTCGAAATCCAAAGGCAGTTGAAAAGGTTGCATGGTTGCCAACGATTCCCACATTCAAGGGAGGAAGTGAACGACTGGCTAAGAAAGTCGTGGCAATCGTCGTAGCAGACATGCCTGAACAAGTTATCGATATGCTTAGTATAGATACAGAGAAGATTGCTAAACTCCGACAAGCTGTAGCAAAAGGAGGACCAAAGGCAGGAATACCCATTGTGAATCAGGAAATGATGGACACTTTCACAATCAGTGGTGACTGCAATCATATGGTGGATATGTTTGAAACTATTGTAAGACATGGAATAACTGAAGTTGTTCTCGGACCACCATTCTCAGGTGATTGGAGAGGAGCAATGATAGACATCTTTCAAGAGATTAAATCCAGGAGAGATGCTCAATGAAGTGGGGGATAGCTCTTAACGTTCATGAGAAGTATGAACAGACTATTTCGATATCAGCTCAAAGTGATATTGCAGAGATTGATTACATCTGGGTTGTAGATTTTCCAGCTCCTCGGTTTGCACCTAGTATTGCAGTAAAAATTGCTTCAATGACATCTAGGTCGAGAATTGGAATTGGGTTGCTTCCTTCTGTGATATATAGCCCAGAATACATTGTGAGATTTGTGGAAACCTTGACCAATGAATTTGGTGACCGTTTTGACATACTGATAGGACCAGGAGATAAGGATGCTCTTAGTTCCGTGGGCAAGAAACAATGGGTTCCCAGTAAGATAGTTACTGAAACGATAGGTGGAGCACAATCTATCAAGCACACATTAAATGAACTAGGCATCAGTTGCCCTGTCTGGGTAGCTGCACAGGGACCTAGAATGATTGTTGAGTCAAAGAAGGTAGATGGTGTTCTTCTGAACCTTACGGATGTTTCGATGGTGAAATGGGCTTTAGAAATTCTTGGAGATAGAGATTCCAAATTTAGGATCGGCATCTTCAGTCCTACTAAAATAACCGAGTCTTATTCCGCAGTTCCTCCTAACGATTTTCTGTTTTCGGCAGCTATAGTTGCTTTAGGTGCATCTAGAGCTCTCATGGATAGATTTGATATTAAAGATTCAATCGAATCTGCTCGCAGAATGTTTTCTGAACAGAAAGAACTCTCACCCAAGATTCTAGAAAAAATTGGAATTGACCATCTTCTAAGGTGGGGCTTCTACTCCACACCTGGGAATCTTGTCGAGGCAATTGACCCCTTAAAAAAAAGTGGTGTGGATACAATCATTTTTGGCCCACCCGTAAGCCACTCAAAATCATCAACTAAACTTCTACTAGATGCTTTCCACCAATTCAAAGATGACCATTAATAGTCCGAAATGTAATTTGTCAGGTCCAAAGCATCTGGTTGAACGGTGTAACCATTTCTAGTATATTTCCACGAAGCGGCTAAATCCAGAATGGATCGGGACCCTTTCAGTATGATTGTCATTATTGATTGAACTGACTTTACTCCAGATTGTTCTTCGAGGGAGCGTAGCATCTGATAATATTCAACCTGATGAGATCCAGGAACAGTGGGCCAGAGGATAATACCTCTAGGAGAAATAAACGAGATGACATATGGAAATAGTGGAAGAACTGACTCAATTTTCTTAGTCCAGTCAGAATCACAGACAATCTCAAAGCAGAAGTCAGTTGTTTGTCCAAGTTGGTATCCTACATAGGGCATCATAATATTCCGATTGATTAACTTCCTGATAGTGGTCGTGACTCGTTTCGGTGTAACATCGAAGTTTCTACGTTTCATTTCTTCTGCAAATTCAGCTGGGGCGGCACGTGCACTCAAGTTTGCCAGAGATGCGATAATAAACTCATCTTCAGTAAGACCCTTCTGATGACCTCCACAGGCAAGAATTCTCGTGGGAATATCTGGAGCAGGAAGTTCCGGATTTTCCAACAGAAGTTTAAGTTCCTCAGGGAAGGTCCAATTGTTGTTTTTGAATAAGGAAAGATTTCTTTCGACGCTACTTGCATCTTGTCTATGTATACTGACATAATCGAATACTGACTTTGATAGTTCATTGATACTTCGAAGGAAGACCTTCTCATTATCCTCGTTTCCGGGAATATTAACAGATATGTATCCTAGGTCGGTCATGGTGGTCTTCAACATGGCTTTGAGAAAAGGGTAAGATGTTAGTTCATCCTCGAACATTTGCCAATCGATTCCTTCTCGAGGTGTGAAAAAAACCATGAAGGTATTGACTCCCCAAGCAGAATAATCAACAAGTGCCCTATATCTAGTAGTATGCCTATTTCTCAAGCGAGTAATAGATCTTGATACTGTTCGTGGGGCAAGATTTGTTGCTTCCGCAATTTGTGTGAATGATGCGCGTGGGTGGTCTATCAAGTACGACAGCGTAGTGAAATCAACATGACTAATGGGATTATCCTGAAGCAAAAAGGCAAAACTGCATGCCGATTTAATCGAATCCTTTGTTACTAGATTGAATTTTCGTAGTGTACCCAAATTGTCGACAATACGATCTGTAAAGTATTTGTTAATCGGAAGTCGTACAGGATTGATTGGAGACCTCGCAAATTCTGGATTCTTCTTTAGTAAATCTACAGCATCCATTGCGTCATCATATGTCAAAGTACCTGAACTAAGTGCCAGATAGATTCTCATAGTATCTAGATAAAATTGCGCTACTGGGTCTTCAACCTTAGGAAGAATATCATCGAATGGAGTGTGTATCTGTGACAAGATTTTAGACGATACCAATTTCGTTCCATTCCTCAAAGGTTGTTTTTATTCTCCTGGTTTTTCTTTCTTGCTTCGAACTCTAACAGTCATTTTATGGACGATGTTTTCAAGCCATCTACGTTCTCGCACTTGCTCTGCTATAAATGTACACGTCTCTGTTGGGGAACTTACAATATGGGTCATTGCATTAGAGATGTAGAACAAGTCTGTATCTGCGGGGAGGTTTAAGACCAGCAACATAGAATCTGATCCAGAAAGCACTCTAGCTTTTGGCATTGTGACAGCTTGTGAACGTAACA
The DNA here is from genome assembly GCA_016841005.1 of Candidatus Thorarchaeota archaeon. The sequence goes on along the minus strand of JAEORG010000264.1, from coordinate 30,562 downwards.
GCTTAGAAACATTAGATTGCTCAGAGGCTTCGAGTGTAACTGCGAACGTCCTTGACAAGCCAATATTCTCCAGTGAGATATATGGCTGTGCAGTTAATTCTCTAAATTTATTGATTCGCCTTCGCAGAGTTCTCTCTGAAGGTACATCAAGACCCACTCTGCTTAAGATATTGGACAGTTCAGAGGAAGTGACGAAGTAATTTGACTCTAGAGCTGCTGCTATTGTAATATCCTGAAGAGAAACTCTACGAATTGTTCCCTGTCTTTTTGATTGGCCTACTGGTAAGATGTCTGCGTATTTTTTTGCGGCATCAATTGCAGCCTCAAGTCTAAAATCAGTCTGAAAGTTCCATGTTGAACCATCGAAATACCCAAAATTGAAGTGATTCGCTATGTTTGATGCGAAATCATAAGTCACATTCAGAGAGTATGGTTTCTTTCTGAAGCGTTCCACAGTTTGCAAAAAAGATCTGACATCATTACCTTCAGGTACTAGCGACTCGAATATAATACGGTCATCCATGAAAGATGTCAATTTGGATCGCGCAACACTAATGGTGTATTCATGATTCTCAATCCATTTCTGGAATTTTGATAATGTATCTTTATCAGTTCTTGTTGCAACCCAACCATATACAAGATGAAATCCAATTGCTTTGTAGTCCAAGTTACTCAGAATTCTAAGATTGTTTTCTTGTTCCAACTTTTTCCATAATTGATTTACAGCTGATCGAGTAACATTAAGGTCTTGAGCCAGTTGGGATTGACGGGTTGCAGGATTTATTGATAGCCTTCCAAGAAGCTTGGCAACCCCAGTACCTAATGATGCCATTCGAACACACGTATGTGAACTATATAGCATCTAGGTATATATCTTGTCCGAATGTTTAGATATCAAACACTCTTTTGACTTATTTTCCAAGAAACCTATTTCTCCTCACAGAACACCTCGTAAGAGTCCATTATATTATAAGCTTACGACGTTTCCAGCCTGTTTCTAGAAACAAACCCTATTATTATGCAGGGAAGGTGAAAATTTCTTACGAAACACTGGTAGTAGGATTCAAAAGGATGAATCCGAGCATAAAAACTGGCTAGAGAGAGCTAGTTGGTTAGTTATAGTCAATTAGTCTAGTTAGTTCTGCGCCACCAGTGAATGTTCCAGAGATATAGCTAAATTGGAGGTGAAAGGGATTAACGTAGACCGTGAAAGAGCTATTTACGAGAGTATGACTCACAATCGTGTGGCTCTAGAATTATTGTCAATTGGCATAGTCAACGGTATCTCATCTGTAGTACAACCACCCTGCGAATGCCCAGAACCATTCTAGCCAATTGCATTACTGCAAGCGCTAGGGGACTCGCTGTGAGGTTGATCTGCAGGAGCACCTCTTAGTTGTGGCTTATCGGGTTCTGGAATAATTTTGTAGGTAACTACAGAGGAGAGAGAATACAATGAACCCGTTCGATTGTGATGAACCATTCTAAGAGAGAATCCCGCGGTGAAAGCCGTAGAAAAAGAAAGGAAATGAAATAAAATGATACGAAGCGGATTAGATACAACATTTGCAAACGTAATCGGTCCTGAAGCAGGACGTGAGGTGGACCCGTTCAATGATCCAGAGATAGTCAGACTCGTCGCTTTGAATTTAGAGCTGGCAGTACGAAATCTTGTAGGATCGGCGACTCCACCAGAGTGCATTGTTCTTACTGCAGATATATGCACACACCGACTTGTCGCCATGCCAACTTCGGATGGTGATGTTAGTGTGCTTGTATTTGATGACTAATGGACAATGCTCTAAGAAGACGTGGATGATTCTCGAGGCATCGTACTCTCGGGAATATCGTCCTGACCAAAAGAGACAGGAGTCTATATACTAACCATAGTGACATAGTGTAGACGAGAATCATTATTCTCGTATTGACATATGTTCTGGGATGTATTGTGACCGAGCTGTTCCAAGAAGAAGAATCAGAATCAAGAAAAGCAGACAACGAGCAGATACAGAAACTCTTTCAAGTGACTAATAAATTGGAACCAGCAGACGAGGGAGATACCACGACCCCAGAACAAAGCTTGCGAGCATCTCTGCAAACTATTTTTGCAAACAAGAACTATAGAACATTCTTAGCTACCGCATGGGTATTAAGCACGTTCAACTATCTCTCATCATATTTCAATCTCTATCTAAGAGCTATTGGATGGGAAGTATTCGTCATTGGCGTAGTTCTATCAGTTGTTTCGGTTTTTAGTAGTATTTTCAGATTATCAGGAGGGTATCTTGGGGACATTGTGGATAGAAAGAAGATTGCAGTGAGCGCATTTTTTGTGCTATCGATTTACTACATTCTTATTGGCATATTCTTGGACTTTTGGATTCTTGTTATGACTCTGCTCTTCTATTCAGTTCATGACCTATTTCGAAGTGGGTCATCAGCGTATATAATGGAAAATGTGCCCAAAGAACACGGAGGTTTTGCTCTCTCTCTGTTCACAGCTGGAAGAGGGTTGAGTATAATCTCACTAGTTGTATTTGGATTTCTCGAACCTATAATAGGATTCCCAGAAACATTCAGAGTCTTGTACATAGTTGCTGGAGTGTCTTTATTCATCTCATCCGCTGTAAGGGCATACTTCTTAGATCCTAGTATCCAACGACAGGAAAAATCACAGAGGCCGCTGTTTAGAGAATTTTACTATCAAAATCGTAAAGCGGTTGGATTACTTCTCACTGCCATACCTGGATTGATATCCATTGTTGTGCTTGATACAATTAGTGATTCGCTCTTCAAGACTGTTGCTCTCATCTATGCCAATGAGGTTCTCGCAATTGATATTGCTGGAATTAATCTGATACTCGTGTTTCAACTCCTGATTTCAGTTCCACTTTTACTGAAGATGGGACGTGTTTCTGATCGTAGAGGGGTCAAGAGCGCAGCAATTGTTGTCTATAGTGTCATGCCAATCAGTGCAGCGTTACTTTACTTTGCACCTATATTTCCAGTGATTGCTCCACTTGAAGTGATTAATGCAGCAAATCTGCTGTTCCCAAGTTTGGGAGTCATCTTTACTACACCATTTGTTGCAATAGTAATGAAATATGTAAATGATTCTTTGTGGGCTGCACTTGTTCTGATTTTGATTCGAAAAAGACTTCCACAGACTGATACAGCAAAGATTCTCTCAATTTTCTGGGTTGTTGTGTATATACTATCATCAGTGGGGCCTGTGATAGCTGGTGCAATCTACACCTTTCTTGTTCCTTCACTTGTTTTTCTTGTTGTGTTAGTCATGAATTTGTTAATCCTTATCGCAATCGCAAAAGGACCATTTGGAAACGACAACACTAATTCTGTTGAAAAAAGCGAAATTAATGAATATGATTAAATTGCAGTGTATGACAACATCAGAGTGAGGGGTTCAAAACATAATGGGTGGCTCTACGACGGATATAAGAAATATACTGAAACTACTTACAAAGGCTCATTCTGATGCTCCGGCAACCTACCTAAATCATACCAATGCCTTTGAGATGCTAATCTCGACGCTATTGTCTGCTCACACAACTGATGCATCGGTAAACAAAGTCACACCAGAACTTTTCAAGAAATACCCTACACCAAAGAAAATGGCTAAAGCTGATATGAATGACTTGGTATCGATTATCAGGAGCGTGGGAACATACAATAGGAAGTCTGAATATATCAAAAAGGCTTCACAGATTCTTGTTGACCAGTATGGTGGGGAAATTCCAAAATCAATTGACGAGCTAAAGATACTACCAGGCGTGAGTAGAAAGACTGCTAATGTTGTTCTTTCTGTCGTCTTTGGAATCAATGAAGGCGTAGTGGTTGATACACATATTGGACGAGTAACACAGCGACTTGGTCTATCTGATGAAAAAAATCCAGAAAAGATTGAGAGAGATTTAATGGAATTAATTCCCCAAAAAGATTGGTATGAATATGCACGGCTGGCTGGTGCTCATGGAAGGAAGACCTGTAATGCCAAGAATCCTAAATGTGTTGAATGCAACCTGAACAAAATTTGCCCATCTGCAGTGCTGTAAGAAATTACTCATCGAAAGCGCTTAAAGGGAGTAGAAACTGCACGACTATGGTTCCTATGAGGATTGGCATGGTCAGCAAATTTCATGCAGCAGATGGACTCTGCATCCGGGCAAATAGTGTGCTCAAGGGATTGATTGAAAGAGGTCATGAGGTCCATGCGTTTACACAGTCCGAAACGGTTGGTGGACTTCCTGAAGGCAATATACACAGATTTCCTGCGGTACAACTTAATCCTCATTTCTCAATAGATTCCGTAAGCGCTGTTCGGATGATTGCACGAGAATGTCAAAAGAATCAGATTGACATTTTGCATGTTCAGATGAATTCAGGTAGTACAGAATTCGTCTTGCCATTCTTCAAGAAGTCATTACCACCTTTAGCAGTTACATATCACTTGGCATATGCTCAAGGCGGATCGGCTTACACTACCATATTTGGGATTGCTTGGAAAGCATCTCTCTTTGCCGCCAAGCGATATGATGAAGTCATACTTGTGGATCCCTCTCAAAAACCATACTTCCTTAGATATGGTATTCCAGAAGAGAGGATTAGTGTCGTGAGAAATGGAATTGAAATTAACAGATTTCGACCTCCGACAAAGAAACAAGATGGTGATATTGTGGATTTTGTCTACGTTGGCCGCTTAAGCTATGACAAAGGAGTACATCTATTGCTTCGAGCATTTGGCGATTATCATAAGGAAAATCCATCGTCAAGGTTAACTCTGATTGGAGATGGGATGCTCAAATCACAGATTGCAAATGCTGTAGATGATGATTCAATTAAATGGCTAGGAACTCTTCCCCATCACCAGGTACCGAGAATCTTGAGCCAGATGGATGCATTTGTCATTCCTCAAAATATTGGAGGACTTGGACTTAGTGTAATGGAGGCAATGAGTTGTGGATTACCTGTGATTACCACTGCGATTGGTGAAACAATCCATCTATTATCCGAGAATGAAGGAGTGCTAGTCAAACCGGATAGTAAGGATGCTGTACTTGATGGAATGCGGAAACTTGGAAATGATCCAGAATTAAGAAGGTTGATGGGAGAGAACTGTAGAAAAAGGATTGAAAAAGACTATTCATGGGACACGCAGATAGTAAGTCTGGAGAAATCATATGAACGAGCTATTGCAAATCCAATGAACTGAAAAGGAAATCAAGAATTAATCTCATAACACTAGGTGATTTCGGTGCTTGATATCAGATTCATTCGCGAGAATATTGATCTTATTCGTAATAACCTCAAAAGAAGGAGAAACGAGGAGAAACTAAAGGAGTTTGAGCAGCTCCTCGTCTTGGACGAAAAAGTCAGATCTCTTATGAAAGAGATTCAGGAGCTTAGAACTAAACGAAATGCATTCTCAAGGAAGGTTGGAGAACTTAAGAAGAAAGGAGAAGACGCAACTGAAATTATCAATCAAGTAAACGAAGTTAATGCAAACATCAAGAATACAGAAGAGGAAAAGGACCGACTTGAAACTGAGCTTAAGACCATTCAGATGAGTATACCAAATATCCTCCACGACTCTGTTCCTTATGGTGAGAGTGATGAAGACAATGAAGTTGTAAGTGAGTGGGGTGGAAAACCGGTTCATACCTTCGATGTCAAGAGTCATGTAGATTTACTTGAGAGCCTTGACCTAGCTGATATCCCGAGAGCATCAAAGGTTGCAGGGGCAAGATTCTATTACTTGAAGAATGAACTTGTCTTACTTGACCTAGCTATGCAAAGACTTGCACTTGAGATGCTGATAAAGAAGGACTTTATTCCCATCTACCCGCCATTCATGATGAGACGAGAGCCATATGAAGGAGTCACTGATCTTGCAGATTTTGAGAATGTGATGTATAAGATTGAGAATGAAGACCTCTATCTTATTGCTACATCAGAACACCCACTCGGTGCTATGCACATGAATGAAGTCTTTGAGCCTACAGATTTCCCCTTAAAATTCGCAGGAATAAGCGCATGCTTCAGAAAAGAGGCTGGAACACATGGCAAGGACACAAAAGGAATATTCCGAGTTCATCAGTTCAATAAGGTTGAACAATTTGTGTTCAGTCATCCTGATGAGTCATGGAAAATCCATGAGGAACTAAACGGGAATATTGAAGAATTCTTCCAGAAGCTTGGCATACCCTATAGAGTGGTCAATGTGTGTACTGGAGATATTGGAATAGTTGCAGCGAAGAAATACGATTTAGAAGCATGGATGCCAGGACAGGGTCAATACAGAGAAGCTGGATCGTGCAGTAATTGTACATCATATCAGGCGACTCGATTAAATATCAAATATAGACTGAAGAAAGGTGGAACGGAAAAGGGATACCCTCACACACTAAATAGTACAATGATGGCAAATCCCAGAGCCATAGTTGCTATTTTGGAAAACTTTCAACGAGAAGATGGTAGTGTTCAGATTCCAAAAGCATTACACAAGTACCTACCATCTGAGATGAAAGAAATCCTTCCAAAATAAAATTTAACAACCTTACGAGCAACGTTTTTTGAAAGAAAAAAAGATTCGGTACTCGAAAATGTGAGTGTCTTAACATCAGGCTTAAATCAGGGCATAATGTTCATATGCGCGGTAATGGCTATGTCGGTTCAGCAATCATTTGAACAATTAATCTCCCTTGCGATTCAAAGGGAAGATGAGGCTTACGAGTTTTACACCAAAGCTTCTGAGGAAGCAACACTGAAAGCTTCGGGTAAACTTCTTCAAGAACTTGCAAAACAAGAAATTGGACACAAGGAGAAGCTGATGGAGGCTTTGAAGACTGATGTCTGTGATACATTCACATGTAAGACTATTGCCGAGGTTGAAGATACAGGTCTGAGCAAGTACCTTATCGACATTCCGCTTGCACCTGATTCAACACCACAAGAGATCCTGGTCGTGGCTATCAAACGAGAGGACGGAGCAAACTCATTCTACAAAACACTCTCTGAGCTAACTGGTGTTGCAGCTCATCGGACTGTGTTCGAAACTCTAGCAAAAGAAGAACAAAAACACAAAGAAATTCTTGAAGGATTATACGATGACATATTCCAACCAGATAACTAATCTGGTTTAGTATGAGGAGGGTAAATCCCTCCTCTTCTGTATCCTAATCAGTTCTTATGCAGATTACCTGCGGCAATGAATGCAAGTCCATTCTTGGTTAAAGCCTCAGCAGTCCTATTCAATGCATGATGTTTGTCAAGATAGTTACGTAGCAGATGCGGCATATCTCCTGCATCATTAATCTCAACTTTAGCTCTGAAGTAGTCTAAGATATCACTCGGATGTTCTCGTTTAGCGTCAATCTCTGGGATGCCTCCCTCATGTTTAGCACTGATATTCTTCACACGATTTGCTAGTTCAACAAGTTCAGCGGTACGGTCATAGGGCTGCCGAACAATGCTCTTGTACGTTTCAGTGATATGATGTTCGATTCGAACAACATCCTCAAAGCCAAAGCTTCCACGTACATATGCTGATAGCTCAATAGTTTCGTTATTCACACTGTTTGATAGATTGTATCCAATCAGAGGTGAAGACCCATCATCGCGACTGAATAATTTAGCTGTAAGAAGAGTCCACAGACTTGCGAATGGATTATCATTTCCCATGAACACAGAAATCTTGAACTCCATATCAATCCCAAGTTTATGCATCATATATCCCAGTAGAACACTTCCAGGGTTAATATTGAGTACTTGTTTTACTCCGTATGTTGTATAATGGTGAAGATATTCATCAGCCCATTTTAATGGGAATTCGTTGGGCATCCCAACTCCCCCAAAATACCCTGTTATTGTATCAGGACCCCCAAGATGTACATTCACAGGGGCACCATCCGGTCCGGGATATGTTCCTTTTGTATCAAGAGTTTCTACATAAGACGCATCTACAATTTGCATTGCGGCAGCAAATGCAATAACCTGATTGTCCTCACTTTGCTCTTTCATGTTACGCACACGAATGAATCTCCCAGGCATCAGATTGCGTTTCTCAATTGCTTGCTTGGCTTCTTCAATAATCCATGGAAAATACTGACAGGCACTGATTTCAAGTGTGACTGCGAAAGACTCATCGAAGGTCATGGAATCCGCCTTATCACCAAGAATGGATTTGCGATATTCAGGAATGCTAACAAAGGCATCATTATCGCGCTGTTCCTGTAACCACTGAAGGTCCTTGACAAAAGGGGAATTTTTCGATTCCAGCATGACAAGAAGATTCTCGAGTTTTCGTGCTTCGTTGGCCTTACTATTAATCTCCTCAACCCCACCATATTTCTCAATGACGTCGATAATACCATTGATCAGTGGATTGTCATCCTTCAAGAGAAACTCGTTAATTTCATTCAGACGTTCGACATCAATTCTCAGTTTACTTCGATCAGTCATTTCTGAAAACCTCGATAAGATTTCAGATGAAATCTTGAATAGACTCGTTCTCTTTTGGATGGTAATCTCCTAAAAAGGGATTCCACCGATGAGCAATATCATTCCTGTGAAGAAGTATATCCTTGTAGAAAGTACCTCAGTATTGGACCAACAATTAACGCGATAATGCTTCCCATGATAACTTGTATTGAATTGATGGTAATCAGTTCAAGTAGAGCAAATCCAGAACTTATACCTAGAATTAGGACTTCACATACAAAATATCCTGCTAGCATGATGACAGACCCCAAAATGACTGCTAGAATGTCCCAGAAACTAAAGTTCCTATCGCTCATCGCGTATCTGCTTATTGTACCTACCACTAGACCCTCTCCACCTTTTACTACAAGTGTAATTGGTGCATATGGAAGATAGTTAAGTGCTACATCACCCATAGCTGAACCTACTCCTCCTGCAATTAGACCTCCAACTGGACCAAGTAATAAACCACTAATCATTACCATTGCATCGCCTAGATTGAAGTAGCCAGCTGTTGATGGAAATGGGATAACAAACACAATTGTTGCGACAGTTGTAAGGGCAGTCATTAGTGCAAGGAGGACAATATAGACCGTCGGGGACATTGGTCCTGTAATTCTGATCATTCTCTCTTCAATTTCTGAATCAGTAGAATTATCCTGACCTTCTATCACAACGTTCACCTTCGAACTGTGTAATACCTACAAGCTTTCGCTGAAGGGTCTCTATATAATCTTGCTGACCTATGTTATTCAATCATTCAGGAATTACTGGATTATTATGCCATGTCGAAGGGATTTTAACAGAGGATAGCAATGACCTATGCGTAGGCAGAATTTTCTGTCTAATGACAGATACTTGAGGTTTGAGAAGAATGTCCCAGAAATGGATTCAGACAGCAGACTGGAAAAGCGAAAAGCATGTCCCTGTAATTGAAATTGAGAAGAAAGGTGATGGTTATTATCATATCACCGTTTCCGTTGGAAAGGAGATACCTCATCCTAATACAACCGCACATCACATCAAGTGGTGTGATGCTTTCTTCTTGCCAGAAGGAGAAAAATTCCCAATTGAAATTGGATATTGCACATTTGATCATCATGGAGAATCAGCTCAAGGAGCTGATACAAGTGAGATGTATTCTGAGCCATATGCAGTCTTTGCTTTCAAGACAATGAAAAAAGGAACAATCATGGCTACTTCTTATTGCAATATTCATGGCCTTTGGAAAAACGAAACTGAGCTTGTCTAGTACAATCCCATGACCCAATTGGAGCTCGCCTGTGAAGGCAGGTCAAGCTCCTGTCACTTCTTTTTCTTATTTTTTCTGGGAGAATTGTAACCAATTTCCTTCAGGGTCCTTTGTAGTTGCAAATAATGTAGGTCCCGCATCTACAATTTTTGGAGTGCCATAGAACACAATACCTCGTTTTTCGAGCGTTTCAACAATTAGGTGTATATCTTCTACTCCAAAAGAAATCATGATACGTTGTTGTTCGGTTGGAGATGGTATATCTCCGATATGATCAAGCCCAAAACGAGTGGGTGGACGATTATCGTTCAAGTTCAACTCCTGCCAATGAAGATTAGGAGTCTGAAATCCTATATCTACCCCTAGTACCTCTTGATACCATGATGCCATCTTAACAGGATCCTGAACATGAATAAAAACAACATCAATTCCTGTAATCATTTTCAAACACCGAAAGTGACGAGTCCTCAAGGAGTATGTAGTCTAGCACCCCAAATTGTGCTACCATCAGATTTTCCAGATACAATCATAGTATGACCAAGCTCTTTAGCGAAACGTCCACTATCAAAATCTGGGGACACGGCTTCCCAAGGCATTATTGCCGATAGTTCATATTCTCCTCCCTCTTCGGTGATTACGACGTATCGATTAAGTACTTTAGAAATAAGACCTCTTACCTCGATATCCTCTAGTCCATCATTCATTCTAAACACTTCTCCATTTCAGAGTACACTCACAATACAATACGTTGATAGATGATATAACTCACCCTTAATCATAGATTCTTATGAACGTACAATCCAACTAACTAGCTCTGCACTCATAGCATTTTCTTCCATGAATGCTTCTCGATAATCAGCCCTCTTGAATTGAAGCCAGACATTCTGGAAGCCAGAGTCGAATCCTATAATCTTTACAGAAGAAGCCAGCGGCCCTGCTCTGAATGCAAATATTGTAATTAAAAGTGATAGAGGAAAGAATCCTAAAATCATCAGGGGTATTGCATCAGGAGTCATACCCATCCAGAGGTCACCACCTATGGAAAAAAGGGAGAATATGAATGCTGCAGCGAGAAGCCCATTGCCAACAATACAAAAGACCTTGTAGTTTGTATCACCTTCATCTGATTTGTAATGGTAATCACACACGTGAAGAAGAAGTGTTCTGGTTTCTGGTTGTGTAAGATTATATCTCCTGCGCACAGAGGGGTAGAATGATGGATCCCACTCAGGACGTAGGAATCTGTTCTTCCCTGGGGTTGCTGCAATTCTCGCAGGTCGTGATGCTTTAGTCCCACATATTGGACAAATATCTGGAAAGCGAATCCTTTCGACAGGTATTCGGATAAGTGGATCTTTGAAGACTTCTTTCCGTGGAGTCATACCTACCGCCTAAGAGTCCATTATGTTTTCTATAATTAGTCTGTCGAAAGGCGTATTTTCTAATTCGGTGGTTTAGCTTTAGGACGAACAAAGCCTTCATCAACTGCGTCACACACAATATCTCTGAATCCAGGACACTTGCTCCATCTCATATTGAATTCGCAAGCGGTGCATTCTTTCTCAATCTCCAACATCCGTTTTGCATTCATAATGGCCATGATAGGAAAATAAAGTATCAAAATAATGATAATCTTGACATCAAACATGAATAAGATATCATTACCAGATACTAGTATGGATAGACACACTGCAGCGAATCCAGATCCAAGAAGTAATTTCGAAACCACTTTCACTCTCATATTCTCATTAAATCCGAGAGCACTACTCACCAATGATATTGCTACTCCTATTGCACCACTCCAGAATAGAATTCTGTTTGTAAGTAGAAGAGGAAACATGAACCAAAGAAGAAGTAGGCTTGGAAAAGCTATGAAAAATGAGAGGGAATTGAACAAGCAACCAACGCAGAATTTTCTTTGTCTTAGATAGATAGTATGACCTTCAAATTGAGAACAAAGAGGATGATGAGAGGTAAGGAATGGACTCAAGAGTTTCAAGAACCGAAGTGGTCGCCTAGCAACCTGTCCGAAATCCACAACGAGTTTCCCTCTATTTGGATCAGAGAGAACCTTATCGCATGGTCGTTCGGTTATTTCTTCATCAGTCCTTTCCATTACCTTCACTCAATCATCCGTTGGATAACTCTAGTATACTTGTATTAGAAGGGTAGTGCTAGAAGGGCAAGAATGCCTCCAAAGATTAGTAGGGCTAAGACTATTGCTTCAATGATGAATGTAAGTAGCCATGCAACTATTGCTCCACCCCAACCAACTTCATGTCGGGTCTTAATAAGATACCATGAAATTATACAACCTAGTACTGGAATCCAGCCTAAAAGACCCATTCCAAGTGCTGTGACGAAAGTTGTTCCGAGTTCTCTATTCTCGCCATTTACGAAACCTAGAGCGATTCCAAGGAATAGTGCATTGATAATCAAACCAATTATTATCATCAGTATGAATATCGTGCCTAGACTTGCTAGAATAAATTCGAACTGCATTTCTCCAGTCTCCTCCTTTAAAGGAAGTCAACTCATCAGAGAGTTAAGCTCAATAAAAGGATAACGACAATTTACTAATCTAAATTCGTTGAATCCAGAGGGAAGATATTTTGTAAACCATGAAGGTTATCTGAAACCTTGCTACTGATAGAATTCATGTACTACGGAAACTTGGTGAAACTCAGGCCAATAGAAGTTGATGATCTCGATATATTGATGAAATTTGTGAACAATATTGAAACCAGGCAATATCTCGGAGGTCTGCTACCTAATTCAAGAAAATCTGAACAAGAATGGTTAGAAAAAGTCACAATAGCAGATCCTTGGAAGGACGGACAACTTGTTCTAGCAGTTGAAGATAAGAAATCTGGAGAGTTCCTTGGTACAATTAGCTTGTTCAATATATCAAAACAGAACAGGCATGCAGAATTCGGTATCGCTATTTGGAACTCCGAAGCGCAAGATAGAGGATTTGGAACTGATGCTACCACAACAATGCTCTGGGTAGGATTCCATGTTTTAGGCATGAATAATATCTACCTGTATGTACATGGAGAGAACACAAGAGCTCAACGAGTCTATGAAAAGGTTGGATTCAAGAAAATAGGTGTGTACAGAGAGATGGTTTTCTCAATGGGAAAATTCCACGACCATATTGCGATGGATATCTTAAGGAGTGAGTTTTTGGAACGATATCCTCCAGGAACTCTGTCAGGTACGCCTTAGAAAAAAAAGGAGGGAGGGGGACAATAGCCCCCAATAAATTGTACCTAGACTATCTCTGACGCATTAGAACAAATCCACCAACAAGAATGACTACTGCAGCCCCAACTGCACCTGCAACGATAGCAAGTGTAAAGTCAGGACCAGTACTTCCAGTAGGTGTAGTTGGACTAGTTGTTCTATCGGGACCAAAGAAGTAGTTAGGATTGTAGGTCAGTTCAGTGAATTCACCTGCAACATACTCAGACACATTGAATGGACCAGAGGTGACCATCGCCTCATTTGGTGGATCAGGATTCCAGAGGTTCCAATTCGCCGCACCTATTTCCTCAAACACATGTTTGGGAATTATTGGTTTGTATGCAACTGTATGTAAGTGCCAGAATGATTCTGTATCGAACTCAACAACTAGAGTGTAAGTTGTTGGTGCATATGCTGCAACTAAGTCAGTGAGATCAGACCCGTATTGGTTTCCAGGAGCCTCTTTTAGATAGTTGAGCGTAAAAGCTGCATCCTCAGCAGTCAATGGCATTCCATCAGTCCAAGTGGCATTTTGAATCATTTGGAAGGTAAATCTTGTATGACCATCAGGCACACTAGGATTGTCCGTGTGTGTTTCTGTCGTGTAAGACTCAGCTAACCAATTAACATCAGTACCATCTGGAGCAACGATAATGAGACTATCCCACATCATTTGATTGACATTGTTTGCATATGCTGATGTGCTGGCCATCCAGTTGAACGTGTCAATATCCAAGGAGTTACTCCAGCGAAGTGTACCTCCAAAGGGTCCTCCTAGTTCATCCTTTAGATGAGCTTTGATATTAGTCCAAAAGCCTGGAACGCCATCAACAACAGAGTTAATCCAACCATCAAAACGGTCGGTTCTGTAAGCTGACAACACCAGATTCTCATAACAGATGATCATAGGACTTTCATAGACCCAAATCTTCTGCATCTCTTGAGCTGCTTCGAGAACATCTTCATATTCGGTAGCATGAAGCAGTTGATCTCGCCAGGAATCGTAAGACGCATTCTGGAAGTTCGGGAAGTTCCAATATGGTTCATCAGCATATTCGGACCAAAACTCATAGGCAATCCAATCAACATCAAAGCTGCTGAACCCTCCACCGAGGAAGACAATGTCATAGTCTCCGTGCAAGTAAAGCCTATTGAGATACTCGTAGAAGTCTGTTGGAATGGAAGTTGCATCAACATGCAATGCTGTGAGAGCATCTGCAATCACAACACCAACTTCGATGGCGATGTTGGATGATTGGGCGCATTCAACAAGGACGTCAAAGTCTTGTCCATTGGGAGCTTCTCTAAATCCGTCCTCATCTATATCTAGAAATCCTGCATCATCTAGCATCTGATTTCCGAGTGCAATATTTGCCTCATAGTAAGTATAGGGTAGTTGACCTTCAATTGAGAAGGGATTTGTAGCAGGAACCATACTATCGAGTGGCTGAGATAATCCGTCCCAGACATCATCGGATATTGCTTCCTTATCTGTAGCAAATGCAAGTGCTCTTCGAAATGCGGTTATATTGAATGGATACTTTGCACAGTTAATTGTTACATATCCATATCCATTTCTCAATATATTCGCAATCTCGATATTATCAGCTTCTTGAAGAGTTTCCAGATAAGTAGGATCAAGTTGTTGGTCGATAAGATCAATCTCACTATCTTGCAGTGCAATGACTTGCTGGTCTTCTTGTGTAATGACATCAAAGACAATTTTATCCACGAATGGGCCAGTCTTGAAATGTCCTACAGTGGTCTGTGCCTGAGCAAAAGCAGGAGACACAGCCATCATCAAGAAAACGGCAACTAGAGAGATAGCTATCGTTCTCTTAGTTGTTGTATTATTCAATTCTCTTCTGTCTCCATCTCCGAGTCGAAAAGACGAACAAAGTTCGCGTCGGAATTAGGCGATATAGAGTCAGAACGTAAGATAAGAGACAATGCACAGCTCACTAACAGTGAGATTGGTTATAGAAATAGAGAGTAGCTCTTTAGGAGGACAATTACATATAGTACTTAGACTCAACAGGATAATCGGAATTGGAGGCAGGGGGGTATCCTACCTCCAACAAAAGAGATAGAGAGGAGGGGAGTTATCGTAATCCCCAACCTAGATAGTAGAAGAATCAGTCACTATTAAGCACCAGTCCACAAATAGCTATGCGTGAGAGTGTATATAGAAACGGAGTAGAGCATTACGCAGAACCTACTGCTTTTAGCATAAAATAACGCGAATATTTGTGGAGACCACTGTCGATTGAAAAACAGTAGAGAATGGATACGCAACAGGATTCTATTAGTACTGGATACTGGACCATGTCATGGATACGATATCCTCCGTTCTCTTAATGAACACGTTTCAAATCTTAGGTTGACAACTCTCTATCGTTGGTTACATGCGATGGAGGCAGAAGGTCTTGTTGAGAGCATAGTACAACCGGGACCTCATGGGCCGGATAGAAGAGTATACAGACTTGGAGCTCGCGGCGAGAATCGACTGAGAGAGATGCTGAAAGACTCTATCGAAGTCATAATGCATTTTTATGATGCATATAGACATTCAATCACAGGAAGTATGCACCAGTTGATGGAGGCTGAACTAAAAGCGCCAAATGGGAGAGTTCTTTTTGCAGCTGTACCAAGAGTTAGAGAGTTTGACCTCAGTACAATTGAACACCTTACACAAAATAACAACGGGTCAAGTGGGCTTGATATTCTTGGGGACTCGACTATTCTTACAACTATGGGAATCAAACATAGAGTTCTCAAAGGTGAAATTTCTGATATTCCAGCGCCTAATGAGAGGTACTCACAAATATGGCTTAGCGGAATCCCTGACCGTCGTCAACTGCACAATGCAATGACAGAATTCAAGAGAGTGCTTGTGAAGGAGGGCATACTCAGGATATTGGCTCCTTTCGTATTCTTTGATAAACCAGATCAACCCGATCTTGGAGAATTTGTAAGAGTTACTGCTATTCAGTTGTTTCCAGATCTAGGTATGGCAGATGGAGATGATGTCGGAACCATTCTTGAGGCTGTGTTTCCAGATTGCGGTGCATTAGACCTATTTCCAGGCCTTGTTGTATTCTGGGCTAGAAAAGAGAAATAGCCCTGTAATAGATTTTAAGCATTCATAAAGCGTATAATACTGAAAATGGGCTTCATAGAACTGAAAGTTTTGCGAATATTCACATTCTTTCTAATGGTCATTATATATACTACTTGTTCGATTTCTCTTGGTGATGAAATGAACGCCAACAGAAATTATCTGATTGCAACATTCGCAGTTTTACTACTTGGCTTGGCTGTACCTTTGGTTGCAGCCCAAGGCAATGGCGTACAATATCAGCATTCAGCTGGAATTGTTACATTGACAACTGAAGATATTGATATTCGAATTACTGGTGTCAGTCAAGCTCCACACTTTCATTGGTGGGATCCGAATAATCCAACGGTAGATTACCACGTAATGTTTCCAAAGATGTTCGAAGCAAATGACACAAACGGAAATGGTGTGTTCGATCTTGGTACTGACAATATGATAGGAGCTCCCTTTGCACTCCCAACTATTGACTGGGACTTTAGTGGATTTGATATTGAAACTGATGGAGAGAATACTACTGCTATTCACTTTAACTTCACAACTACATCAAACTTTGACCCTCGCGGTGGAGAAACTGCAGGTCAATATGGGAACATTCCTGATTTGGATGAGTTCGAAGTCTATATCGAAATCCGTGTTCATCTTGATATGACGAGTCCTGGTGAATTCAAGTTCGATGTCATCATTGATGGATGGAAGTGGACCTATGACGATTCGATTCTTGTGATGCAATTCACCATCACAGAGAGCGCTCATGGTCAACAGGAACCAGGAGATGATACTCCTTCTGGTTTCCAGCACACCGGAACTCAGTTTGAATTTTCTAATGGATACATGCAATACGAAGAAACAGCACTTGCTGCACAGAATACCTTACAGGTGAGAGCTAGCTATGGCGAGGGCACTGGTATGGAAGCAGGAGAAAATGTCTATCTTGCATTCGAGAATTTCGGAAACGAAACTCTCGTGTACGACCCTGTGATAGGAATTACTTCCTCTGATGCAATCTCATACGACCCCCTGCTTCTCATAGCTGGAGGAGCTATAGTTGTACTAGTTGTAGTTCTCGTTCTGTGGAAGTTAAGGAAGTAGAATCATGTGGAGGTAGGAATTTTCTACCTCCATTCGCTCTTTTTCGATTCCAATCACTGTTTTTAATAATTTGAATCTTTTTTACGTTAGGCTAAACTAATAAGTGGAGTTCAAAGCGTAACAACCAAAAAGGGGAAGGGTCTGGATTGGTCAGCCCAAATTGATAAAATTCGATTATGCCCTGTCGAAGTTCCTCGGAGAGATAGAAACCTAATGACACCCCAATCCTCACTCCAAGAAAGAGCAATCAATACCATAAGATTTCTCTCCGCAGATGCAGTTGAAGATGCAAAATCAGGACACCCTGGAATGCCTATGGGTGCAGCACCGATGGCATATACATTGTGGACTAGACATCTCAGATATAATCCACGTAATCCCGAATGGCCAGATAGAGACAGGTTTGTATTATCTGGAGGCCATGGGTCGATGCTCCTCTATTCTTTACTACATTTGACTGGCTACGACCTCCCGATTGAGGAGATCAAGAATTTCCGTCAATGGCACAGTAAGACTCCGGGACATCCTGAATCATTTTGTACCCCAGGAGTTGAGGTCACTACAGGACCCTTAGGACAGGGGCTGGGAAACTGTGTTGGTCTGGCCATTGCAGAAAAACACCTTGCTGCAGTATATAATCGACCTGACAGAGAGGTTGTTAATCATTACACATATGCTATTGTTACTGATGGAGACTTAATGGAAGGTATTGCATCGGAAGCCTCTTCGCTTGCTGGACACCTTGGATTAGGTAAGTTAATCCTCCTATATGACGACAATAGAATCTCAATCGATGGAAGTACAAATCTTACTTTTACTGAGGACACAAAGGCAAAGTATGAGGCACTTCACTGGCATGTTCAAAAAGTCGATGGTAATGATGTTGATGCGATTGATAAAGCGATTACAACAGCCAAGTTGGATTCAAGACCATCACTAATAATGTGCAGAACTAACATTGGTTTTGGCCTACCGAACAAACAAGATACTGCAAAGGCACATGGAGAACCTGCAGGGGAGGAAGAGCTGAATGGTGCAAAGAAGAATTTGGGGTGGCCTCTGGAACCTCGATATCTGATTCCAGATGATGTTCTTGAACATTTCAGGGAAGCCATAACGCGCGGAGAACAACTTGAGGATCAATGGAATCATAATTTTGATGAATACAGGAATCAGTATCCTGAAAATTATACTGAGCTTAAGAGAAGACTATCTGGTAGACTACCTGAAGACTGGGACTCTGATTTACCCACGTTTGACGTCCATGATGGCGATTTAGCGACAAGGGTGGCTTCTGGAAAGACGATTAATGCCTTAGCAAAGAAAATGCCCGAACTAATGGGGGGTTCTGCAGACCTTACTGGTTCTAATAAAACATGGATTGACAGTAGTGCGTCATTTCAAAAAGATACACCAGAAGGAAGAAACATCTACTTTGGTGTCCGAGAACATTCTATGGGAGCTATTGTGAATGGCCTTGCAGTTCATGGTGGAATTATACCTTTTTCAGGAACTTTCTTCATGTTTTCGGACTATATGCGACCAGCAATTAGACTATCAGCTCTATCGGGACATCCTAGTATCTGGGTGTTCACTCATGATAGTATTGGAGTTGGGGAAGATGGCCCTACACACCAACCAATTGAACATCTAGCAGCGCTTCGAGCAATACCAAATCTGGTGGTTATTAGACCTGCAGATGCAAACGAAGTCGTAGAAGCATGGAAGGTTGCGATTAACAGGAGACATGGCCCTACAGCAATAACCCTAACAAGACAGAAGATTCCAATCCTAGACCGCAACCAATTCAATAGTGCAGATGGAGTTTCTCGTGGTGCATATGTGCTTATTGATTATTCAGATGGAAATCCAGATCTAATCCTTATGGCATCGGGTTCTGAAGTGGCACTAATCGTTGATGCGGCAAAGACCTTAGCTGAAGAGGGAATCAATGCAAGAGTTGTTTCATTTCCAAGCTGGAAACTCTTTGCAGCTCAGACGAAAAAATACCAAGATTCTGTCTTACCGCCAAGCTGTAAGACACGGCTGGTTGTAGAGGCAGGCGTTAAACAGGGATGGGGACAATGGATAGGTCCTGAATGTAATGCAATCTCCATTGAACGATTTGGATCATCTGCACCAAGTGTGGTCGTCTTCGAGAAATTTGGATTCACAGTTGAAAATGTAGTAAATAAGGCTAAAGATATACTAAATCCAAAATGAGCATAACATAAGACTCAGAAGATATTCAATCACCCTTATCTGAATGTGTGTCTGATTATTGGGCGAGATAGTGGTTGAGCTGGTTTCTATGGTGAAGTACAACCTTCATGGTAAAATAGCTGTAATAACTGGGGCCTCCGCAGGTCTTGGAGAACAATTTGCATATGGATTGGCTGAGTCTGGAGCAAATGTCGTTATTGCTGCCCGAAGAATAAAACTCTTGGAAAATATATCTGATAAAATTGAAGATGATTATGGAGTGAAAGCAATACCTCTCCAAACTGATGTCAGAGAGGAGAATGATATCATTCGAATGATAGAAAATACAGTGCAAGAATTTGGTACAATCGATATCTTGGTCAATAATGTTGGCATGTATATTGTCAAACCGTTGATAGAACAGACCTTGGAGGATTGGCACACAGTTATCGATGTGAATCTTACTTCTGCCTTTCTAGCATCAAGAGAGGCTGCAAAGATAATGATTCCCAAGAAAAGTGGATCGATAATCAATATCTCATCTACATTTGGTTTTGGCGCAACGAAGTTCCCAGAGGTTGGATATTATACAGCGAAGGGCGGAATAGTATCCATGACTAAAGCGCTTGCAATTGAGCTTGGGCAGTATAACATACGAGTAAATGCAATTGCCCCAGGATTCTTCCCAACAGACCAATCAAAAGACGCGTTTAATGATGATGAGATACGAACTAAGATGATTGAACCAAGAACTGCATTGCCAATGTTTGCAGAAAATGAGTGGATTCGAGGAGCAGTCTGTTTCCTTGCTAGCGATGAGGCAAGGTACATAACGGGTCATACTCTCGCAGTTGATGGTGGCTGGCTAGCATTCTAATTAGTCTTCATATCAGATGAGTAATTGTTCTATTAGAGGATGATGGAATATATCAGCACATCAATTATTAGTCACTCCAAAAATAGAGGGCCATGGCAGACCTGTTCGAATCAATTACAATCTTAGATAACTTCTATCAAACAAGTTCATTCTACCCCATGCCTGTTGTTCTGATTAGCACTCTTTCAGAGTCCGGACAGACCAACTTAGGACCATATTCACTTGTGTTTCCCTACATAATTGTAGGAGAAAACAAACATGCAATGATGTTAGTTGCTCGAGGAAACAGCAATACAGCTGAAAATATCAGACGCTCAAAAATTTGTGCGATTAACTTTATCCCTGATGAGAAAAAATTCTTGGAAAACTGCGTGATGCTTGGTTTTCCTGGTGAAAAGACAGAGGAAAAGATGAAAGAAAGCATATTCACCCTTGAACCATCTCATCGCAACAATGGTAATCCAAATGGCAAATATCCAGATATTGTATCTGAAGCGGTACAAGTTTATGAATGCACATGGGACGAAACCATTGAACCGAGATTAATGGAAAATGGAGATTGCTTTGTTCTTAGAATCGAGAAAATACTCCTCAAGAAAAAGTATCACACTGCAATTGTTGATGGTGTGAACCCTAAATCATTTCCACCATTACCAATTGATTATGGCTTTAGAGACAACGTAGGATTTTGGTTCACAAAGAGCTCAAAACCATATGAAGTACAAATGCCATCATGCAAGGATGTCGATGTCAATGCTGTCATGTATGGCGCACAAAGATTCAATCCTGACTATACTTGGACTGAAGAAGCATGTGCAAAACTTGTGAAAGTTCCTCGAATATTCCTGAAGAAAGTATTCGCAGGAATCGTTGATGCAGCAAAAGAAGAAGGAATCACTGTGATTACTCCTGAATTCGTGGATAAAGTCAGAGATAAGAGGAATAAAGAGAAGAACAACTAGGATGTATAACCTTCTTTATAATGGGAGAGGATGCGAAACTCTGCTCTTCGTAACCTCTCCTGCATTGCAACTCTCTTGATACCAATCTTTGATGCAAGGTTTTCGAGCGTTATTGATCTTGGAATAGTATAGTATCCAGAATCATACGCTAGAACAAATGCTTCTTTTTGTTTTGGCGTCAGAATCTCGCGTGTAAGACCAACAGGAGAGGGGCGCATTCTAAGAACACGTACAGAAGTAAATCGTTTACGTAGCAAATGTAGCAACTCTCGAAGTACTTCTCGTGTTGGTGCTAGGATAGTATGTTTCTGAACTCCTCGTTCAACTATTATTGGTAGAAAGGTCATACACCCGCTCTGAAGAACTGTTTCATAGATAGAGGGACTTTCAGTGTAATGCACGACATGAGTCCAATAAGCATCCGGCGAACGGTGTGTTATAGTTACATTGCGAGTGTTTGGTGAAGCACTAAGTTCTTGCACATACTTCAGAAGATTATCTTCGCCACCCTCAAGCGGTTCAAGAATCCCAAGACCTGTATCGCCATTGATTGCTACAATACTTACACGTACGGGAATTCTTCGTGTGAGTTCGCATGAATAGTAATGTTCAGAACTGATTTCAAGAAGACTCTGTACGACCATTATATACACCCGTCCTATGACGGGACTAAGCTAATTGACAGATGAATCCTTCGATTTTCTTGGAGAATCTTATCTTGAACTCAGAAACCTCTCACCCAACTTCATCCTCTCGAAGCGTAACTACAGATCACCATTACCGTGCTGTAGGGATTGCTCTTTTTGTAACAGTATTATGGTCTTCTTCATGGGTCATTATTAAATTCGGTCTCGAAGAGATGCCTCCACTTACATTTGCAGGGTTCAGATACATAATTGCTGCGGCACTGCTAATGCTGATAGTGATAGTAAGAAGAGATTCTCGTCATGAACTTACTCATGTTAATCGAAGACAACTACTATCTCTTACGGGCTATGGACTTGTCTTCGTTACTATAACACAAGCAGCACAGTTTGTAGGTCTGGACTTATTACCAGCAATCTCTGTTTCGTTGCTTCTCAATATGACACCATTGCTGGTCCTACTCTTAGGAATCGCCATTCTTCGGGAAATACCGACTTATGGTCAATTTGGATGGATTCTAATTGGTATAGCAGGAGTGTTAATCTACTTCTATCCATTGGATTTAGGAGCTTTGCAGGTTGTAGGAGTGATTGTTGTTTTAGTAGGCGTAATTGCAAATGCATTCTCATCAATCATTGGAAGAGCTATTAACAAAAAGAAAGAACTTACGCCATTATTGATTACTAGCTTGAGTATGCTGTTTGGATCTGTGGTAATGTTGGCAGCGGCCTTTGTTTTTGAAACAGCTGTTAGTATAAGTCCACTCTCTTGGCTCTATATCATTTGGCTTAGTGTTGTAAACACTGCTTTTGCGTTCACATTGTGGAATCGAGCAATGCAGACCTTAAGAGCAGTGGATATCACCCTCATAAATGGAACAATGCTTCCTCAGATTGTGATTTTATCCATATTTTTCCTTGGAGAGCTACCGACAGTACTTGACTGGATTGGATTAGTGTTAATCGCACTAAGCGCCCTCGCTGTTCAAGTCATTCAAGCTAGAAGACTGAATAATAACAGAAAACCAGACCATTTATCGGGACCGAAGGATAATGGTCCTACCGCTGAATAATGATGGTAGAATATGATGTCATTATTGTTGGTGGTGGTCCAGCAGGATCTACAGCAGCTAGAAGAATTGCACAAGTAGGATTGAATGTACTACTTCTCGATAAGGATGAATTTCCAAGAACAAAACCGTGTGCGGGAGGAATCCGCTTTGCTGTTTCGGAATTATTGGATTTTGATTTATCCTCAGTTAATCATCGTAAAATAAGTGGCCTCTCCATTTTTGCTCCTGCAGGATATAGGGTTGACTGTGTACCTGAAGATAGATCAAAACCTGGTCATACTGTAATGCGCGAAGGATTCGATCAACTCCTATTGCAGAAAGCGGCAGAAGCAGGTGCAGATGTAAAAGAGAATGTTGAAGTAATCGATGTTCAGGAACAAACATCATCTGTCACGGTTACCTCAATAGATGGGAGTACTTACACTTCCAGGTACGTTATCGGTGCAGATGGTATCAATAGTCTTGTTGCAAGACAGTTGGGATTCTACAAGAAATGGGAACCTAGTTCCGCAAGTGTAGCAATAGAAATAGAAGCAGAAGTAGGGGAGAACAGGGTTCGAGAGATCTGTGGAGAGCCTAGTGGGTATGATGCTGACTTACTATTGCTATACTTCGGTGAATTTTCTCATGGATATTGTTGGGCTTTCCCAAAGAAGTCAGTATTAAGCTTGGGAGCTTGTTGTAGACTAGACAAAGTGAGCAATATCAGAACGGGCTATACAAACTGGTATTCAAAATTCAAGGATGAATATGAGATAGATCCGAAGATTCTATCTGATACTTCAGCTCGGTTTCCTGTACATCAGGCTGATACAATCGTGAAAGGCAGAGCGCTTTTGATAGGAGATGCAGCAGGTCTCGTTGATGCATTTACAGGAGAGGGAATTCCTGAAGCAATTCAATCAGGAATTCTTGCAGCATCAGCGATACAGTCGGCTGTGGAGAAGACAAATCCACTTTTACTCAAAGAGTACGAAAAGGAGTGTAAGAGGAAAATTATTAGTGAACTCAAAGTGACCCAATCACTTGCCTCCCTCTTTTACAAAAGTAGGAGGAACATGGAAACCATTTGTCGTTTCTTCAGAGATGATCCTTATGCTAGATATCTTATTGCTGCTGCACTTGGTGGTCTATTAACGCAAAAGGCTGTGAAGAGAAAGATGACATTACGTATGATGAAAACGACACCTCGTGACGCTCTCTCCCTGTATATGTAATCCGCAGCTATAATTACCTGATTAATGCGTCTATGCGAATCATTAAATAGTTCGTATTCGAAATATTCATATACGAACTAATTGAGGTCTATGATTGGACGACGAAGTAATAGCGCTAAACTTAATGGAGCGGGCAAAAGCTGCAATTCTGACCACGATAGATGAAGAGGGTATACCTCAGACTAGGGGTATGTTTAATCTGAGAAATAGGGAAAAATATCCGAAGTATATTCCTATGTTCGAAGAACATCGCAATGACTTCATGGTTTTATTCACAACTAATACATCCTCAACCAAGGTCGCCGATATCAGACAAAACCACAATGTTTCGGTTTACTACACAATTCCTGAGGAATCACTGGGGCTTATGTTGGGAGGCAAAATAGAGATTGTTGATGATGACGAACTCAAGAAATTTCTATGGCATGATGGATGGGAGAGGTATTATCCAAGCGGGTATAATGACCCAGATCATACTGTACTTCGATTGTATCCGAAAATAGGTAGAGGATGGAATCAAAATCATACGTATCGTTTCGATATAGGAGAAGAACAATGAGTGAACAAAGGCAAGGTGGTTTCCTAATTGCAAAAATCCACCATCTCAGCGCAAGAGTATTCTCAATGAAACTCAAAGAGTATGATATTGAGATAGGTCCAGGACAGGGTCGAGTGATTTTCTCGTTATGGCAAGAAGATGGAATTCCGATATCAGAGCTAGCAAAACGCACAGCTCTTGGAAAATCAACCTTAACAGATCTCATTGATAGACTCGAAGATATAGGACTTGTAATGCGAGAGAACCATCCTTCAGACCGAAGAGTTACTCTTGTATGGCTTACAGACACTGCTAAGAATATGCATGATAAATACAATCGGGTCTCAAGGGAGATGACAGATTTATTCTATGAGGGATTTTCATCAGATGAGATTGATGAGTTAGAAACCTACCTGCAACGACTTCTCACAAATCTTGAAAGGGCAGATGAGTAGGATTACCCTAAACGCTTACTTGCAAGTAGTGTATCAAATCTTGCCTTCATTCTCTAAGTGCTTTAGTTTCTCTCTTGCTGAGGGAAATTCTGGATTTATCTCCAGACTCTTTCTATAGAGCACAGCGGCTAAATCATACTGCTCCGCTCTTTCTTCGACTACGCCCAGTAGATAATATCCTCCCTCTGAAAAGGGATACATGTCAATCATTTTTTCGAGAAAGGGTCGACCATTCTCCGGATTTTCTTTTAGGATCCAAGACACACCAATATCTGAAAGGACTTCTTCTGGAATTCTTGTATCAATACCGTATTTCTCTGAAAGACCTTTGTAGAATTGTTCCACGCCCTCTAGACCTTCAATCATTCCTCGCTCTGTTGTAATCTGCCATTCAGGAAATATCAATGAAAGACCGTTGTAGAGAGTAGTTATAGGAGCGTGAGATTCACTAATAATATTACGAAAAGCCCAAACAAAATTTTCGGATCTAGATTCTCCTAATAGTCTTGCAAAGTCCGGAACAGTTGTGATGACTTTTTCGTAATCATTTTCTCCATACTCCATGTATAGGAAATGATTCAATGTTTTTCCTGAAGAGAACAATTCCTTCCCCATATCCATGAATACTTCTGCACACCATCCAAGCATGGGACTTCCTGCAATGTAAGCATTGAAGGAATCAGGATTCTTCAAGAGAGAGTATACAGTAAACATACCACCATTTGATTGACCGTACAGAATTCTAAAATCGTTGGTTCTATAGGTTCGATTGATTAAAGGTAGAAATTCATCTGTTACAAACCTCAGAAAATTGTCTGCTTGTCCACTGTTTGGAATCCTTGGATGAGGAACTGGGAAGAAGTCAATTGCATGATCATCTGTATGAATTCCAACAACAATCATGGGAGGAATTCGCCCACTTGATGAGAGAAGCTGGACAACTGATGCTGCGTGTGCAAAATATGCATCGTAATTTGCATTGACTACAAGTAGTATAGAGTACCTTTCTTCTGATTGTTCATATCCATATGGTAAATATACGACGTACTTCCGGTCATCGTCAAGATGTGTACTTGAGATAGTTAGTTTCTCACATTTTATTATACAATCATTCATTTTAAATGTCCACCGTTGACATCTAATGAGAATAGTTGACATATTATGATATTAAAATTACTGTTAGCGTCATTGGTAAGACTAACTTGATATAGCATACTTGACAAACTAAATACAAGGTCAGAAGGTGGTAATTGTGAGTGAGTCAGGAAACCCAGAATATGAAGACTTTGTGACAATGAAACCCGATCTGGTGAAGATTCTAACAAAAGAGCAGATGAAATTAGCGATAGAACACATTGACATTCTTCGAGAACTCACCACAAAGAATCTGACTGTAAAAGAAATCCATTCTCTCTTCTGGGATACCCCAAAGAAAGATTATACAAAAACTATCAAGACTATCTATAGATACATGGATGCATTGGAGGATGCGGGGCTAGTTAAAGTTGCGGGACATAGAAAGCCTACAGACAGTCGTATGACTGAGAAATTGTATTGCCGCACAGCAATGGTCTTTACTCAAGAAGAAGAGGATAAAGGACCGAGATGGTATGAAACAAAGGAAGGAAAAGAAGATATTCATGATACGTCCCGTCTTGTATTAAGATTTTTTGAAATCCCTGAGGAAAGAATGGAAGAATTTAAAGAACTAATGACCAAGTACTACTCGACACGAGATAAGACTGTAAAGCAACTACTTCAGAAATTGGCAAAAGATGAGAAGCTTGCAGAATATATGGTAAAGATTGGGATGAATGAATTCAAGAGTATTGCTAGTTTTCTCGGACATCTTGGAGTGCTTTTGGATCTACCAGATTTTCAAAAAGACGTGAAACGACTCCTTACATGATTGATACTATTTCTGTGTAATAAGAAGTAGCATCTTCTGCTGTTTGCACACCTTCAACAACTGCATTCCCTCTACTCATCAGAGTTATTTTGACACCTTCACCATTTTCAAGAATCAGTGATCGAAGCCTACGAGTAATGTGATACTTATTCGCAAATTTAACCTCAATTTTATCAAAATCCAATGAGAGAAAATCTGGAGGGGATATACTAAAACTTCCTGAACAGACCATTGTTACATTAATCTCACTTATTCTGTTGACATCTGGTTGCTTATGTTTCCCACAAATAGGACAATCTTCCATTCTACTGATCTCGAAAGTTTCGAAACTCAGGGTATCGATATCGAGATACATTAATTTTCCAGCAAGACGAGGTGGTTTTTTCGTAGCCAATAATACAGCTTCTCGAACTTCAACCGATGCCACCATTGAAAGAATTGGGGAGGACACTCCCACATTTGCACATGTAGCCTCTGGGTCATCTTGCATATCGCCCACTAAACAATGAAGGCACCCAGTTTGATTGGGAATAAACGTTGAAACATTTCCATAATATTCCAACGCACCAGCATAGATGTATGGAATACCCAGTTTCTGACATGCAGCATTCACTGCACGTCTCGCTTCCATAGAATCAAGACCGTCAATTACAATATCAGATCCTTTCAATAGGTCTATGGCATTATCATACCGAAGGGTTGCTGCAATTGGGTCAAGGATAACCTCAGGGTTCAATTTAGATAAGTTCTCTACAGCTGCATCAACCTTCGGTTTTCCAATATCTTGAGTGTTATAGATTGTTTGGCGTTGAAGGTTCGAAAGGTCAACAATATCTCGATCTATGATGCGTATCCTTCCAAATCCAATTGATGTGAGAAGGATAAGAATTGGACTTCCTAGACCTCCAGCACCTACTACGGAAATTGTCGTATTCCTAATATCATCCAAGTCATCTTCATCAAAATCGCGGAGAGCTAACATTCGCGAATACCTTTCAGGAAACTTGGAATCCTTCATCATTTGTCAGAACCTCATTATTATTCGAACATGGTCACTTGAACTGTTTCACCTTCCTCAATTACATCAAGGTTTATTGGAAGGATAATGTAGCCATCAGCGTTTGCCATACTTGTGATAGCACCAGAATGTTTGTAGACAGGATAGGCTATCCCGTTTTCAATGCGAACTGTGAGAAATTGTTTCCTACCTGAAGATGATACTATTCTTTTACCCAATTTTGCAGAAACAGTTCGTTCTGTAAGTGTGGGAAGTCTTGCCATCTTTCGCACAGCTGGGATGAGGAAGACATAGGCATTACTTAGGCATGACGTGGGATACCCAGGCATTCCTATAACAGGTGTTCCTTGAACAACTCCAAAGAGCGTTGGCTTTCCTGGTTTGATTTGAACACCATGAAAGAGAACTTCACCCATTTTCTCAAGAATTCCAGCCAATAGATCTTTCTCACCAACTGAGCTTCCTCCCGAGAGAACAATCATATCATAATCCAAACTCGATTCAATTGCCTGGGTAAGGGCTTCTTTTTCATCAGTAACTACAGATAACCGCGTTACTTTTCCTCCATTTGCATTCAGAATAGATTCTAGAGTGAATGAGTTCACATCATATATATGACCGGGCTTTAGAGACTCACCTGGGGATACTACTTCTCTACCTGTTGGGATTACTGCAATCTGTGGTCTATTATAGACTTCGACATGAGTCATCCCAAGAGCAGCAATAGTTCCTACTCTTGCAGGAGTCAATAAACTTCCTTGTGATAGGACAACTTCATCTATTTTGATATCTTCGCCTGCTTTGGATACATTTGCTCCAGGATAGACAGGTCGAGTAATCAAGATCTTATTATTTCTCTCTTCAGTATATTCAACCATTACTACAGCGTCGGCGCCATCAGGCATCGGAGACCCTGTAGCAATCTGTAGGCAATTACCTCTTGTCACAGGAATTTCTGCAACCTCTCCTGCATGAATTACACCACTCAGTGTTAGAGAAACCTCAGCATCCTGAGCTTCAACGGTATCCTCAGCAATTACAGCATAACCATCCATTGCAGACCTATCAAAGGGAGGGACGTTTCTATCAGCTTTAATATCCACAGCTAACACTCGACCAGATGCATCACTGAGATCAATGTGTTGTGTTTTCTCCGTTGGAGTACAATTATCCAGAAGCAGACTTTCTGCTTCCTCTTGTGATACAAGAAGTTTGAACGGGTCCATTTTCTTCATCGGTCTATCTCCCAAATAAGGTGTCCAATTCCAGGAAGTACAATCTCATTGAGAGCTGTCTTCACTGCATTCTTTGAACCTGGAAGGCAAAAAACTACTGTATTTCCAATCAATCCTGCAGATGCTTGACTATAGATTCCAGCAATTCCTATTTCGTCATAACTGATTCTACGAAAAAGCTCTCCAAAGCCCACAAGAAGTTTCTCAAATCTGGGAATCAGTGTCTTCACAGTTAAGTCTCTGGAACCTACACCAGTACCTCCACTTGTGATAATCACTCTGATGTCTGAATTCTTGACGTATGTATCAATTCTTTCTGAGATATCTTCTTTCTTATTCTTTACAATGTCATACTCAACAATCTCATGGCCTTCTGATGTGATTAGAGTCTTGGCAATCTTACCAGTTTCATCATCTTCCATTGTCCGACTATCGCTTGTTGTGAGAATTGCAAAACCTACCTTTATTTTCTGGTCACGTCTATGTTCTTCTGGCATTAGAGCGACTCCTTTACCTTCCTTGTGACGCGTATGCCTTCTAATCTTGCCACTTGATATTGACCTTCAGAATCTTTCTCCAGATATTTGACCATGTCCCATATTGACAACAATGCCGCGGTGACTCCAACAAGTGCTTCCATCTCAACACCTGTAGTATAGTTAGCACTTACTTCACATGTAGCACGAACACGATCCTCTAGAAAATTATAGGTCAGTTGAACTGAAGAGAGAGGTATCTGATGACATAAGGGGATGATATCCGCTGTCTTTTTTGCGGCTTGAATACCAGCAATTTCTGATACAGCTAAGACACTTCCCTTCTTTGTTGTACCATCTCGAATCATTTTGATTGTTGATGGTTGTAGGATGACTTCACCAGTAGCTTCTGCTTTTCTGCTTGAAATTGGCTTTGAAGTTACATCCACCATACGTATTGGATCTTCACTCATTCGTCTGTTCACCTACCCAGTAGCTCTTGTCTTCAAGGTGTTCTTTCTTCCAAATCATTGCCCGTTTTTTCAATTCTTCAATAGCATATCGACATCCATTGAAGGCCTGATTTCTGTGAGCTGCACCAACAGCTATAATCACAATATTCTCACTAGGTAGTAGGACACCAGTCCTATGTACTATCGAAACATCAGTAACATCGAATTTTTCTATTGCCTCTTCACGAATTTGCTGAAGCTCTTTAACAGCCAACTGATTATCAGCTTCGAATTCCAGCTTCT
>JAEORG010000028.1 GCA_016841005.1 Candidatus Thorarchaeota archaeon | reverse complement strand
TTTTTCGACATTATCCAGATTCAAGTATCTTTTTCCGTATCCAGAGCTTCCTCTAATGTTTGGAGTTATCACTGCAAAGTTTGCTGACAAGAAGAATTGTATCACTGGATTGAAATTAGGAACAATTTGAGATTCAGGACCTCCATGTATCATCATAATTGCTGGCCAACCAGTTGTTGGTTTTTCGCCATTCGGAGTATATTTGAAATATGGAACACTTAGACCATCAAAACTATCAATTCTATGCAAGGATGCATCCTGAAAATCTTGAGTCTTCAAACCTACTGTGCTATTCAGTACATTCTGCCAAGCAATTTTCTTTTCAACATCATATATCCATAAGCTTGTGGGATTCGTTGGAGATGAGAGTGTTAGTGCGAGATATTTACCATCTCGAGATAGTGAGACTCCTCTACTGAACGACCTAGCATCTCCTAACACAAGTGATCCTTTGAAGGGTAAAATATGTCGAGTCAGTTCTTCAATGCCATCGGGTTTGAATATACCTCCATACAGAGTTGCATATCCTTCTTCATTGAGAACAAAATAAGTATCCGAAATATTTGAGTCGTACGCTGTATCCTCTACTCCCCAAAGGAAGTCTTTCTCAATTATATCGTATCTCTGGAAGTCACCGTTGAGATGAAGAATAGCCAGTTGGTTCACATCAGAATCATAGTCTGTTATAACCAAAAGGGAGTCACGGTCTAAAAACCGAACTGAATTCCATCTTGTTGGAACACCGCCAGCTATCGAAGATGTAAGATTTACCATCTCATTTGTAAGTAAATCTAAAGAGATTAAATCCTGATCTGTATTTCCCTTGAATTGTCGCACAATCAGAGCTTTTTGGTCCGGTGAAACAACTGATGCAGTCTGTATTCCTACTGTAGATTTATGTAATAGTTCAGGAGACCATTCATTGATTGGTACTCTTTGACGATACAAATCTAGTCGGGAACGATTAATGATATTAGATACAAAATAGATGTAATCATCAGTCACTAGATTTAGTCTATATTTAACATCTAGGTCTGATGTCAGCCATATTATCTCATCGTTCTTAATCAGACCAAATTGGAAATTCTCATCTCCACCGCGGTCTCTTGTGAATAGTATTGTGGAATCTGATAAATACCTGGGATTAGTACAACGATCAGCCTCACTGGTCAATCTTTGTGGTAATACGTCCTTTTCAGGTATTATAGTGGATTTATAGATCTGAAACAAACCAGTAAGGTTTGATGTGTAAGCAATCTGGGTACCATTTCGATTCCAAGTTCCGCCACCCAAAGTTTCAACTGAGAGATATTTCTCAAGTTTTGATGGAGGTATCATACTTCTTCACGGATTATTACAATGTTTAATTGTTTCTATACAATAGAATATGGTGTGGAGAAGATGGGTATTCCTAAAAAGAAAAAAAGGAAGATACTAGAATAGATTAAGGAAGATAAGGAGATCCAATTCGCTTATGCGAATAGTGACCGGAACGTCATTCGATTACTCCTCATCTTCCACCTTTTCTAGCGATTCAATCTTCTTGTCAATGTGGGCAATAAAATCTTCAAGTTGAGCTTTAATTGCTTCAAGCTGCTTTGTCTTAGCCTCCTTACTCTGTTCGAAAGGAGGACAACACATAGATTTCATCATCATAGGAAATCCGAAACTCATTCCGTAACCATGATGTCGCGAATCACACATTCTCGTTTTTCACCTCCTTACGATTTGATATTATTTAGGCGTTCACTCACCCACTCCAACTCCTGCTGAAGGTATTCACGATATTGCTTGAGAAATTCGAGATGCTTTTCTTCGCAGTTCTCAGACTCACAATGACGTTTCAGAGCAACGAAAGCAATTGGACTGTGAGACCTCATTGTTTGACTTATGAGAACTTTTCGCGAACGGGGACCAGCAAATGAACCCAGGAATTGCCAGAAATTATCAAAGACTCGAAACTCACGATCTAGTCCTTTGAAAGCTGATTGAAGTGCGTTTTCACCATCTTTTGTTAGAGAATATTGTGTGGCATCAGGACGACCATCCTGAGAAACCTCAACTCCTTCAATCAGTCCATTTTTCTCAAGACTGCGTAGTGCAGGATAAAGAGTACCACTCTTTATTTCCCAATCATCGCCAAGCTTGTCTTTGATAAGTTGTAGAATCACGTATCCGTGCGCTGGTTGTTTCTTAAGAGCGGCTAGTACTAGAAGTTGTACT
>JAEORG010000263.1 GCA_016841005.1 Candidatus Thorarchaeota archaeon | reverse complement strand
TTAACAATTAAAGAAACGTACAACCAAGTATGGGAAACTGTATCTATGTTTGGTAAAATGAACCCTGAAGATGCTCGTAAGAAGTTCAAACTAGGAAAGGATGCCAAAGACTGGAAAATAAAACTTGCCCAAGAGGATATCCAAGACAGTCAATTCCAAAAAGACAATATTGAACCGATAAGTTATCGCCCGTTTGACAAGCGATTTACGTACTACACTGGCAAATCACGTGGATTCCTTTGTAGACCTCGAAATGAAGTTATGCAGCATATGATACATGAGAATATTGGACTTGTTGCATGTAGGCAAATTATAAGTAATTCTTGGCAACATGTATTGGTTTCTGGTGAACTCACCGATAATTGCTATGTATCCAATAAAACCAGAGAGCGAGGTTACGTCTTTCCTCTTTACGTCTTTGAACGAGGTTCATTGTCGTCGGAAGATGGTCGTGCTTTACTCAGGAAACCCAATATCAATCCAGAATTATCTAAACATCTTTTTGACATTTACTCACTTGACCCTACTCCTGAGGAAATCATGTTTTACATCTATGCTATTCTTCATTCTAATTCTTATAGAACAAAGTACTTCGATTTTCTGAAACTAGACTTTCCACGAATTCCATTTCCAAAGAAGTATATTACTTTCCAAAAATTATCAAAAATCGGGGAGCAGCTAGCGAATTTGCATAGGCTGAAAACAAGGCAACCAATCTCAGTCGAGTTTAATATAAAAGGTTCATCAACTGTTGAGTCTGTAAAATATAAAAACTCAAGAATCTACATCAATGAAACTCAATATTTCGATGGGGTTAATCGAGAAGTATGGGATTTTCAAATCGGTTCCTATCAGGTGCTGAGAAAATGGTTGAGCGATAGAAAGAAAAGAACTCTTTCAAGCACTGAGATTGACCACTTTATACAAATAATCCAAGCAATAATCAAGACTGTCGATTTAATGAAAGAGATTGACATGTTAAGTCCTTTCTGATGTTAGACTCAATTTTAATTATCACGTGATATGTGTTAAATGCCAAATGGAGATTAAATACACTCAATCAGTGTTAGCTAAGGAGAAGTTTACTGATGCCATCAAGAGGACCTCATTCCCAAGCTTGCTGAGTAATCATGACTTGCACAATGTTGCGGGATTAGCTGTTACACAAACTGGCTCCATTAATGCATACTTCGTTCTTGGTATCGTGAGCCTAGCTTTGTTTAGCTCGTTCAATTAATATTAGAAGATTACTTATCCAACTGTATAATCCAACAACAAGTCCAATAATCTCCACTCTTTGCAGCTCGCTTTTTTTCTTGTGAACCGATCTCTGAATCATTTGTATATAGGCTTCCGTGAAATAAAAGAAATAATCAAAGCCTTTGTCAATTCTAACTATAGGTGTTTCTGCGTCTTTGTTTAATTTACTCTTTAGCCACTCAATAATTATGCTCATATTATCTCTTGTCATGTTCTGTTTGTACTTGTGCTTCTCTTCGGAATCTATTTCTTCTGTAACAAGTGCATAAAGAAGATTCTCAATAATTGTTCTGCAACTTAGTGCAGTAGCTCCAAGCACTACTAGACTGTCCTCTTTCTCAAGTTTCTCAACAGCATCTCTCATCTCCTTCCACGGACCAGGAATCAATGAATCTAGATAATCTTCAACAAAATAGCGCATTATCGCGAACAATTCTCCAGAGGGTTGGAATCGTTTCATTTCACTTTCTGTTTCTTCGTCAATATTGCGAATAATCCACTGCTCTAGTTCAGTATTGATTAGAAATCCTTGCTTTTTTAATAACGAGATAAGTTCGGATGCTCTTGAACCCCTTGAAAATCTCTCATAGAGATATTCATCAATGCCATGAGCGTTTCTAGCTAGTTGGTTTTCAAGACTGGCCCATATTGGTTCTTGATTAGTTTGTAGAGCTGTTGAATCCAGAAACTGGTGAAGATCTAGATTGGCACTCCTTTTGGCCCATGCTGATATTGCAGCTCTAAACACTTCAGATTGACCAGGATTTGCACAATACATGTAGTAAGCCAGAGATACCTTCATTCCATGTTTATAATTCTGCCCATGCACTCTGGACGATTTTCTGATATAGGCCTCAGGTTTGCTCGCTTTGTATTTTATATAGTGTTCTGAGTTTCTGACACTAAGCAGACACATGACTGTGAACGCCCCGAGTAATAAGAAAGGAGCAGCTCCTGTAAACGAATTCATCAAAAACTGATAGAAAGGACGAATATAGACACGATCCTCATTATCTTCTGCAATGTTCATTCCAGATGGCCAAGTCCATGTTAATTCATTGGGATTATGACTGAACATCTTCAAACCATCTAATACAACATGATTCTGGCCATCATCAATAACTAGGTCGATGATTATCAAGAATCCAAGTACTGCAGCATTGGAAATTTCCATTTGAAAAGTAGGCACCGAGCTCACATTTGCTTCGCGAGGGCAAATAGTAAAACTGGTATGTGGAATATCAAATGATTCAGAAGTTTCACCTTGCACGCGTTTCGTATCATTTACAAGGAAATACACGTAGTCTTCATCTTCGAAGTCTAGAAAGATTACTCTCTGTCTGATACTATAACTCAATGTGGTATTATCAGGGATTTTCATTGAAAAATTGAACATGAGTTCTCTCGATACATCAAAATACCAATTCTCTGTTGTATATGTCAGGTTTGCTGTGAGGTCTAGACCACTTGGATGGTGATATTTGACAATAATACTTTCACGAGGACGTCTTCCTTCTACCGAAGGAAGAGTTGTGAGCAAGAGAATCAGAACAAGTGCAGCAATCAGGGCGCCTTTCGAATATAATCTAAAATTATGCATTCTTGAACACTCCTACCTAGACCAAATCTTTCGGCTCTCCAATCTCCACCAAATAGAAGTGAGAAATAGAGTATATACAGATAGATTTTTCCAATTTTGACAAACCAACTGTACATTCATATTAGATAGAGAACTGGCTGCATACTTCTCAAGAAATCGGCTGTTTTCACCAATCAGAAGCTTAAGAATTGTGCAAGAAAAGATCGTTGTTTCGCATTTGGATCCATAAAAAGGATGATGTTTTTGCCAAGTTTGATGATAAAATCCATTTGTTTCTCATCTAGTTGCATCTCAGCTCTCATTAGGTCATTTTTAACATCTTGTTCCCAAATAACTGATTCATATAGCAAATAGTCCATCAGCCTTGGCATTTCTCTTGCATATTGTGCGTGTTGAATAATACGCATAACAAGCTCAATGAGTAGCTCGGTATATTCAGGAGGGGGTATTTTCAAATCGCCATTTGGGATTCTTATGGTTTTCCCGGTCATTTCTTTTACAGTTGCTGCGATTATATTGTACATTGCCCTTCTGATACGGTCTTGCTCCTCAACCGTTGAAATTCCCTCAATCATTTTCACTATAATATAATCTTCTCGGGCAGCCTTAGGCTGGCATGAAACCTCAAAAGCAAAATCGAGTAATGCAACTCCAAGAAGGACGGCACTCTCGATATAGAGCCATTTTTCGTGCTTTTCTTCAAGGGCTAATTTGGAGCAAAGATTCTCAATATGATTCATAATTCTCTTTATTCTAAGATTAGGTTGAATGAACCAAAAATCGGAAAGTAAGAACCAGTAATGGTGCGTTGTTTCAACATTGCGTTTCAATTCACCATAGTAACCAAGTATCTCAGTTTTTAAATTCAGATTATTCGATGCGAAGAAACGTTCAAGCCCTAAATCACTTTCCAATTCTGATAAACGATTTTCATCAAGAGGAATTACATTATTTGTTGCAGAAAAAGCCCGAAGTTTATTTGACATTTTCTCCATAACAAGGTATGCAGAAGATGCACCAACTAAATCCATTAGTCCTCGAACTAAAAGAATTCTGTTTGATGTCCCTGTTTCCTTCTTTCCACGTTCAGTAGTGCACATAGCCAAAGTTCTTGTAGAAGATAAATCTGAGTTCCATTTTATTCCATAGGAGTCTATGTCAGTGATATCACTAACTTCAGGATAGAAATACGATTTTAGTTGGATACCACGTCTTGAGAAAAAACCAAGTCTGCTAAGGAACCGTGTGGCTCTGAATTCAAGCTCATCCCCTTTATTCATGATTTTTCGCCCCGCAGATATTTTACCAGCTCTTTATCAGCATAGTCTGAAGAAGATCCCGTTGCTTTTGGCCGGACATCTGTTTGCAATCTAGTCTGCACTGAATTTTCAAACATACCAAATTGAGTGAGTGATTCTGGTCGTGGCTCGATGTCAACGTCAGCAGCTATTCCTGTTTTTACGATACGATATGCTCTATCTGCAACATCGTCTTTAATCAAAATCATATCCCATTGATCTGGTTTCCGTGAATTGGGTTCGACCTTAACAATTCCTTCTCGTACAAGAATCAAATAGTCAGTGCCAATCATTGAACTAGGTCCAACTTTTCTTCTGTTTCTAAGTGCTCCAAGGTATGCGCCAGGATATTTTATGGGGTATGGTTTTCCATCAACCTCTGTAGGGCAAATTCTCCCGAATTGAACACATGAAAGCAAAGCTCTCACATGTTCTTGTTCATCACTAGTAGATAGTCCAAACTTGCCCCACATTGATGGTGTGAACGCAAAATCCTTTGTGATACCTCCTGTTGTTTCTACTCGTTCCACATTTATCAAACCTAACTGATGAAGTGAGTGTAGAATAGGTACTGGCAGATGAAGGCGATTTAACGGTGTTCCTTGTGCGCCTGCAACGAGTTTCAAGGTATTCTCAAGATGTATTTTCAAATCATCCTGTAGACCCTTCAATTGATGAACAACACCTCGTAGGTTCACATTTCCTAAAACAGGAGTATGATAGACTGTCTGATTTATCCCCGCTATTCCATCAACAGATCTTAGCATTTTAAACTCCTGAGTGAGGTTCATTCCAACTTCTATATTATCTGTCAAGTAACCTTCGGAAACTAAGTGATTGTTCAATTCCTCATCAAGTCGGGGCAAATTACCACAATATAGAATCGCATCTTTGGATACTTCCTCTACTTGATGAGGCCTATTGTCTTCCCAAATCTCTTGAGACAAATTAAGAATCTCAGATTCCGTATTCATTGACTCCTCGATCTTTCTAACTGATGTTCCATCACGATAAACAGTCACTGCACCCTTCTTTTCCAATTCTCCAAGTAGTGTTTCCAATCGTTTATCATCGTATGCTCCTACATCTGCGCCGAACACTTGAATAAGCTCCCAGTCACTAATGACTTCTTGTCTGCGCATCTTTCCAAGAAGCCTTCCACACTGTCCAGCTATATTTGTAGCTCCGAAATATCTCAGGCCTGGTCCTTGGAATCCTTGAAGGTGTTTCTGCTGTTCCAGAATTAATAATCCATGTTCTTCTTTTTCATTCATCGTTCAATACCCGCCGAAAGTCCCCAAGCAAAGCAATCTATCAAACGAATGATAGCGTGAAACACAGAGAACTGCTAACTCTATATTAACTTGTGGTCAACAACTGGATTGGCTCTTGATTCTAGTATCTAAAACCATGAAGGGCGAAGATGTCAAGAAGGTTGCAGAAGAAATGGGAGAATTCCGCAAAGAGTACCAAAAGGTGCATTATGCCTCTGAATCAGATACTCCAGCATATGCTCATCTTAGGTTCCAGTAAGGAGCCGAAGGCTTCAGACCCCCTCATGGGGGCTTTGTATGAAGATAGAAGATGCACAGGAAATGATGCTTAAGATCTATTTTGAGAGAGATAAGGCGAGAGGCTTTATGGGTTAATTTCAGAGAACCGGCGAGGAACTCGATGAGCTGAAAAAAGCGATGCTCCAAGAGAAAGATATGCCATCTTTGGAAGAAGAGGTGGTTGATGTCTTTGCCTGGCTCTGCTCTCTTGCCAATCTGTTGAAAATTGATGTTGCTACTGCATTGTACAAGAAATATATTGATATCTACTCAAAGTGCAAAAAAAGTCCAGGTTCCTGTCTACCAGAGTAAACACGCACAGTATTCTATAAATTTCAGGACTTGAATTCAAACTTCTTTTGATGTATCAAAAACCGAAGGTTGCACTAACGTATCTCATGGCGAATAAGAAATTTATGAATCAACCATTCGGACATCTCAGTAAGATAACCTAATGCTTTATTCCAAGTCCATGCATCTGAAAATTCTTCGGGATTTTCCAAAGAAA
Source organism: Candidatus Thorarchaeota archaeon (assembly GCA_016841005.1). The sequence goes on along the minus strand of JAEORG010000263.1, from coordinate 2,568 downwards.
AATGATTCAATATTGTATCAATATCATATTTTGATCTAAGAAAGCCAATCCATTTTATCTGCCTATCACCATCTATTGATTTGTGTATATTGAGGAATACAAGAAATTTTATCCCTTCAGGTGAAGAAACAGACCTAAGCTCAGAATCGCTCAAATTGAGCTCTTCGCAGTCTTCATCACTATTAGAGAGGGTGAAATACATAGAACTATTGTCAGATGATTGTAGCAATTCGTCTATTTCCTCTGAACCAAATAATGATTCTGTGCTAAATTTTCTCTGTCTGAGAGTCACAGGTACTGCTGTTGACCAAGCTCTTCCTTCCCATCGCGGATCGTTTCCATCCCAGCACCATAATGAAAAATCAAAATTAGACCTATGTTGCCAGAAAGCACAGATAAGCATTATATCAATAAAAACTGATAGTAAATCTCTAAGGTTATTCGGAGTATTACTAAAAAGCTCATTCAAGAGAGTTTCTGATTCTTTTTTTGTGACAATACAATCCTCAATAATCACTTGTTTTTGTGTTTTATCGCCAATACTCTCCCAAGTCAAAATCAAGTGTTGTGTCAAAATTTCACTGAGGTCTTGAAGTAGCTTCTCAATAGTTAAATCCAACTCTATTTCTGGTGTTTCTTCTTTGTTTTTACTTACAGCAAATTGTGTGATAATCAATACGATTCCAAGTATAAGTAAACAAAACATGGGAAGAGAATATTCTGAGCCAAGAGATGGTAATGCCTGCATTATCAGCGATATGCCAAGAACTATTGCACCTATAATACCTAGTCTATAATCACTAGAAGCCACTTGCTTGAAACACCTCAGAATTAAAAATCGTTTGGCTTTAGTGTCATTCTTTTGTGCGGGTCTTTATTAGCTCTAACAGCAGCTTTAGTCAAACATTCTGCAACCCTTGTATTCAAAACATCATATAGATCAGTACCTGCCCATATGCCCTTCGAACGCGAATAAGTTATCGTAGCTCTTCTAACATAAAAGGTTCCTTTCTTTCTATGACCTTTATATCCAATAGAAACTTTTACTCTCCTTTTCGAACCACGCTTTTCATTCATTGACATGTGCTTAACTTCGCATGTAACCATTAAAATTCTTTGCCTATCAATCCTTGATTGCATATATTTAATATTTGTTCGATTTGTATTTACAATGGGACTCGGCAATGACTCTAATTGCATTAGCTGTACTTTCAGAAGACCAAAGAATTGGAATTAATCTAAATAAAAATAGTGATGAAAACGAAATAAACGAGTCAATAAGATCTGATATTCTTCTTCAAAACATCTCTAGAGTACTTGCCCCTCTTGTCATTCTTTTGATGAGCGATATATAATGTGTGAAAATGCGATGAATAAGAAAATGCCAAGAATGGATAAGCAACATTATGTTTCTCAAAGCTATCTAAGAAATTTCTCTCCTGATTACGAGGAATACCAGAAACAAAAAGACACTCTTGGTGAAAAAAGAAGAAAGAAATACAAGAAAAAAATGAGAATTCATTATTTTGAGATAAACGAGTATAACTATGGTTTTAGTAAAATAGAAACTCTTGCAAGAGTGAATCGCTATTTGTTACCTGAAGTAGATAAAATCGTGAAAAAAACTGAAAACAAGTTATCTTTCCTACGAGATGTTATTGAGAACAAATCCGAAGATTTTCTTAATCAATGTAATCATCGAGAGACTCTTATTGAAATAGCAAACTGCTTAGTTGCACGGTCATTAGTATTTCGAACTCATGCAACTGTTCATTGTGCACTTACAACAGGAGAGATGATAGATGGCAAAGGTGACAAGTTTGCTGAGCTGATCTATACCGACGAAGGTGCGGAATTCTTACAAACAGCGCTCCTCACAAATAATATCGAAATCCTACTACCTCTAATGCTTAAAGCCTATAGATTTGTAGTTCCATCAGATGATTCAGATGCAACATTTCAAGAACGTTTGGAAAAGCAAGGACTCCAAGTAGATGAACTCGTAGATTCATTTAGGAATATGAACCAACCGCCAATACAACCTTTTCTTTCTAGTACATTATTTCCTATCCTAATCAAAAACAATTCAGAATTTCAATTCATTACTGGAGATGCGTGTGTTGCAAAAGGAAATTATCAGTTATCTGATTTGAAAACGAAAATTCCTGTCTTTCTTTTCCCAATTAATCCTGAATTAGCAATTCTGTTTTTAGAGGAAGAGAAGTCAAAGAATGAGGTCCCAAGAATAGTCAATGATAGATGGATTATTTTTGCATGGAATAGACACATCTACAACTGCTCAGTTAATTATCTCTTTGCAAATTCGAGAGAGCCATTGCAATGGGTTACCAGACTTCCGAGAGATTTCGAATCTACCATTCAAGACCTGAGGAAACGGTAATAGAACCATTTGAAGAGTCAATAAACCACATAGAAAGTTCAGTGCTAGCAAAGGAACAATTCGCAGATGCCATCAAGAGAGCCTCATTCCCAGGCCTACTGAGCAATCACCATCTGCATAATGTTGCAGGCTTGGCAGTGGCACTTGCTGAGATGATGGAATTTGGT
>JAEORG010000262.1 GCA_016841005.1 Candidatus Thorarchaeota archaeon | reverse complement strand
GGAAGGAACAGAAGACACACATGTTTTAGCATCTGGTATGGCGGCTATTTCTTCTGCAATAATGGGGCTTGTGAAAAATTCTGAAAGAATACTCTCTAGTGATTCCATCTATGGTGGCACAGTTCATCTTTTCAATAAAATACTATCACAGAGTTGCATAGAGGTTGACTATGTCGATACCAATGAACTAGCAGATCACCTCTCAGATTCGGGGTCGAAATACAAGCTATGTTTCTTTGAGACCCCAACCAATCCCACCTTGAAAATTGTTGATATCAAGAAAGTAGCTGATGCTGCTCGGGCTGCTGGTGTTATCAGTATGATCGATAGTACCTTTGGCTCCCCCATCAATCAGCGTCCTCATGAATTAGGTGTGGATCTTGTGATGCACAGCGCTACAAAATATCTGGGTGGACATAGTGATATAATAGCTGGAACTATCTCGGGTCCAAAAGACTTGATGGTTGAAGTTCGGAGTGCAGCAAAACTTCTCGGAGGAACCATGGACCCATTTGCATCTTTCCTTCTTGACCGAGGTATCAAGACACTTGGAGTTAGAATGGAGAAGCACAATTCGAATGCAAGTTACCTTGCTGAGAAACTCTCTCATGACTCACGAATAAGAGAAGTTCACTATCCCGGTCTTTCAAGTCATCCCCACCATGATGTCGCAAGAAAACAGATGGATGGCTTTGGAGGCATGATGGCGATAACTCTTGAATCTGATTTAGCTGGAACGAGTAAGTTTGTGGATTCACTCGAGATATTCTTGAATGCAGTTTCACTGGGCGGTGTTGAGAGCTTAGCAAGCATTCCAGCACTAACCACTCATTATGGCCTTGAGGAGAAAGCACTCAATGAAATGGGTATCTCCAATTCCACCGTTCGTCTGTCCATTGGGATAGAAGATGCAACTGATCTGTTGAACGATCTACTTACAGGTCTGGATGCAATGTGAAAAGCTCATGATATCCTGATAATATGGCCAATTGTTAAGTCGAGAGTTTGCTACTTTAACCGACATTCCATCCCACACTCTAATGGAAACAGCATAATCGCTCTTTCAGGATGAAAGTGCCTCTAGACTGAACCTACAAGCCATTTTGAGGCATTTTAGGAATGGTGGATTTACTCAGACTGGTTATATTCAGAATTGATGATGTTTCTACAGACCGGAGATGACAGTAAATCAAGAATCAACCTACACTTCTTTCAGAGCTGAGCGGACTGAATGTGGTCGTTGCGCCTGCATCATAGTTTACACAAGTGAGCAATGTGTTCTATGTGATGCCGCTCTCGAAATCATGTACAATGTCATCTCTGATTTTGGTCTCTCGCCTTCTACCATACGTGAGGTTGATCTTGCAAAAGGCGATGACGATGGATGCGGACTGCCAGCCCCCGTTGGGCTTCCTGCAATGAGGGTCTGTGAAGAGTTCGTGAGTGGTCTTCCAGACATTGATGAAGCCCGAGGTGCAGTCATGCATGCTGTTCTCAAGAATTGCTTTTCTTGCAACTCTTGAACGCAAATAAGGAAAACCGGCAAACTTGCCTATAGCTTAACTACTAGCTGACTTCAATCTTTTATCTGATGTGCATATGAGCCATTGTTCTCATTATCTCAGCGTTGCGACGGATTTCTCTGATCTTCTCTGAATCGACATGGTAGAGCGGTTTTCTCATGTCCGAGAGATTTGGAGTCCTTCTACAGATTTTTCCAATTAATAGTGTCTTAAGAGCCAACGTGACTGTTCTCATCGCAAGACCCGACGATTTTGCTAAGTCTTGTGGACTCATTGGACCTTCTTTATCCAGTTTGTCAAGTACTATTAGTGTACTTTTTGTCAGGTTGATGGGTACGCTCATTTTAACCACGTTACGAAGGATTCTATTTACCGGCTATCCTAGTTCGTGGAATTGCCAGTAAAGTAGTTATGCGTACGTTTTCGGCAAAAATCGTATATATATATTGCCAATAACGTAATAATGGAATTGCTCAGAAACCAACCTTAATTGTATAATGAATGCTCTAAATATCAAGGTGACTTCCAACGATACGAATAGACCCTAAGGACATCAAAATCATCGGAGCTATTGATAGACTGGGCCCCAAAGTTTCTACAGAGGAAGTCGGTGCGCTCATAGGTTTACCTGCGCGAACTGTAAGATATCGTTTAAAGAGATTACGAGAAACAGGGGTACTGAGTACAACTCGTGTCATGGCACTTGAACGGAAAATGGGTCTAGGTGAGAACATCTTTCTTGTTAACACCACACCTCGAGGTTCAGAGGTACTGCCAGACATCTTTCATGCCATTGATACAATCTATCACAACAGTCCTACTTATGGGAGATACAACGGTTTCCTTGTTTATTCTCTCTACTCTCTTTCTTCTCCCCGAATTACTCGCAGGATTCTGGAAGAACTCCAGAAGGTTGAATTGATTTCTGACTTCTTCATTTTTGATATTACTGATTTTGATGCGAAGCTGACAGACTTCAGTTACTTCAATTCTGGACTAGGTTGGTTGTGGGATTGGACTCTCTGGCGCGACCAGATCCCAAAGATGCTCAGATCAAAGAAGAAACCCAAGTACCCTCTAAATGAGATTCAATCCATTGTAGAATTTGATACTGATGATGTTCTTATTCTGAAGTATATGTT
>JAEORG010000261.1 GCA_016841005.1 Candidatus Thorarchaeota archaeon | reverse complement strand
GGTCTGTCTTTCGAATGTACTCGATGCTAACATAGAAATTCCCGTCAATTAGAGGTAGTACCATGTAAACTCCATCAATAGTCATAACTACATCAATGAATGATTCAATCTTAACAGATGCATCTGTTGTAACAAGCAATGTCGCATAACGTGTATTGATTATCTCTGGATTGAGTGTAACATTATAATGGTCAATGAAACCGGAGTCTTCTAAATTGTCAATTCTCTTCTTGACTGATGATGCAGAAAGGTTAACTTTCTTACCAAGCTCACGGTAGCTTATTCTACAATTTGCGATTAATTCCCACAGTATTTTTTTATCAAGCGAATCCAAAGACCAATTCCTCGAATAATTGATATCCGATAAAACTGAATCTCTCAAATTAATTTCTCTATTAACGTTATTTTATTTCAGGAGTTATTGTGGATATCTCCGAGTACAGATGGCACGCAACTACATGATTATCACATGCATTGGACATCCTAGGTTTATATGAGATGCAAATTTCTGAAGCATATGGACACCTTGGATGGAAAGAACATCCTGATGGTAATTCTCGAAGATTAGGAGGAGCACCAGATATCCCAAATAATTTCGGTCTCTTACCTCCTGCTGCCATTCGCATCATGGTAATTGTAGGGAACGAAGCCATTAGTCCTTGTGTGTATGGATGCTTTGGTCGAAAGAACATCTCTTCAGCAGGTCCAGCTTCTACAATTCTGCCTGCATACATAACTCCAACCTGTTCTGCAAGCTCAGCAATTACACCTACATCATGTGTCACTATCATAAGAGCAACATCAAATTCTTCCTTAATCATTTGGAAAAGTCCTATTACTTGTCGTTGTACGGTCACATCTAGAGCTGAAGTAGGCTCATCTGCAATTACGAGGTATGGAGCAGCAATTAGCGACATTGCTAGCTTGATTCTCTGGGTTTCGCCACCTGAGAAGCTTCCTGGATCCAAAACATATCGCTCTTTAGAATTTGCGAGACTCACTAGATCTAGATACTCAAATACACGTTGTTTCATCTTTTCAGTTCTCATATCCGGTTTGTGTATCTCCAGTGGTTCACGAGTCTGATTTCCTATACAAATAACCGGATCCAAAACACTACCGAGACCTTGTGGCATGAACGCAATGTGGCTGCCTAGGTATCTTGCTCGTTCCTCAGGTCTCAAGGATAACAAGTCAATACCTCTGTATAACGATCTGCCGCTCACTGTATTATTCCAAGATTCTTTTGATTCATACTGGGATTGGAAAGGAAATGACCACTCTTTCTTGATCTGAGCATCCTTAAACCTGTGAGTTATTTGGAATAGACCCAATGACGCTGTAAGTAGTGATGATTTACCACATCCGGATTCGCCAAGAAGACCAAAGCATTGGCCTGGTTGTATCTCAAGTGACGCGTCATCTACGAGAACAAGTTCACCCCTACTACTTGAGAGCACCGCTCGAATGCTTTCTAATTCAAACAATTTCTCCAATTTAACTCACCCTTTACCTGTGTACTCCCAGACTAACCATGCAATGATAAACTGTGCAAATCCGACTGCTCCATAGATTGAAGGAGCAGCTGGTTTTGTTACACCAAGAGAAATTCCAATGGAGATGATAGCTAGACCAGCAAGTACCTCGGTAACAACTATGGCAACTGCTGCCTTCGGACGTCCCGCAATCGTCGTTAAACCACTTAGTTGAAGATTTACACGTTCAGAAATAGTATCCACTTGACGTCTAAGGATTTTGATGAAAACGATTTCTAGGAATTCCGTTCCATTATAGTCTATGTGAACTAAATCGCCAATATCAGGTTCAACCCCTATAGAACTCCTTCCGTAATGGAATTCTAAGCGAATTGATTCCTTATTCCTAATGGTGATTTTACCTGAAGTGAAACCTGCCCAAGAACCTAGGTCTTTACCAATAACGACGCCCTCAATTTTGGAAGCTGTCGTAGTGGCAAGATCATCATCAGTTTGTATTGAATTCAAGAGATTACAACCTTCCTATACTCAGTTTACTCTCCATTCTATCCGTCAAAGAATCAAGATGATTCTCATTGAACACCTGAATTATTTCATCTGAAGTGGGAATTCCAGTCATTACTTTACCTTCGAATTCGAGTCTAGGTATAGGTTCTTTCTCTCTAATCTTCTTCATTAGACTATATTTTGAAATGTCAACAATCTCCAGTTCCCATTTCATTCTTTCACATGCTCTGGAGGCGGCATCCAACAGTAATAATTGGTCATTGCTCAAGAAACCTATTTCGGAACCCATACGATCGTACGCTCCTGTTCGCATAGGTGATGCACATGCATGACCCAAAGATTCTGTATCTGCAGATGAAGTTGACACCTTTTCTGATTTGATGAATAAGACTAGCTTGAGTTTTGACATTCTTCTAAACACACACCTTGCAGATGGTTATGGTGTATGATTAGTTGTTTAGATAGTATATAATGAGGTGTTTCAATGCGACCGAACGCCTCAATCACAATGTGCTGACCCAGTCGTATATTATTTGATTGAATTCTTCATATTGCTCAAGCATAACGCTATGTCCTGCTCTAGGAATAATGTGCATTTCAGAGCCTTCGATTCTATCATGCATAAACTGAGAATATTTCACAGGAGTCATCATGTCACTCTCGCCAACAATGATGAGTGTTGGGACTATGATATTTCCGACAGTTTCCATAATGTCAAATCGATTACACTCTTGAAAGTCACGAGAAATAATCTTTGGTGGACACTTTCTTATTTCATCCTGAGATCCCGAGATTAGTTTCTCAGATGCTGACTCATCAAACATGTAGGACCGAATAGATTCGATATAAGATTCAAAATCATTCTCTACTAGTTCAAAAATCATGGGTAGAACTTTTAGTCTACTGCCAGTACTTACAAGGATGGCACCTTTGAGGAGTTCTGGATGTTTAAGTGCATAGAGTTGAGTGAGTGCGCCACCCATTGAATGACCCGCAAGCACAGGTAGTTCAAACTGTGTTACTACAGAATGAATGTCATCTACATATGATTCAGTTATATCTGATTCAGATCTATCAAACGACTTACCATGACCATTGAGATCTATTGCTACTACATGAAATGAATCTGAGAGTCTTCGTAGTTGCATCGTCCATGTTGCGGAAGAACCACCTGCACCATGAACAAAGATGATTGTACCATCATCAGGGTCTCCAAGTTCCTC
>JAEORG010000260.1 GCA_016841005.1 Candidatus Thorarchaeota archaeon | reverse complement strand
TAGGGTAGGCCAAATTCCATTATTCGTTTCCTTTGCCAGTTTTGTATGAAACTCCTTAAGAGTCATCTTTTCATCAGTCAAGTCCATGACCTCTATTAACAATAGTGAATAACAATACATGTTTTTGCAGATAAGTATTTGCTAATAGCGTATATCAAGGACACATAGAGCTAAAGATATCCATCAAACGAATTCTTCTTTCTGATATTTCTGGTAGTAGTTCTGACTCTTGAAGAAACCATTTTTCTCATAGATACCTCTAGACATTTCTGTATCATGGAGAGATAATTTATTGATACCTCTTGACAAGCTTATTTCTATGATATGCTGAATAAGCTCAGTGGCATATCCTCTCCCTCTATATTCAGGCTCGATGAACATATTCAAAATGTAGCCACATTTTCCGCTCAGATTCCTGTTGTCAGGTAGGACTGAGTAGAATGCAATGGCACACCCTCCCACGATATTAGAATCAACTTGTTTCAAGATCACTTCTGGATTTTTTGTATCCCATTTTTCCTCTAGGTAATTCCTTGTTGTCGTTTCAACGATTTTTAGATCCAAATTATTCCACCCCATCGATCTGAACATCTCAACGCGATGTCTGATTATGTACTTAATATGCCTCTTATCCGCTCTAATAATCATGGGTTTCGCAACCAATTCATTTTTTGAACTAAATGGAATATGCCTATTCCGGTGTGGGTAAGTCACATGGTTCCATGCTTTGAGTGAGTCTTTCTCTTCGGATTTGATTTAATCTGAATAGTCCAATTGGAACCACTATAACAAGCCATATGATGATATCCCCAATCGTTGCCATAACGAAGCTCTCATCTAATGGATCCAAAAGCATCTGTCCCAGGTACATCATCTTCACTAATGGGAAGACTAGAATTAGGCCGAAGACTTGTTTTAGTTGGACTGCATTTACACGGCACGCAAGCTTTGGACCAATCTGCGCTCCAATAATCATTCCAATACCAAGCGCGAGCGCATAGAATGGATTGACATAGCCTCCGATATAATTACTAACTGTGCCTGCAGAGGCAGTGAATATCATTGTAAACATCGAAGTCGCAACTGCTGCATGGATTGGCAATCCCATGAGTATAGTAAGTACTGGAACAACAACGGCACCGCCTCCTATTCCTAGGAGTCCTGCAGACACTCCCCCGATGAATCCACCAATAAGAGTGAGTATCATTCTGTTTCTCGAGATATCCGAGAACTTAAAGGAAGCCACATCATCAGCCTTTCCTTTTTTCTTAGCAAATAGCATCTTTATTGCGACTGGGAATAGTGCGATACCAAAGATGATGCGAAGAACATAGTCATCAACGATCAATCCTCGTAATGCTACTCCAGCTAGTGACCCGGGCACTGTTGTAATTGCAAGAAATAGTCCTGGTTTGAACATTATCGGTCTTGGATTTTGTCTATAGTACGCTACTGTACTAGCAACTGCCACAAAAAGCGCTGCAACTAGTGCTGTTGCTGGAGCAGTTTGAGCTGTTAGGCCGAAAATGATTATGAGGAGGGGCGTGTTCATGATACCTCCTCCAATTCCTGCCATGGAGGAAACAGTACCAACTGCTACTGCGAAAGCAGCGATTAATAGAACATCAACGAGGATTTCTTGCATAATAAAGTCGCCTTAGATGCTTCCGCGACGAGACTACTACTTAAACAGCTCCTTCTGGTCAAAGAGTTTTTTCGGATTACATAGGGGTTTTTCTTCTGCCAATATAATAGCAACCGAAGAGAGTTATGGCAAGTCCAACGAAAAGAAGTGTAACACCGAGATTTTCATAGTAGATGATTCTTGGGAATAAAGAAAGTAGTATTCCGGCTAGTATCATTATCATTACTCCAATGAATGCGAGAAATCTACCAGGTGCTGTGTTGTATTTCATAAATTCAGGAAGATCATCACTCTTTGATTCTTTTGAATGATGAACTGGTACCTGATTCTTGAAAAATCGCTTCCCATCTTCAGTGATGTATCCATCAAGCTTGCCTTCTAAGATTAGATCCGCCAGGAGGTTTCTAACAGTATCTTCATCTGTCAATAGATTAGACGCCAACAATTGAATTGAGCTGATGTCTCGCTCCATAATGAAATCAGTTAACCTATCTTTTTCATTTGTCAAGATACTCTCTCCGAAATTCCAACTACTTTACTTGAGATAAACGTAATGAATTCAGTAGCTCTGTTGTTGCTATGAGCATATTCCTTATCAGGTATCCCCATTCAGCTTCGCTTTGAAAACGATGACTCAAGATGAGAATATTCCTGTTGCTGCTCCTGAGAAATGGATGGAAGGTTGGGATAAGATCTACAAGAAGCTGCTAGATCAATCCGATGATGAATTGAAGGATTTCGATGCACCTCACATGCTGCAGATGCTTGTCCATGCATTGATGATATCAGGTCTGACTGATTTATCAAAGATCCATGTTCTTGAGCTAGCTTGTGGGGATGGGAGTGGACTCTGTTATTTGGGTAAACATGGGTGCAAGGTAGAGGGCATTGAGGCTCTTGGGAGTGCTGTTTCTCTAGCTCAACGACGAGTTCACGCACTGGGTCTCCAAGATCGCATATCTGTTCGATTGGGTGATATTGATGGATGGGATATTGGCCATGAGAAATTCGATGTCATTATCATTCTTCAGTCACTGCAGTATCTTTTTGATAGGACACTACCTCGCCTTCAAGAGATACTCCAAGCAATCAAACCAGGTGGTTTCTTTGTGTATTCAGGCAATATACTCCCACACTTTGATACAGATCCTCCCATTCGATTTATTACAGAGGACGAATTGCATCAAGTTCTGAATGGATGGACTATGCATAACTTCGGAACTGAACAGATGTTGATCAAGCCTGGTGATCTTAGAGGTTATGTTAAGGTCATTGCTCGAAAACCTGAATAATTCTCAGTATATGTGTAATCATGCACACAAGAGTAGTCAATAAATTCTGTGAGATTACATGATTGGAAAGACTTTATTGTTAGTGTTTCGTGCTTAAATTATCCAGATAGAGAGGTGCGAAGTAATGGCGAGCCAAATGTCCGCTGGGGTACTCACGGTATTACAGGTAGTCGCAGCTCATGGCCCTATTAGTCCTCACGAGATTTGTGATAGGGTTGACCTCTCTCCAAGAACTGTAACACTTGCACTCAGCCAACTCACTGAAAGCAATATTTGCAAGAAGGTTCCTAATCTAACAGATATGCGCAAACCCCTCTATGTTATGAACTCAGAACAGGCTAGAATAGTATTGGCAGAATATGGTCTGGATGCCGTCATCCGAACTCCTCCTGCAGGAATGGGTTGGAGGCCGTAGCGGGAAACATGCTATAACCTGCTATAGATTGGCGGTAGTAGAAGATTCTTTAGTAGATATGTAGGCTCACAGTAGTTGATACTATGAATCAAATTGAGATCAACTATCTACGATTTTCTCGGAAGAAGGAGAAAATATCATATGTAGAGGATACTGAATATGTTGATCTCTCGGATTTGGATATTTTTGATATTGATCTCTCACATATAGGGGGACTGCACCATCTAAAAGGGCTGAACCTAAGTCATAACCGACTTGAAGAAATTTCACTATCTGGATTCTCTCTCCCAAGGATTGAATCCTTGGATATATCGAACAACAAAATATTCTCAATCGAAGCATCTGGTTTCAGATTAAGCAGAAATTTGAAAGAACTACGACTGAATGGGAACTTATTGAAGGAAGTTCCATTTGGTTCTTTTAGTGATTGCTCAGATTTAGAGGTGCTTGATATATCAAAGAATCACATCCACATGGTGAATTTAGGATTCCTTGAAAACTGCTCGAAGATTCGTGAACTAAATCTATCGAACAACCAACTTGAGAATATCGATATCTCACCACTATCCAACTCGGAGTCCTTGGAAATTTTTGATCTTTCACACAACTGGATTCGCGAATTAGATACTGTCCCACTCCATAACAAACCTAAGTTAAAGCGATTTGCTGTAAATGAAAATCCCCTAACATCTTTGGAATTTGATTTTGTATCTACTTCTCCAAATCTCGAATCTATCCAAGCAGATTGGACACAACTTGAGGAAGGCGATCTGGATCCTTTGAAACATTGTCAAGCTCTTAGATCACTTGGGATATCACAGAACAAAATCGCTAATCTGGATTTATTCCCTATCATACATTGTCAAGAGTTAGAATCACTCAATATCTCTGGCATCAATTCAAATACCATCGAGCTATGGCCCTTATTTGGCCTACCTAAACTACTTGAACTCAATATTTCTCCGAGAATATCATTCGAATCATTTCCATACAGCTCAATAACTTGGCCTATTGGACTGGAAGTAATTAGAAGTAGAGAAACGAAAACGACTGCGAAAGAGTTGCACAATCGTGGCTTTGGATACATTCGGGATCTATATTTGGCACTACGAAGAAAATTGAATCCATTGGGCCGATACCATCTTAGGGCATCATTCATTGAACTGTATGATCTGGCGTATCTTTCTGGATTTGACGGAGAATTGGAGGAATATCTCATATCGATTGATGGAGCATCTTCATATGACGAAGTTAGACTCTATTTGAAAGATGTTCTTTCAGATTCCCTAATTCAACAGGTGAGAACAGGTGGTTCTACGCACTTTATTGATCTTGATCTTGTACGAAGTATACCTACACTTGCAGTAATCGCTTCTGATGTGATTGAGGCAAGAAAGCATGAACTAGAATGCATTACTCT
>JAEORG010000259.1 GCA_016841005.1 Candidatus Thorarchaeota archaeon | reverse complement strand
TATTCAAAAATCATGGAATCTCAGGAGGGGTCACAATTTGATTTTCCATCACCATCTCTTCCCAATTAATAGGTGAGGGAAATTCAGTGTCCTGAATACCTCGATACTTCCCAACCCATCGCCAGCATGAAAGTGCACCACATATCTCAAGTCTATAGAGATTTGCATTCATAGCACTAAATCTGACTTCAAGAAGTGTGCCCTCTGGAATATCTTCAGCAATCTCATCCAAGTCAACTATCTCGATTGATTCCTTCCCATCTACACCAATTGGTCCGATGTATGAGAGATAGTACCTTAGATTTTGTCCGGACAGAGGATCGTCTACTAATATTGCTACATGTGGTCTTGCAACTGAGTCCCACTTTCGTGGCAGTGCTGGTCGTCTCATCAGGATGTAATCACTTACCAATTCCATCCTCACGGTGAGATTTTGTCCTTGCATGATCCATCTCTCTATAGGTAGGAGGCGTAAATTCTGCATATAAGCGAGTGTCAGATATGGAAGATGCTTCAAAGGCCTCTATCTTCCATTCTTACTGCTAATTAAGAAGGGTGTGTATTATGCATGGGATAAAAATCAAAAAGTAACGAGAAACATGTAGGAAGAGAAATTATCTACTTAACAAACGGCCAAATTAAAACGATTATTCGTTATTCAATACCTCTGAAAATCCGATTACTAGTGGCCGCCCTTCATATAGAGATTGGGCTACCTTCTTTCGTGCACTGGCGAGAAGCCTCCATATAGTCCCTCTTGAAACTCCCATTTCCCGCCCAGCTTGTTCTTGGTATAACCCCTCAATGTCAACCAATCGGAGAACCTCAGCTTCGGCAAGATCCAAATAGATCTCATCTGATTTTGATTGAGGTTTCGGAATCAACATTTCTGCTTTAGGTTTCTTTCCAATATTTGGCTGAATCGGGAATCTACCTCGTCCTCCACGTCTTCTTCTGTGCATAAGAAACAAAACCTACACTACAAACTGTAACCTTCCTTATTTCCTTTCCGAGCTTATGAAAAGAGTACGATTCGAAATCTAATCCCAGAAGAAATAATTCAATTTCAAAGCGTGCTTTACTAATTATTTTCGATTTTTATACATCGGTCAAATTTATCTCATTGAATAGTCAGTAAATATATGCTTCTTGGAGAGATTTTGATGGGATTCAGTGTGGGAATTGTTGGCAAGCCATCGTGTGGAAAAACATCATTTACAAATGCTGCTTGCATGACAGACTTCAAAGTTGGGAGTTATCCTTTCACAACTATTGAAGCAAACGTAGGAGTGACTCACGTTCGTTCTGCATGTGCTTGTCGTGATTTCGGTGTTGAAGATAATCCAAAAAATTCTATCTGTATTGATGGTGTACGTCTTGTCCCAATCAAACTCATAGATGTAGCTGGACTAGTACCAGGGGCACACGAAGGACGGGGCATGGGAAATCAGTTTCTTGATGATCTTCGTGAAGCTGATGTGTTGATACACATTGTTGATGCTAGCGGGGCATTGGATGCTGAGGGTCAGGAGGTAGACGCAGGAAGCCATGATCCTGTTGATGATGTAAACTTCTTAGAAACTGAACTTGTTGAATGGATGTACAGTATTGTAACAAAAGATTGGCGAAGAATATCTTCAAGGGTTCGAACAGAAGGTGCAAAACTAGACGAGCTTCTACTAGAGAAGCTCTCCGGACTTAAAATTAGTAGAGCCCATATCCTCAAGGCAATTCGGAATTCAGAATTGAGTGCTTCCGCAGTAGACAAGTGGAGTGATGATGAGATACACCACTTTGTATCAGTCCTACGAAGTGTTGCAAAGCCAATAATTATTGCAGCTAACAAGATTGATCGTCCAAAGGCGGAAGAGAACTACAAACGCCTTCAGGAAACATTTCCTGATTATCTTGTAGTGCCAGTCAGCGCGTTGGCAGAAAAGGGACTCAAGGACTTAGATAAGAAAGGCATCATCAAATACATACCTGGTGATGGTGACTTCGAGATTCTCCAGTCAGATAAATTGAAGGAACAGGAAATCGCTCAACTGGAGAAAATCAAGTCAGATATATTGAAGAAATATGGGGGCTCTGGTGTACAAAATATCCTGAACAAGGCTGTCTTTGAGTATCTGCACATGATAACAGTGTATCCGGTGCATGACGCCAACTCACTCACCGATAGTGATGGAAATATCCTACCAGACGTCTTCTTGGTTCCTGAGGGTATCACTGCCAAGGAGTTTGCTGGGGTTATTCATACAGATCTCATGGAATCATTCATCCATGGAATAGATGCTCGCACAAAGATGCGTATAGGCGATTCACATGTTCTAAAAGATAGAGATGTAATCCGGATTGTATCAGCTAAGGGATCAAAATAGAGCTGTTTTGATATCCTAATTTAAGCACATCATAAATTCCGTTTTACGAAGGCCATGTTCGTGACTAATCAAATGCAACAAACGCTGTCAATATTGTAGAAATATTGTATGTGCCTCTCTCAGACTTCTGATAGTACTTACTATTGAAATCCTACTCAGAAGAAAGAGTTGACCACGACATGGAAGTCTTTGAATCATTGATTGACGCTAAATCACATGGACAGCAATTGGCAAAGGAGGGAAAAACCCCATCGATCTATCAAAGAGATCATCGTGAGTTTATCCTACTGAACAATAGAGAATCACCGCCACCTCGAGCATTTCCCTTCTTGAAATGGGTAGGTAGGGACATTCATCTCACAGAGGAGTCTGAATGGATCCCAATTCTCACCAAGCTTAACTCACTAATTCGAGCAAAAGAAGCCTGCGCCCTTTTCTACCTGCTTGGCCATGATCCGGTAATTGTCGAATATCGAAATCTGGGCATCTTTGATATCTTCTTACGAGAGGATGATATCCCTCGAGATGCTTGGATCGTTGTTGACACAGATGATGATTGTAGTCTGTTTGAAATTCAGCCTCCGCCATTTCTCTATGATGAGGATGATGATGAAGAATTCGAAATATCTATACAAACAGAGTGAAACCACGAACTACAAGTTCTCACCAACTGCCCAATACTGCCCAGTAAGTGGGATATAGGTGAACAGTTTTGCCTTAGCGACATCAACCTTGCCTTTTTCATCAAGGATTGAGTCATCAATATGCACAGCAAGAACCTCTGCAATAAATAGGTCATGAACTCCGACACTGATAACCTGAGATGTCTTACACTCAAGGTTTATTGGACATTCTGCAATCATTGGTGCTTCTACTTTTGAAGCATAAACTGCAGTGAAATTACATTCTGCAAATTTGTCATAATCACGTCCTGACTTTGTTCCACAAAATTTCGCAGCCTCAAATTGGCCCAAACTTGGAATATTGATAACAAATTCTCCAGCTTCTTTCACCAACTCATAGCTATAGCGATTGGGTCTAATTCCCACAGCTACACTGGGTGGGTTACTACAGACATTAGCAGCCCATGAGAGGGTGATAATATTTGGAGTATCCTTTCCTTTCACACTAAGTAAGACTACAGGACTCGGGACAAGTGCTGTTCCGCCTTTTGTTTCCTTTTTCATACTCTCAACAGAAACGGACTCAGTTAAGAAAATGTCGCAGTGCTAAAGCTTAAGTTCAAGCGACACTGGCGAAAGCCCAAGAAGTTCAGAGGACTGAACCATGGCTCGAGTTCTTATCGCAGACACAGTTGCAGATTCTGCATTAAACAAGATGAAAGAAGCAGGCCTAGAGGTAGTCATCAGGGATGCAGCCTCAGATGGTCCGATTGAGGAACAAATCAAGGGTTTTGATGGAGTAGTTGTTCGAAGTGCTACTAAGATCACAAAAGAGGTCATAGAAGCATCAGATAATCTCAAACTCGTAGTACGTGCTGGAGTTGGTCTTGATAATGTTGATACGACCGCTGCTGCAGAGAAAGGGGTTGAGGTCTTGAATACTCCAGAGGCTCCAACAGTTAGTGTTGCTGAGATGGTATTCTCTCTAATGTTCTCACTTGCCAGAAATGTCACTAAGGCTGACAGTTCGATGAAGGATGAGAGGTGGGAGAAGAAGAAACTCCAAGGTACTGAACTCTGGGAAAAGACGCTCGGAATTATAGGATTTGGTAGAATTGGTCAGGAAGTAGCCAAGAGAGCAAGAGCATTCGATATGAAGGTCTTAGCCTATGATGTCATTGACATAGATAAAGCCTGTCAAGAATGCGGTGCTATTAACGCGAATTTTGATGAAGTCATCAATGAGGCAGACTATGTAACTATCCATGTCCCTCTCTTTCCTCAGACAAAGGGCATGATTGGCGACGCTCAATTTGAACAGATGAAACCTACTGCCTTTCTAATTAACACCTCAAGAGGTGGTGTTGTTGATGAGGAAGCATTGTTGAAAGCCCTTGATGAGAGTAAGATTGCAGGTGCAGCACTTGATGTCTTTGAGAATGAACCACCAGTTGATTGGGCTCTTGTAAAGCATCCAAAACTTGTTGCCACACCACATCTTTCCTCTTCGACGAAAGAAGCGCAAGTTCGTGTGGGTGAACTCACTGCTGAGAAGGTCATCAAATTCTTTACATAGATATTGAGGCAAATCGTTAGACCTTTAAGCAAATTATCTGGGCTGAAGCGTGACTTGGAATCAGTCCAAGTCGAACCATTTCCTTTGTTATGGCGGATCCGTCCGCAGGGATGTGGCCCTTTTTGGGCTGAACCACAAACAAAGCGAATAATTCACAGCAAAGGATGGAACATAAGATGTCTGCATACAAGCGGATGAATGAACAGTGGATCAAAGAACAACAGGAACGTTCTGAAATCATAAGAAGCAGACTTATTGTCTGGAGAAAACAAGGTACAATTGTACGTCTTGAACGCCCTACAAGGCTAGGACGTGCACGTGCACTAGGATACAAGGCTAAACAGGGATACGTCATTGTCAGAGTTAAGACGGGACGTGGCCCAAGAGAGAAACCGCGACCAAGAATGGGAAGGAAACCCTCCAAGCTTGGTGTGACCAAATACACACCACAAAAGTCCCGACGTTGGATTGCTGAAGAACGGGCTGGAAGGAAATTTCCAAACCTTCGGGTCCTTAATAGCTACTGGGTTGGCAGTGATCACAGAAACGTCTGGCATGAAATAATCCTGGTCGATCCAAATCATCCAGTCATCTATAATGATCCAAACATAAACTGGATTTGCGATGCAACTCATAAAGGACGACAGAGCAGAGGTCTAACTTCAGCTGGAAAACGCAGTCGTGGTCTAAGAACGAAAGGTCATGGTGCAGAAAAGATTAGACCCAGTCTGGCTGCAAAGGGTAATCGCGGAAAGTAGACCTCAATGTCTAATTCTAAGGAATCAACGGGACCATTCGTTGAGCAATTGGAGGCCCGAGTATATTCTCGGGTCACCGAATTACCCATTCGGGTCAGAGAATCCCTCCTCAATATCTTTCCTGAAGATATTCGAGAGTATGTGGTAATATCAGAGGAGAGCGTAGAAGGCTATCAAGGAATTCCCATACTGGTAATCACTGGTACTCTTTCATCAAAGAAGCAAACTGAACAAGCAGTGACACATCTATTTCAGCAACTATCTTCAGGAGACCTTGACTACTTACAAAAATCCCTAGACCAGCGAATTGATGATGATTGTACATTATTTCTTAGAATTGATAAGCAAGCAGCGTATCTAAAGCGAGTTGAGATGACGGTGAATGCTGATGTAATTCAGTTACAGATTAGCATCAGGAACTGGCCACGATGTTCTCTTTCAGACGCCAAAAATCTAATCCAGCAATTCATCTCTCTCGCAGGGAAGTGATTGAGCATTGACTGCCATAGATTTAGATGTTCGGATTTCTATAGAAAACGAGATACCGAGATTTCTCGAAATGGCACAGGCGCTGGGTTATTCCGCAATCGGATCCACAATATTCAGTGATGACAAAGATGCTGAATTAGCCGTTCCAATCTATTCACGGATAAATCTTAAAGTTCGCAAGCTTTCCACCTTGAAGAAACTAGCAACCGAAGCCAGATTTCATTATTCAATTGTTGCAGTGCCTTTACAGGGAATCGAAACTATGAATTGGGCCGCAGAGGATTCGAGAATTGACCTTCTTACTATCGACCCATCGGGGAACCATGTCTTACGAAAGACTACAGCGAATATTTCTGCTACTAATGAAACAGCTTTAGAGGTCTGTATCGCACCACTGCTAACATCTATTGGTCTAGATAGGTCAAGGATAATCAGGAATCTCCACGATTCAATTGTTGTTGCTCTCCATGCTGGAATGAAGATTATCCTCACAAGTGGTGCTGACTTACCAATACACATGCGTTCGCCAGTGGCTCTTCGACACATTGGGATGATGCTAGGGCTAAGCAGGAAAGGAGCCGATGATGCAATTCTGTCAAATCCAAAAGAGTTAGTCATACAGAATCTAAAACGGACCAGTGGTGACTATATTGGACCTGGAGTAGAGATTCTCAGAGGTGATAAGTAATGAAGGATGCCAGAAAGCGATATTTGCTCTTCAAAATCCACCGAGATGGACCAATCATCACCTCAAAGCAAATTGGGAATGCAATATGGGGGAATTTGCACTCACTATTTGGTGAAGTCTATATTTCAGATGCTCGACTCTTCATAAACGAATATGATGAAAAGACTGGAATTGGATATTTACAGTGTAATCTGATTCATCTTGAGAACGTAATAACAGCAGCTTCTCTAATTGAAACCATAAACAAAACAAGAGTTTCATTCGAACCAAAGAAGACTTCTGGCACCATCAAAGCGCTTCATCGGAAATGATGACATTCACATTCTCAATCTTCTTATCAGAGAGAACAAATGCTTGGCTTTTCCAGTCCCCTGATTCTTTAGATGCAATCAACCAGACAACCGGATTCAGTTCCATATTCTTCAAATCCGTTGAAGAAGGTCTTGGAGGCGCTGGATGCGAGTGAAAGATACAGACCAGAGATTCCCCTCGATCCTCTGCTTCCACCAATAACTTATACTGCAAAGTAGGTTCAACTGAAAAAGTGGTTCTTGAATTAGCACTGTTCTCGACTAGAGCGACATTCTTGACAACAATATTACTATTCTCCACGATTCCAAAAAGCAACGCTACTGCTTCTTTGGGTTTACAATTTTCTGCATGACTGTATAGCTTTTTCAAATGATACTTATTCAATACTAGATAATAGCCCAATTTTCTCTCGCCTAAAAGGATGATTTAACAGTTTCAAGCACAATACAGGTTTCTACTTCACCCACACCAGGGACTTTTCCCAATTGAGTTTCTAGGAATGCTTTTAGAGCCGCAAGATCATCAACAGTGACCTTCAGCATCACTCCACAAGCCCCATCCAAAAAGTATGCTTCAATCACTTCATCATACTTCTTTACTTTTTCTGCGATAAGAGATGCAGATTTCATCTGTGCCTTTACTCGGACTATTGCACTGATGCTTTTTCCAATCTTCAGAGGATCTAGGACTACAGTAAACCGTTTGATGATTCCCTCTTTCTGCAGCCTACGGACTCGTCGTCTAATCGTGACCTCAGTCTTGTTGACTTCTTTGGCAATTTCGCTAAACGACATACGCCCATCTTCTTGAAGCATATTGATAATCTGAATGTCCGTATCATCAAGAACCAATTTTATTTCCTCTCCGAGATTCTCTGGTCCAACTAACTCGGCTTGATATTGTTATACACATATACCTTACGAAAGTGTACAAACTTTTCGAAATTATGTACGAAGTCGATACAATCATTCTGTAAGAGTTTTACGGCATTAAATTACAGAATTCTGAGTTCTTTGTCAATAATCGCCTCGCCATGATCCGACATTATGGCCATAAGCTCAATATGGTCCACTAATTGTGGAGCACTTCTAATCTTCCGTTCCAATAGTTCTTGGATTTGAAAGATGCCTGAAGCATTGGTCATAACCACTTCAATGCGAGTAGTCTTTTGTTCACCCTTCTTTATCCTGACCTTCTCAATTGCCATAGCTGAAGCTGAATGTATATTCACGCTACCTAATTCAAAGGGGATTCTTGCTCGACCTCTTGTCATATCCAGTGCATCTGCAACACCAACAACACCTGCTTCTATCGTATTTGGTGTGATGAGCTTATCGTGACAGAGAATTGCATGAAGAATATGACCTCGAATATGGGTCCGTTTATGTACATCCTTCGGGTATACCTTGCGAAGAATATTATCGACAATAGGTGTTGCCAATGTGACTGAGAAGATATTATGATTCTCTCTATGAACGGTCATTCCAATGTCATGGAGGTAACAACCCATCATTACAATCAATTGTGCATCTTCGAATGTACCAGTTTCTTCTTGTTCAATTGTGGTCTTTACTCCCTTACCTAAGCTATTGAGGAGTTCTATTCCGTTCTTGACGACAATTAGACTATGTGTATGTCCATGATCCGAATAGCCCATTCTATCAATTGCCATTCTGTTTGTGTCTTCAAGCATTGTTTGTACTTCAATGTCTTTTTCCAATGCATCAAAAGCGGTGAGACACATCTGATTGTCTTTGAATTGTTTTCTTACTCTATCTTTCAATGTTTGTCTGTGTTTGTGGGCTTTTGCCAATTTCTTGCCCCCTCTTTTCAATTCTATTCTTTTTTTCTTAATCTACAGTTATCGGAGACAGTTGTCGTTAAGGAACTTGCGAAACTATCAAAGCTTCGATTTGTTATACCAAGCAATTTCTTCGCTAACTTTAACCCACATTTAAGCCGTTGACACGATTTTTTCGACAGGTTGTGCAGATTCTATTTCTTTCTGATTTGATTCTCTCTTTGACATGTAATAAAGACTTACAATAAGGACATACGAAAAGTAGGCAATGACTTCTAATGCAGATGGATTCCCATTGTAACCAAACAGTGCTTTTAGAAAGCCTCCTATAATTCCGTTATCATGAAGAAGAGGATAACTACCATCAGGCAACAGTGGAGGATTGATGTTCCAGATTTCAATTGGGCCTATTAGAAGTAAACCTGCTTCTTGAAGTTCGTGTACGCCATATGCAATCATTCCAGCAGCGAAGAGGATTAAAAACACCGAAGTCCAATTGAAGAATTTCTTAATGCTAATTTTCAAAGAGCCTTGATATATTCCAATACCCATTACAAGCGCAATCCCAAGACCTACTGTAACACCGACGTATGTCTGTACAGTATCTTGAATTGCTAGAGCAATTGTGAATAAAACAAGCTCAACCCCTTCTCTAAGAATTAAGGCAAATGCAAGTAGAGCTAGGCCAATTGCACCTTGAGTACCAGTCCTTTCCTGAATGGATTCTTCGATTTCTGCAGTTATTCCAGCTCCTTGATTCCACATCCAGATAATCATTGTAGTAAGAAGCATTGCTGCTATAAGTACAACAACTCCTTCAAATATTTCAAGAACTTCACCTTCAAATAATCCCCAGACTAGACCTAATATCCCACCAAATACAATACTTACAATCACTGCAAGTATGGTGCCACCTAGTACATAATTTTTCAAATCCATCTTATTTGCTCGTTTCAGGTACGAAAGCATGATAGCTATGATTAAGGCCGCCTCTATACCTTCTCTAAGTGCAATGGTTGCTGGTCCAATAAACATCATTCAAACTCCATTAACTATTGTTAATGGTGTTATTTTCCTTTATTTAAAGTATGCTTTGTAGGTCAAATACAAGAAGTGAATTGACCTGTTTTCATTCTGCATCCAATGCAAAATCGACTTTACAAAGCTCACCAGTCTTTAGGTCAATTTTACTTAGCTGTGGAGTCTTCTCAGATACAAATCCAATTGCTCCCCGTACAATCCTACCATCTGGGCAAGCCGTGAATCCTTCGAGATCATAGCCACCAACATGTCGAGGGCAGGTCAGGCAATTCTGTACTGAGATATGGGCTGTACACGGAATTTCGATAATTGCCGAATATTATCATACTTGGGAGCAATAATTGTGTGCATTATCGTAAAGAATGATATTGGGAAAAAGGAAACCAAAATCCAGTTTTTTATTTTACATGACTTCAGTTAGTAGTGATTTGACAAGAAGGAGTTTATTACAAGCATTCATCGTCATCTTCGTGTCCAGTACGAAGATTCAGAGGCATGACCTTTGGTGCAGCACCTACCGCTCGAGTCTGGTTGACTGGACCGGAGGTCATTCCACCAGAACTGGGATCTGTTTTCCAACCAGGTTGACTTGGCTTTCTCAGAGTCTTTGTGTACCCATAGAACACAATTCCAATGATAACTCCCAACACAAGCAGATACAATGTAATCATTGTTCTTCAGCGTATTTACCTAACAAAATCGGATAAACTTAATGCATATTCAGGATGATGTTTCTATCCAGATGGGACCAGCATATACCATTCGTCCATTATTGCAGACCACTCGTACCAAGTAGAAATCAGCTCCCCCTGTATTCAGTTGTGAAGGGTCAATCGGATTATCACTGTAAGTATTGATGTAGTACTCTCCATCAATCTGTACACAACTCTCAGGTCCGTATGATGTTCCTATCACTGCTTCAAGATCTACAAGTGTAATTCTATTGACTGGTTCATTAATGGGCACTTGTGTAAGCAACTCTCCATTCTTGAATATCTCGATTGTAGCGCTCCAATCAGGCACCCAATCACTAGATACAGACGCCGCAGTATGATACCTAGCTGCAGGTGCACCATCCTGCATGAGAAAGATATTCAGTTCTCTTGCTTGATTGATATTATCTACATAAAGCGTAGAATTATCACCAACATGAGTTCCATTTATTGAAAATTCCAAAATTGGTCTTCCATGGTCTGAACACGCAAATATCCTCTGCATCTCCAAACCTGTGAAGATAGATTCTCTAGTAAGTCTGTCTGCATATACTGCAGTAATCCCCCCTGGGTAAGGATGTTCATTGCGCGTGTTCCACCAACTCCACGGTCTCTGATGACCTACAAAGGCCGGAGTATGGCTCAATGAATGTCCCGGGTGCCCATCATGTTGGTCACTGGATGAATAAACTGTCATGTGATACCCCATTCTGAATGCATCCATGATGGATGAACCATTGAGGTACTCAGGAGGAGGATCAATTGCGCCCTCATAGTTGTAGGGATGACGTTGTTCAAAGAGAAAGGCCCCATGTACCGAAGTCACTTCTGCAATCTTCACATATTTCGGATTGATATATGTCCAATCTTGAATATACGCATTCTGTGTTGTATGATGAGGTAAAGCGAGTGCACGTGAATCTGTATTATCAGTAAAATCATCCAGAACCCCCCATAACATATCAGTAGTCGGGTAATAGAGATAGGACAGGACTGGGTCCTTCAATAATTCATCACTATCAAAGACACAGGTATAGTGCCCTGTCTGAATCTGAGTCCACTCAAGACCATGAAATGTCACATAATGGTCTGGATCGTATGCTGCATTCGTAGCAGCTTCAAGTGCATCAAAACTTCCTGGCACCCACATCATTATCTCAGTATGGTCCGTGATAGCGCAATATTCCAGTCCTGCAACATATCTTCCATAGTAGTATGAGTCATCAGGCCATCCTGATCCGTCGGATAACATTGTATGTCCATGAATATCTCCCCAGTAGATTCGTGGATCGGATTCAGTATAATCTTGAACCAATATTGGATTACTATAGTAGGTATTTCCGGTGACCGAGTCTTCAACTAGCACATAATGTATGCCAGGAGTATCAATACTTGCCGAAAAAACATGAAGGCCATTGTCTTGTCCATCATTAATCCAATAGGCAACATCCGCACCAAACATCTGTCCTGTGAATGTGTATGGGCCTGGAAGTGTCGCGGTGGCAGTCGGAATAGTATCCAGTGTTGTCAAGTTATACGATTCGACTGAGAATGTCACCTGTCCTTTGTAAGTTGCACTCAGACGTTCGTAAGAATCCCATGCTTCAACAATGATATCAAAATCCTCTCCCTTATCAGCAGTAGAAGGAGCATGTATCCACAACAGCTGAGACTCGTTATTGAACATCACCTCCAGATTGATGTCCATACTTGACCAGAGAAGAACTGGTGAGAGGATAAGTAGAAAGAGCAGCAAAACCCTCAATCTTCTTGAGAGAGAACCTGCCAGCCCTTCGACTCTTGAAATCCATGCAGGAAGAGTCAATCTGTGTTTCAACCACCAAGACCAAACCAAGCTGGCACCAAAATAAATCACGAATGGTATTGTTCCAAAAAATAGTGCTAGATAGAGAGGTGAATGTCCAGTACCTTTGTGAGCAACAACTGTTCCAATACCTGTGAAGAGTGCAAGGAAGAATCCGTGTCTTTTCCATGTATTATCTGTGAAAAATACAAGGCCAAGCACTCCGATTACTAGTGCGATGAAATTGAAGAAGAACATGTGTACTGTAATTGCACCTATTAGAATGATTAGAAATCGTCTGGCTTCAATCCCACGAACAGATGTATTCTGGTCTGAACTACTAGACTCCAATCTTCAAGAGCACCTCTAAAACATGAATTAGAGTATGTGTATGAATACATCCTGCCTTCTGTTTCTTTTGTATTTCAATCAATCTTCAAATTCCATATCGTTGAAATAGTATTGTGCAAAGCAACGATTATGACCTATGAAGACGAAATCAGAAATTGGAGGAAAAATCGAGAAACTGACCTAAAAGAAGGCATTATGATTGGAAATATGTTATGGTCTCCAGTTCCAGAACATGAGCGTAATGACTTGAAATTAAACTTCTTTCCAATAAATCCAGTATTCAGATTTAGTGCAAAATTGACTCTCTTAGAAACAAGAAAAGAGAGAATTCTATCAAAAGCGGATGGTACGAAAACAGATCCATTTCTTGAAACTGGCTATGTGGAATTCATGTATAAGAACGAAGACATTCGTCTATTCGTTATCTACGATGAGCAGACGGATGGCTATTATGTCGGTTTTAGGGATTCTACATGTGTCAAAGAGAGCTATCCTAATGGTCGTTTGATACTTATCGAAGAAATCGACAAAAAAAGCATTACTTTGGACTTCAATAAGGCATTCAATTTTGCTTGCGCTTATAATGAAGAACTACCGTGTCCAATAACGCCCAAAGAAAACTGGTTAGATTTTCCTATAACAGCTGGGGAGAAGAAGTATCATTAGTCTATATTCAGCGTTTATATTCTCTTTAGAGTCTGATTGGATTAGGTCCAATCTTTCGAATCTCATCAGCGAACTTGTTGATCTCAGATGCAAACTTGTCGCCCTCAGCAGCTGATACAAAGACCATCTTTACCCTATCCTCATTCAATCCCATCTGTTCAACAAGTTTCCTTGCAAAGCGTACCCTTCTTTCTGCTCCAAGGTTTCCAGTCTTATAGGCGCAGTCTCCAGGATGGCAACCAATCACTATGACTCCATCCGCCCCCTCTTGCAGTGCCTTCAGGATGAAGTTGATGTCCAATCTTGCCGTGCATGGCATCCTGATTATTCTGGCAGCCACATCGTACTGCAACTTCATGGTTCCAGCTAGATCAGACGCTGCGTACATACACTGCATACATCCAAAGACGATGATGTTCATATCTTTCGGGGGCATATTATCCAATCGTCCTGATTCGGTGATTATGGACAGGTTGCTATGCACCATATAATCTTTGAGGACTGTGACTAGAATGTGTTCAGCTACATGCACCAATCCGTTTCAAGTTTTAGTAGAAGGTGAGTGAACCTTCTCGACGACCCTCAACTTCCGTGTTCCACCATTCTCACGACACTTGTCACCGATTGGAATCTGGCGTACATTACTAGATTCCAGTTGATAATATGATTCATAACTTATACTGGTAAATCATAATGTGGATGATGACATTGGATATTGAAGTGAATAAGAGCATCTTCAGCACACGTGTGGAGAAGTGTTCCAAATCAATGAAAGAGCATGAAATCGATGTATTGCTCTTGACAAAGCCCTCGAACATGTACTATCTTACTGGGGATGGACGTCTGTGTGCCTTTGTGATGATAAATAGCGACAGACAGGTTGCAGTAGGCGTACCCAAAACAGATGTTGAGGATGTCACTGATTTAGCACAATTTGATCAAATCAAATCATTCGAAGACGAGGTGGGAATGATTCACTCAATTGCTGATTTCTTCAAGCGATTTGAAGTGAGTGAGGGCACAGTTGGTCTTGAGCATACATTTCTCACCAGTTCAATGATGAAGATGCTTACTCACCCCCATGCGAAGCCTGAAAATGTAAATACCAAAGATTGCACAGATATCCTTTCAAAACTTAGAATGGTAAAGGATCCAGTTGAAGTCGAGCTGATGAAAGAGGCTGGAAAGGTGGCTGATATAGGCATTGAAGCAGCCTTTGAATCCCTGAAAGAGGGCCTGACCGAAAGTCAAATTGCAGGCGAAGGAGAGTATGCCATGCGTCAAGCAGGTGCTGAAGGTTTTTGGCGGTCCTATGTGGCAAGTGGCATCCGAACTCGAATTGCTCATGGAATCCCTACTAACCGTAAGGTGAAGAAAGGCGATATTATCGTTATAGATCTTCATCCCATCGTAAACAATTACTCATCCGATATTTGTAGAATTACATGCATTGGAGAACCCACATCTGAGCAAGTCCAAGCGCATGAAGTATACCTTGAAGCACTACAGAATACAACAGAAAAATCAATTGCAGGAGTGGGAATGATAGAACTTGAAGAAACGCTCCATGGAATTTTGCAGAAATCTGGATATTCAGACAATATCTTTGGCCCTCCTATTCATGGAATTGGAATTAATTTTGAGGAAGCCCCATTACCACCGGGACACGCTTTCTTTCATGGAGAAAAAGCACCTCCTCCTTTAACAGAAAATATTCCTATTGCAATTGGCAACTGTGGTATCTATACTAAAGAATGGAGTGTGCGACTTGAAGATACTATTGTGGTCGGGAAAAACAAACCTCTTGTCTTGACAAAATACCCGCACGATCTCTAAGTCTTGTTTGCCATATTCCACGAATCTCGCTGGCTCCCTATTCTGCCATCATATATATCAAATCAGTGATTTTTCATATAAACACCTAAAGGCAAATGCACTACTTCAGAAGTTCATGAGCATTTCAATCAAGAAAGGACTAAGTTTTGGTATGACATCCGGAGTCATAACAACATTAGGAATGATTGTTGGTGTAAATGCGAGTACCAGTTCTCGACTAGCAGTAATTGCAGCTATTGTTGCAATCGCTATAGCTGATGCCTTTTCAGATGCTGTTGCAATGCACGTGTCTGAGGAATCAGAAGGTATTCATACAAAAAATGCAATCTGGGAGGCAACAATTACCACATTCCTAACCAAGTTCGTATTTGCCATGACTTTTGTTATTCCAGTCTGGTTCTTTGTTCTCGATGTCGCAGTATTGATCGACATCACCTGGGGTCTTCTCATAATGACTATGTTCAATATCTATTTAGCCCGTTCGCGGGAAGAAAAAGTGTTTCGAATTGTTTTCGAACATCTCTCAATTGCCATCATTGTTATTCTAGTAACTTACATCACAGGTTCACTTCTCTCCACGATTGTTTGAAGAGAAGAATCATGGTCTTCATTCTCATGGCACTCGTCACCGATTAGAGTGATGCCTCACTCCGATTCATGTACCTGAGCTTTATCTAAACTTGACTCAGAAGTGATTTCAGTCAGTTGCGCGCTATTTTTTGCAAAACACAAACAGGAGTCCATCCATCGGAATCAATTGAATATCTTTGAATCCAACTCCATCAAGGATGTTCTCAAGCTCTTCTTTTTCTAATCCAGGCAACGCTTCCAGACCAAAAATCTTCTCAAAGAAAAATCTCGCAAAGATATTATCTGTTCTTTCAATCTCAATACACACAAGCATGCCGCTCGTTTGTAATAGTTCGACTAATGACATTAGGTAATCTGATATCTCATCTTGACTATTCTTTAGAATACAACCAGCTCCCAAGAAGTTCACAATAACATCATATGGCCCATCAACTTCCGATAGATTATGTGAAAATGTCACATTGTTTTCTTGCAGGAACTGCCGAACTCCTTCGTAATCTAAGGTACAGAGAACTTTCTGATGATGGCTAACATCTAGATAATCCCTGATTTGCTCTAGAATTTTATCAATATGCGCGTGCATATCACTACAAAACACATCAACCATAGTGGTAAGGTATTCATGCAGCTGCTCTTCTCCAAACTGGGTAAGAAAATACACCTTCTTTCTAATTGCGCCTATTTCTTCAGTTCTACACTCAACAAGCTGTTTAGTTCTCAGGGAATCAAGAACCGGATAGATGGTTCCAGGACTGCTTATCACCAATCTATCCATAAGATCCACTCCACAAATTGGCTCTTCTCTGAGAGTTACCAGAACTCTTGCTTGAAGTGGTCCAGCAATTACCTGTTCCGTATTCTGCAAACTGTGCACCGGTATCGTGAGCCGATACTATCGCTTATACGGGTTATCACCACAGTAATTCTCGACTGACGCTCAATTCCGTTGAATTTCAAGGTGAGTATTGGTGAGTTATGTCTACATGAAGGCTCTGGAATCTGCTCCTGAACGCTATGATAAAGGCATTAGTTGGCTTGGTTGGGGTGAGTTAGAAAAAATTCGAGAATATATAGCCGATGTCGCAAAAACAAAAGGAGAAACTGTACTAGAGATTGGAGTGGGTACAGGTACTCAGGCTCTGATGAATGCAGATCGTGGACTTTCTGTTGTTGGAATTGACCAATCTGCGGGGATGCTATCTATCGCTCAGTCGAAACTTGCCAAGGTCCAAGATGAAAACAAGGCTTCGGACAAAGCTGTTCCCAAGGTCAAGTTCCTGCAGATGGCAGCAGTGGAGATTGACGAGTTTCCAGACGAATCATTCGATATTGTCACATCAACACTTGTGTTTTCGGAACTCTTCCACTACGAACGTAAGTATGTTCTGATGCATGCTCTTCGAGTTCTAAAACCCGGTGGTACTCTAATTCTTGCAGATGAAACTATTCCGCGAAAGCGACTAAAGAGACTAGCATATAGAATTATTTCTCTCCCACTGAAATTCATCACATATTTGATGACTCAGACATCGACTAAACCTCTGTGCAACATGGTTGAAGGAATAGAAGAGGCTGGATTCATTATTGACAAAACTGAAGAGTATCAGCTTGGAGCATTTCAAGTAGTTGTAGCACACAAACCAGAGGATTCTGATCCTTCTGATAGTTCATCAACATTAGCCGAACCAGAAACTCTCTCTCCGCTAAAAATCAAGTTCTTTTCCACTCTCTGGCAGACTGTGACAAGAATGATGCCTCATCCAACTGAAATCGGATTGATACCTATAGGTAAACCCACACAAGATAGTCCAGTTCTCTGTACCTGCAATTTCAAGCTCACTGTTCAACGGCTCTGTAGCCTACTGGAAAAGAAGAAGATAGATGTATGGATTTTGGTAGCACCAACTGGTGGCGATAATGTATGGTGCGCCTCAGCGGGAGGAAAGTTCAATGCCGAATCAGTAATTACTACTATCAAAGTTTCACATCTAGAGGAATACGTAAATCACCGGAAAATCATTCTTCCCCAGTTAGCTGCTCCTGGAGTTGATCCCAATAGAATTCGAAAAGTAACTGGATGGCACTGCAACTGGGGGCCTGTTCGAATGGATAATTTACCAGACTATTTAGAGAACTTTCCTGCTTCTATTAGGAATAAGACCGAAAAGCAAAGAAAAGTCACATTCGATATCCATCATCGTCTTGAAATGGCATTGGTTCTAGTATTTCCTATGGTCTTGTTTTTTGAAAGTCCACTGTTTCTAGTACTTACACTCCTTGGTTTCTGGATTTGGATATTACCATTATTTCTTGAAACAATCTTATTCTACCTGGGAGTATTTCTAATCTGGCCTAAAATTCCACCTAGACTAGGGACGAAAAAAGTTGGATTGTATTCTATAGTCTTCCTCCTCGGGCTTGTCATCGGCTCATGGCTTTCTATTCATTATTTTGGCTTCGCATTTCAAAGTGGATTGGCACCAAACGGATATCTGAGTTTATTGAATTGGTGGCCTCTTCAATTGTTTATGCTTGTTCTTGCTGGAATGTTATGGTATGACGCAGATGGATCGACTCCTACCCAGAGAAGCTCTCTATTAGCAAAGGCATGGAATAAGGGAAAGACCAACGTGATGGAGAGATGGGGGAGTCGTGTGACTCCTACACAATATGGAATGATTAGGGTAAGCCTCGATTTATGTACAGGATGCGGTATCTGTGTTGATGTCTGTCCAATCCTGATTCCTGAGGTTGAAGGAGGAAGTAAGAAGGTTCATCTCAGAAATACAGAAAGCTGTATCAATTGTCGTGCATGCATCAATCAGTGTCCTACCAGGGCGCTCTTTTTAGAACCCGAAACAGAATCGGCAAGACAGCTCTTAGAGAGTCTTCATGGTGAGAGCCAAGACTCTTCTTGATTTTCTTTATGTTAGGATTATTGCATTGAACCGTGATGAAATATTGATTAATCAGTAATAGTGCGAGAAGGTATCACCATGTCAGACCAAGAGCAATTCGAGTTGGAGCATATCAAAGCATCCGTTATGGAATACGTTGAAGGTGTGGTTGAATTTGATTTCGAAAAGGGAATGCATCCTTGGCATGCAGACGGATTGAAGATATCATATGATTATGAAAAAAGGGAACTAGTACGAAAAACTATTCTTCAAACCAAACCAGACCTCACACCAGAAGAGATTGAACAGATAAAGACCAAACTTTCAGAAAGCGGCACCATTATTTCTGTTGATAGAACTGGAAATGCAGCTACTGTAAAACTCGTATGGTTATCAAAGACATCTACTTCTCTTCGAGAAACTACTGATTATATTCTCTTACTGAAAATTGAAGACGAATGGAAGATAGTATCCAAGGTTTTTCACATCAATGATCTGGAAGTTGACTGATGAAACAGCGTTTTGAGCATCAGTTCAAACGGTTTAGTGGAGCCTACAGAGATGGTCTTTCAGGTATCTTGAGGTACTCGCGAATGTTGTAGATGTGTTCCCGTTCGTGTTCGAGGAATCTTCTTAGGACTTTATGTGCAGTCCACTTTTCCTCTGGGTAATTGGTGTACTCCTCTCGATAGAAGATTGCCTTTCCTTTAGCAGGGAGAGTGTCTACGAGTGTTCTGACGCAAGCATTTCTTACAGTATCAAGTCGCTTCAGAATGGGAAGTCTATCAGCATCAACGACAGGCATCTCAAGATAGTGCTCATAGATACCATCTGCTTCCTCACCAAGACGAGAAACATAGAACTCTTCTGCGTTACAGATATGTTGTAAAATATCTTCGATGCTTCTTTTCTTTTCAGAAGGTACTCTTTTCATAATCCTCACATCTAAGCTGTGACATAAATCCAGGAGATCCTTCCTATTGAAAATCATCTTGCTAGTTGCATCTTCTAAGATGTCTGGTGTGATTTCCCTCTGGTCAAACTCAAATAGAGCAACTTCTCCTCCTGATTCTCCTAGTTCACTAATACCCTGTACTTCTTCCTTGATGACCCAATTTTCAGGCTCCATTTCCTCTACAGAGAAACCATGTTGTTTCAACCACACACAGTGGTAAACAAATTCATCTCTAAGTATTGAAAGCAGGTCATCTTTTGTTTGTGCTCTCGCATGAGTTCCTAATAATCCAATTATTCTGCCGTACCAAAATCCTGTGTTTCCCCATTCAATTGCAAGATTGATTGTAGACATTGTAACCCCAGAGATTTTCAAACTTGTTCGCCGCCTCTAAATAACTTACATTTGAGGTTGGCTTAAAGTGTGAAGATTTTAGATGCATTATTACATATTACTTGAAAAGATTGCCTGAACTATAGTCACAAGCCCATTCAAAGCGGATACAGGTTCCATCAGAGGTCCCATTAAAGAACGGTCAGATGTACCACTTCCCCTGTTCATTACAAAGTGTCCTTTTTCTGTTTGAAATGTGCAAACATAGATCCATGTTCCATCAGAATAGATAATCTCGATATCAAATCCAATGTGGGGGTAAGGATCCATGACCTCTGCCTCTGTGTCTTCTGAAAGATAGGTCTGATTTAATCCAGCAATAAGTGCATAACTTATCGCACTTACATTTTCATACGATATCGTGAAGGTGCGTTCATATGGCTCTGGATACTCCCATCCCTCTGAGTTGTCAAGAAACGATGCAGAAACCTGCCAATTTCCAAGAGCATCTCGATCAATTGAAGCATCCATTAATTCATCAAAGATAATGTCTGAAGAATTTCCATTAATTCTAATTGAGATGACATTCGATTTACCAATAGCATCGATTGATGGATTACTGAAGTACAGAAATGCTGCCGCTGCCACTCCCATTGTCACAATCATTGCAAGGAAAATCGCCTTGAACCCCTGATCATTCATTCAGACACCTCCTCCACAATGGAATATTATTTACATCTTCACAAATGACCCTTATGATTTCAGTATTTGAACACGTGTTCTAAATTTCAATAGTCTGAGTAGTGAAGTTTGAAACCAAATACTATCAAAGAACTGGAATTCAGATCGAAACCCAGGCCATCAAACCCATGATCAACAGTTAGATTTCAGTAGTCACACCAAGATTCTTTCTGATTTTGTCAAGAACTACGAAAGGTATCAAAACGGGTCATCATCGAATAGATTCAAGAATCGACTTCAGCGTATGAAAATTGTTTGTGACTCCCAGTTTTATCATATGGGATGCAAGAAAGGTTCGAGCCTCGAACGGCAAACCTTCATCCTTAACTTTCCCTTTTAGTGAAATTCTTGTGCTCCTACCTATTGGTTCAAAGGAATACCTATAGGTAAAGGGAGTAGGTCCTGTTAATGTTTTAATCGTCAGAAGCTTGTTCTCTTTATATTCAGTTACTCGATAGATATTCTCAACTCTCTTCTTACCAATAACTCGCTTCATTTTATATTTACAATTGAGTTCGTCCTCACAGGTACCTATTCGTTCCACATCCACTACTTCAGAGTTCCAGTGGGGTTCGTTTTCTGTATTAGACACATAATCAAAAACGTCAGTAATAGGGCGGTCAATCAGAACATTAATTTCGAATTTTATCATTTTTTCACATTCTTTGCACTTTCATTTTCTTCTTAGTCCATTCCTCACATCTGATACATTGTAAATGAAGACCTTTCACATTTTTTTCTGAACTGCTAAGAATTCTCTATCCATCTCAAAAAGCATACCTTCACAATGTGGACATTTATCAAATCATCATCACCAAGTAACAATATGCTGCTGATAGTCCTTTGGAACAATATACCATGGGGACTATAAGCACATTCTAGAAACTTCATTATTTCCTAGTACTCATCTCTTACGCTGGGGTTTCTATACGAATATTTCTTGAGAATTGTACACACTCACATCTCGTGCATTCGTTATTAAAATCAGAATGCTTCGCTCGTTTGTGGCCGCATGTGCAATGATCATATAATGTTGTACTCATTTTTTCACCTCTGTATGTTTCTGCTTGAATTAACTATTACTTCTAACTCCTATTGTAAGTCAGAACCAGTTTCCGCGACTTCTTCTCTAGCTATTTTTCTCAACAATTTCTGTTGTATCATTTTCAACATGTTATGTGGTCCTTGACCATTCATGACTCGATTTCTATTGTATCCGACTTTCGAATTGATTTTCACTTTTTCCATTATCTGTATCCTGCTCTTGTGAGTATAGTTTAGGTAGGACACTAAACTGTAATTTCTGAAAAAAAGAAGGTCAAACACCAGAAAATATAGTCTGGAATCAATATTATGTAATGCTAGCCTGTTTCTTCCTTTCTCACGTTGTGCATGAAACGATTATCTTAGGCGCATATAAACATGAGCATCTATCTTTGTAAAGTGGATTTGAGAGCAATTGTGATCGCTCTATCTTAAATCAAATACATTCTGGTTCAGTTGTTATTCTACGGTTTTTTACCAGAGAATACAAGATAACCTACATGTTGGTATTCATCATTACTTTCTAGAGATACAGTCTTTCTAATTTTCAATAGTTTTGATATTCGTCGTCTTATAGCCCCATTAATTATCATATGATAGAGGAGTTTCAAAGTAGCTTTGGTAGCATTAGAGCGACTGCGGGGATTTTCAAATACTCCTTCATATGATTCTTCAACTTCAATTTTAGCAAGTCCAGTGTTCTCGAAAACACTCCGCCATTGATCGATATCAAGTATCGACACGTCTGCTCCGAGCATAGCTCCCATTGCAGCACTAATCCCATCTACGAATTCGGTATTCGACATGTCCTTTGCAAAGAGATCTAGAGTACCAATTGTTCCACCAGGCTTTAACACCCTTTCAAATTCCTTAAGTGCCAGGTCTTTCTGAGGTAATAGTCCTGTCAGAGCCACTGCATATACTGCATCAAATGAGTCATCATCAAATGGAAGATTCATTGCATCCGCAACCTGAAAATGAGCATTAGTCAGACCGCGAGATTTCGCACGTTGTTTCGCTATATCAATCAGTATGTCAGAGATATCAATTCCAGTTACCTGGCATCCATATCTCTCTGCTATCATACAACTTGTATAGCCAATAGCACACCCAATCTCAAGCACACTAAACTCTGAGTCTTGTTGAATGTTTAATCTATCAATTAGTTTCAGTGTACCTGCAAGACCTCCAATGTATGGAGAATCAAATGAACCGATATATCCCAAGAAATCATAGATTCCAAGGGTTGCTACTTCCTTTCTACTTAATCGTGTCATTGTGAAAACATCTCAATATTCGAATTCGATTCGAATTCTATATTTTCCTAAATCCTTATGAACCTTTCGAATCCGACTCGAATTCAAAATCATTATATCATGATAGTGACCTATCTCTATCAAGATGAGAGAATCAAAGGCGAAACAGAGAATTCTTGAAACAGCTGAAAAGGCAATTAGAGAGAGAGGTTATTCAAACCTGAATGTGAATGATATCGCCTACATGGCAAAAGTAAGTGTTGGTACCTTATACTACCATTTTCCAAAGGGGAAGACCTCTATCTTGGTTGAAATTCTAACTCAGATGCAAAAGGATGCATTAGAGAATAACAAAGAATTGGTGGAGAATCAAGATATACTCAGAGGAGCTAGAGATTTCGATCAAGCTTTGCAGAGGATCTTCAAGACTGTCCTACAAGTCCGTCGAAAAGATAGACACCTACTCGCAGCTGTTCAGACAGAAATGTTGGGTGACTTACAACAATACCAAGAAGTAGTCGAATCGTATGAATCTCAGGATACTATGCAACAGGGATGGAAGGTGTTTGTCGATTTCATTGCGATCATATCAAAACAATTCCCAGATAATTCAATTGACATCAAAGGGCACGAAAAGAAGATAGAGAGGATAATAGGTACCCTGATGACCTATCAAATTATGTTTCCGGAGTATTTTGGGAACGATGAATCCTTCATTGAGTCTCTTATCGAGATTCTTCGAGCAATTATTCAATAAAAGGGTAATTTCTTCAAAACAATTGTTTCTACCATTCCAGAAGATTATCACACATAACAGGTCTTATATGATATTTAACAATAGTTAACAATCAGTTCTAACTAGATTAGAAATGGAGAGTTATGTGAAATATGATCGATCGAATCAAAGGAACAATCGTATCAAACCAAACAAGTGTCATTGCTGGAACTGAAAAGGAATATGGTTACATTATAGTCGAAGATTCAGAGAGCTGTGAGCATATTCAATTGAAGGTCGATGCAAACACGGAAATTCAAACCCTGGAACGCAAAAACCCAGTTTCAATCAAAACTGCTACTTTGGGTAGCACGAATATTTTGAGAGCTGTTGAGGTTTGCAAAGACTAGAACATGTGATGACTAATTGACAGAAGATACCAAATCGAGTGTGGAAGGGACTGATACCTGTTTCTTATGTGTTGATCAAGAGGTAGCGAGGCTCATCTCATTATGCATGGAATTAAATCTAGAACTAAAGAACCGAGAAGATGTTCTGAACCTTATCCGTATTAGTGGGCATTCATATCTTTACAATGACCCCGTTTTCATTGAACGAGTAATTGATGAGTTCTTAGATCTAATCTAACAGTCTTCCGAGCTCAATCGATTATCAGACTATGCCCAGTAGGGTTTTCTGATGTATTTGTATGCATTATGCGCAGCCAGAGCACCTTGTGCTGCGGCTATAGTTGCTAGTTGATATACTGATACAATATCACCTGCTGCAAAAATTCCCTCAACGTTGGTTCGCATTTGTTCATCTGTTTTGATGAATTTTCCATTCATCTCCAGATTGAGATTAGCAAATATCTCAGTATTTGGTACTAAACCCACAGCAATAATCACACGGTCAACATCCAGTTTCTGAACATCACCGCTCTTATTGTTTCGAAGTGTCGTCCACGATACCTCTGTATCACCACCAATCTCAATCAACTCAGTATCAAAGAAGATTGTAGCCATCTTTTCTTCTTGCACCTTCGCAACAGTTGTTTCAGCTGCTCGAAACGCATCTCGTCGATGAGCAATCCATATCTGACTTGTGACTTTGTGTGCATCAACTACCGCATCTAGAGCAGTATCTCCTCCGCCCACAACTAGGACTTTCTTATCTCTGAAGAATGCAGGTTCTGTGACATAAGGATAGACTCCACGATCTTTTCTAGAAAATTCTTGTTCACCTGGAATTCCTAATAGGTTTGGTCGCATTCCAGTGGCAATCACTAGTACCTTCGCAGAATAGCTACCCTCAACAGTAGTAATGACCTTGTCCTTTGTCAAATCTGTCACTCGTTCTGGAATGAGATAGGCATTAAGATCTGCACTCTGCCTAACCCACTCTGCAACAAGATGTGAAGCCAATATCTTTGGAACACCTGGATAGTTGAAGATGTGTTTGTAGGGATAAATGGTTGACAAAAGACCTCCCCAGGTTCCTCCTTCGAATATTGCTGTCTTGAGTCCCTTATATGCAGAGATTATTCCAGCGGAAAGTCCAGCGGGACCTCCACCGATAACTGCTACATCAAAATTCTTGAAACTATCTGTCATCTTACATCATAGCTACAATAATGATTTGATGATTATATATTCTACAATACCGTCAAATCTTAACATTATCACAAGGATGAGGATTATGATTTACTATCTCATTGGAATTCTATCCTGTCACTTCCTTGACCTTTCTAGCAAGATTCCCAAGCAATCCCAAGTCTGCCTCAGGGGCATCAACAATGATTTCATTGTTGATTTCTATTACACCAGTTGTGTTTTCAGCACAATTTAGCACAATCTGACCAATGATCCAACTACTGACATCTCCCTTGAGAGTCACTATTCCATTCTTTACAACCACATCAATTGTATCTGCGACAATGAAATCGTTTCTCTCCATGCAGGACATGATTTTCTCCGCAATAGCCTTATCTGTCGATTTTCTTGATGGTACGACAGATATTTTGTCAACTATCTTCACAACGCCGAAGACATGAGATGCTAAGTCTCTGAGTTTGATTTTCTTCCAGTACGAATCAACTACACCTTCAAGTTCAACAATACCTGAATCTACGTTCAACTCTACTTCTTTTCCATACAAGTTCTCATTCCAGTGGATAAGATGTTCAATTCTTTCCTTTATCGTCTTGTCTGGTGGTGGTTGTAGAGAGTCAGGGTAACGTACTTCTAACTGATTGTCCACTCCAACAATACCTTGGGTATTCCAAGCTGTAAAGAGAACAACTTCGGATGCTGCGAAATTCGGTACCGTGCCTGTTATGGTGACCTTTCTCCCTGTCACATCAACGTTTACAGTTGATACATCAACCCTGCTGTCCCAATACAGTTGATCTACAATTCTCTTCTTTAGTTTCTCATCCATGTCTTTCATTAGTAACGACCTCCTTTCCTTTGAGAACCTGTACTTGCATAGAGATCATATCCCATTCGTCCAACAAAATAATCCTGATCCAGATTGGTATACTTCGATCCAGTCACAGGTGATACATTAGCATCCATATTTACATGCTTTATCAGATGGTCTGATTCTTCGATGACACTGTATCGACCTATCTTAAGGCGTAGCTCCTCTCTATATGTTCCAGTGTAACAATTTCTAACTCGATAGGTCTTTCCAACCTCGAACTGATCGATTGTGTCATTCCAGAGTGAGATAATCACAGTACCTGTTTCGTCACCGACTAAAGCATCACAGATGTAATCTGTTCTACCGTTTCGTCGAGACACAATCTTTCTAGGTTCCGTCTTGTCAATTACTAAGAATATCACATTGACATTGGACATCCTTGGACTCAAATTCTCAATTTTTGTATTTTCAACTTCGATTTTCTTATTCATTCAAATCACATATGCATTGAACCAATTACAACATTAACGACTACTACTTGACTTTTCTAAAACGATTGGGTGTATACTTTACTGACCATGTTTTCAGATAGGAACTATATGATACATGCTGCCAATAGATTGGTTCATTTCCTTCATTATTCACTACACTATCTGAATCTGTCATATTATCCCAATCGCCCACAAGGGCGTCATTTCACATACTGAATTTTCAGGAACCTATATAAGTTTGGGGATATAATATTCCTTATAAATGACATTTGGATTTTAATAGAACCTTAAATTGAATTTAAGGCTTTATAAATCCCTAAAATGTATGGAATATGAGTCTGCAAAGATTGACGGAAGAAACAAAACAGATAGCAGTGGCACTTATTGGCGAACCATTAGTTGGGAAGACTGAATTAATACGTCTACTAGATATGAAAGCAGAGAACACAGGTATCAGAATACCACTGAAAACTAAGAAAGCGGATATTATTTTCTGGGAGTTTCAGACATCAAGTATTAATCCCGAAAAACTGGAAATCTTCGCTAGATCATTTATTCAAGAAAGCAAACCATTCCAGCGGTATGTACTCATTGTTTCTGATAGCACAATGGAAGATGTCAACAAAATCAAATATGCACTGCAGCATCTTAAGAGGTTGTTTCCAGATACAAGACTTGCTGTTGTAGCTAATAAACAGGATTTGGAATCCTCCTTGCCAAAATCACGTATCGAAACGATGACCAATCTTCCTACTTTGGAGATATCGACAAAGGATCCACAGAATCGGTCAAGAATGGTGAATTTTCTCTCTTATCTAACAGGGTTTGATACTGGACTTTGATACCAACAGTCAGAAGGTCTATTATAACTCTTTTCATATAAAAAGGGTATTATATAACTTATTTAAGTAAAATTGGATATTATATCCTTAAATTTATAAATCAAGAATATTATATTAATTATAACGAGTAAATAGATATGAATAGAAACGTAGATGAAACAATTAAGAAACAAATTATTGATCACTTATACTGGGATAGTCGTTTAGACTCATCGAAAATCAAAGTCGAAGTTAATAATCAAAAAGTGAGACTATCAGGAGCAGTTCCTACATTCAAAGAAAGTGAAGTAGCGCTCTTTGACACGTGGAGTATTCCAAAGGTCATGGGCGTTGAAAACAAGCTGTTTGTAAGATATCCATCAGCCATCAAGGCTCCGACCGATTCAGAGATAAAAAAGAGGATATTGATTCAGCTCGATTGGAGAAGTAGCATGTCAGGGTCAGACATCGAAGTATCCGTAAAGAATGGAAATGTTACACTTCAAGGTCATGTTGATGCATATTGGAAGAAATTCCGAATGGAGCAAATCGCATCTGATACAAAAGGGGTATTACAGATTGACAACAAAATTTCTATTGTACCCACAAAGACCATCCTGGATGAGAAAATTGCTGAGGACATTACAAATGCAATAGATCGTAGCATAGCAGTGGATATCGAGAACCTAGATGTTCGAGTTGAAAAAGGAAAAGTCACTCTCTCAGGTGATGTTCGAAGCCCAATTGCTCGTGATGCAGCACTTGAGATAACTCGAAATACTCTTGGAGTAATTGAGGTAGCAAACCGATTGTCCTTGAAATAATAGAATCTCAAATACTCTGATAAGATAGATGAGTGAAATTTCTAAATTCACTCTTTCTATACTTCTTTTTACTGAACATAATTCGCTAAATCACATTAGACCAGTCCTTTCATGATTCTCTACAATATTATGTAGCCAAATAACATCTTACGACATCGTTTCTAAGATGAAATGCGCAAATGATAGATTTTTCTTTAAAAAGAGGAAATATGACAAAACATTCATAACAACAGATTTCCTAATTTCTTTTTAGCAAAAGAAAACGCATGTTGGGAATTGCCAAGTATGACAAATATTAGATCATCATTGCCAATTTCGTGTAGACTTCACTAGACTTTTCCCAGATGTGCCAGTATAAGAAACTCTTGCACACGAAGAGAGGGTCTTATGCTACAAAGATCGTGATATAATGAAAAAGAGGATAAATGTTAGAGAAAGGACACCAATTATTGAATGGCCTGAAGAAGAGAGAAGAATGGCAATCATTGCTAGAATGACTGCTGATCGGATTGAATACCCTGAGAACAAGAAGCATGGAGGTGGATAGTGTATGGATGCAGGTCTAATTCAATCAACACTATCTGAAACAATGGACAAGGACATTCCTCCGATTGCTTTCAAGGTCGACCGATCAGGTACTGCAATGGAGATGACTAAGTTTCCTCAACGAGGGTGTTATTTGAGACTCTCGCGAGAACCTGGTCAGTCTCTATCATTCGAGGTATGGGGGTATCATAGCTATACACATGACCAGGTAACACTCAAGAAAATCATTCAGCGACGATTTTACGCCTCCAAGCATATTCCATTACGACTTCGAAAAAAGGGGACTGTGGCGATTGCAGGAGTCAATCGAATCTCGCGTGAGTTTACGACATCAAGGTCTGCTACCAAGAAAAGACGTTGTGCCGTCCTAATACCATCTCCTGATGGGGGACCCTATGGGTTAGTTCTATTGTTCTCAATCTATGTTGGAGCAAGACGACTCAGGTTGAAATCTGTACTTGAACACCCGGTTCACAAGCAACTTGCAGAGAGTTTCAGCTTGTCTTAGTGATTCATCTTGAGTCTATCAGGATCGCATAACAACCACTGCAAGAATTAAGATACTCACGATGATACCAACCCCATAAGCAACATCGAGATACAATAACGACATTGAGAGGTCTATTGTAAGAAAGATGAACGTGCTGAGGATAAGAACGAGAAGAACAGCGAATATCAAAACGCCTCTCTCATAGGTCAACAATGGTCTTTTTTCAAGAGAAAATAATCGAATCCAGACAAGAAACAAAACCAATGCCAATGGTGGGAATACGCACAAAGTGAGGCATAGAGGAAGAAGAAGTATTCCACTAAGCTGCGCGCGTATCTTGTCGAGTTGAGATGCATATCTTTCAAACTCCTTGGCATATGCTTTTCCATAATCCTTTGCAACTTTGGTCTGATATCCCCTCCAGAGTGAATAGCCAAAGCTGTCTACCTTCTTACGAATTTTGTCAGTTGTAGATTCCTTGTAATCAGGCTGATAATGTCCTCTAACAGCAGGTAGAATATAGATTGTGACTACTAATGACCAAACTCCATAGAGGGAAATTAGAATCTCTAAGAATCCAAGGGACTCACTGAAGAGTATAGCAGTAAACAATCGATATCCACCATAGACACCGATTCCAATTAGTGGTAGCAGGAGGAATATTTTGACTGTTTTAGCTCTGCCTTTGCTTCCTTTCATCGCATCTGATGATAATTTGAATATTATAGTACAGAACGATGCATACGTGAGCATTATACCTATACCGCTCAAGAACTTCATAGTTACTCCAGAAATTGTGAACAATCCTAACATAATGGATGAATTTAGAAGTAGAGTGAAATCCCAACTACTCTGAGATAGAAGAATGAGCAATGGGATAAGACCAACCAAAAACACCAAGATGTATACTTCTCTTAATCTGCTTGAAATTATCTGGACCATATATACCACACAACAATTCAATCAAA
This sequence comes from Candidatus Thorarchaeota archaeon, assembly GCA_016841005.1. Next base: position 4,180 of record JAEORG010000259.1, on the reverse strand, counting down.
CAAAATAATCCAGCCCCTTTGAATGTGTCTATTCGAATTTCTTGGCAAGGTCATCCTCTAAACCCTTATCATCAAGTAAACGAAGTGCCGCCTCGAACGCATTCGTACATATCCAAGATGCACCCTGGCTAAAATCAATAGGAAACCTATTAGAATTCCCGACCACTGTACATGCCTCCACTATTTTCTGACCTTGTGCAATGGGAGTTTCATAATCGAATTCTATTCCAACCTCAGTTGCAACTCGTTTTACGCAAGCATCCACGGGTTGAATGTGGGCATGTTCTTGAATTGTAGTCACATTCTTGCCAAGTTGATTAAAATACAGATCAATCAAATCTCTCAGGTAGGTTGCCACAGCTATTGGACCCACACCATAAAATGATGTTAATTTTCTGTAATGTGGTATCAATCGTCCTCTACTTATCTCATCAATAGAATGCACTACGATATTTCCCTTGGGAAGAGATGCAATATATCGCAAGAGACCCTGAGTGTTGTAACTCCGCGATCTAATATCCGCACCGAAGAGCAGGTCAATATCATTTTGTCTTTTGTATGATAATCCCTTAACTCTCATATTTCGAAAAGTTTCCTTGGCATCTGCGATTTGTTTTGGTTCTGCATTTACTATTCCATCAGAAGTTGAACAGTCAAGATGCTCAGTCACTGTATTTTCTACCATCTGACGAATCTTTTTGGTTGTTTTATCAGGGCGTCCCTGTGCAAGCATCTTTGATGACAAGAATTTGAATGCCTCAAACCAATGTGACTGAACTCTGTTGAGATTGAGATTCATATCTTGTAAGCAGTCAGCACGATAGAGTCTTGCGAATTTAGAAACACGAAGTATCATTGTATCTCGCAATCTCTCCACCTTCAGAGATGTATAGTTCAAGGTTCTATTTAATTCCGTGGAAGTCTATTCGACTAATTCTTCTGCATCTGGTTGCCACGCAGGGTCTACGATACAGAGAAAGTCTAGATTCTCTTCTCCAATGTTTTCAATTGATTGAACTCCCAATGGGGGTATGTAAATGGTATCACCAGGACCAACCTCTGCTGTTTCTTCATCAATATGCATGATTCCTCTTCCACGAAGGATATAGTATACCTCTGATGCCTCAAAGAAGCGATGTGGTAGAGACCATTCTCCTGGTGCGATTGATGCGTGAGCTAGGCTATATGTTAAATGAAACTGAGTTTTGTCATGGCTTGGATTGAGGAATTCTCTTACTCGCGTGCCATCTAGCGCTACAATCTCCTCTTGCTCATCAAATCTCCTAATAATCATATTATCCACCAATCCTCTGATGCTTCAATTATATCTGGCATTTAGGACAGATATAGCTTGTAGTTGAGCCAACTCTGAGTTCCTCAATTATAGAATGGCACTCCGGGCACGGTTCGCCTGTTCTGTAACCAATCTTCCTATGTTTGATATATGTCCCTTCATTTCCCCAGATGTCCTTTTCACTTGGGCCTCCCTTGTATCTTATTCCTTCCATGAGGACATGTTGGATAGACCAGTGCAGTTTCTCAATCTCACTATCTAACAGAGTATTTGTTTGTCGATTGGGGTGGAGTCGTGCAAACCAGAGAATATCCTGTACATACACATTACCAATACCAGCAATAAATGATTGATCCAGTAGGTAGGACTTAATCCGGCCTCGTTTCTTTTCTAACATTGATTTTAGTTTACTCACAGTAAATGAAGCATCAAGTGGTTCTGGTCCAAGTTTTGATAATTGTGGATGAGATGAAAATTTCCCTTTTGGAACAAGATGTACATGACCAAACCACCAGTGGTTAATTCCCAGCCAATCTCCTTTGTCAAGATTTAGAACAACTCTATGGACCTTTGAATCAGGTTCCTTTTCCGGTCCAAAAAGTCGTATCTCTCCACCCATTCCTAGATTGAAGGCGATACTCCAGTTACTATCCATATTAGCAATTATCCACTTACCTCGCTGGAATATTGACTCAAAGGTAGTGTCCTTAACCCTATTCCTAAATTTTCTTGGTGTCATATTCATACATTTTGGCTGGTTCACTACTACATTCACTATGGGACGTGAAATGAGAGCCTCATTCATGCTCTTTGCAAGTATGTATACATCTGGGAGTTCTGGCATTGTTCTGTAGAAGAATGTGTTGTCCTTCATGATTAAGATATCCGATAAACGTAATCCAGCTAAAGAGTGATAAGAATACGAATTACGTTCTCACCATCTCATTCGTCCTTGTTAGACGATGAACTCAGAAGGATGAACTAAATCATGCTCTCCGAGAGAGTAAAGCGTCTAAGACAGCAAAGTGTAGACACTATACCTTACATCTCTACCGAGAGGGCTGAACTTCTCACAGATTTCTATCAAAATGGCATAGCTGATGCCAAGTCAACACCTGTTACCCGTGCACTTTCACTCAAGTTTCTCATGGAGAACAAAGAGGTCTACATCGGTGAAGACGAATTGATAGTTGGAGAACGTGGACCTGCACCACGAGCAACTCCCACTTACCCAGAACTCTGCTGTCACTCAATATCAGATTTGGAGATAGTCAACAATCGTGTCAGGTCACGTTTCGATGTAGATGAAGATTCTAAGGAAGTCTATCAAGAAGACATCATTCCATTTTGGCGTGGTAAGACTATGCGAGAGAGGGTCTTTGCTGCGATGTCAGATGAGTGGATGGCTGCCTTTAATGCTGGAGTATTCACGGAGTTCATGGAACAACGTGCGCCTGGACATGCCATTTTAGACGACAAAATCTACCACAGAGGCTTACGTGACTTCATAAATGATATTGAAAAGCGAATCGAGAGCCTCGACTTTTTCAATGACCTAGAAGCATATGATAAAGAACAGGACCTAAAGGCCATGGCTATTGCCGCTGAGGCGGTCATCACCTTTGCAGAGCGTCATGCAGACAAGGCTAGAGAACTTGCTGAGGATGAAACCAACTCAGTGAGAAAAAAGGAACTTGAGAAGATTGCAGAAGTCTGCGCGCATGTTCCTGCTCACGCTCCACGTGACTTCTGGGAAGCGATACAGGCATACTGGTTTGTTCACTTGGGAGTCATTACCGAGCTGAACGTTTGGGACTCCTTCAATCCAGGAAGATTGGACCAACACCTTCAACCATTCTTCGAGAAAGGACTTGAGGATGGCACGTTAACAAGGGAATTTGCTGAGGAACTCCTACAGTGTTTCTGGGTGAAGGTGCACAATCAGCCAGCACCACCTAAGGTAGGAGTCACTGAAGAAGCAAGTGGCACCTATCAGGATTTCTCACTTTTCAACACTGGAGGGGTCACAACAGACGGAAAGGATGCTGTAGTCGATCTATCATATCTCATTCTGGATGTATGCAAAGAGATGAAGATCATAATGCCAAGTGTATGCATCCAGCTCAGCAATGAAAATCCTGATTCATTCCTACTGAAGGCAATAGATGTTGTGAAAGAAGGATTTGGCCAACCTTCTTTGTTCAACACCGACGTTATAATCGAGGAATTCCTTAGGGCTGGAAAGTCACTTGAGGATGCCCGAAATGGCGGGCCGAGTGGTTGTGTGACCATTGGAGCTTTCGGAAAAGAGTCAGTCATCCTTACTGGATATCTCAACTGGCCAAAGATACTAGAAATTGCTCTTAATAATGGCAAAGATCCAAAGACTGGAGTGCAAGTAGGTCCTGAAACTGGCATTCCGATAGAATTCAAGTCATACAAGGAGCTATTCGATGCATACAGAAATCAGCTCAAGTACTTCGTGGACCTTAAGATTCGAGGAAACAATATCATCGAGCGGCTCTATGCAGAATATATGCCCTCACCATTCATGTCAGTCCTCATGGACGACTGTATCAAGAAGGCAAAGGACTACCATAGAGGAGGGTCTCGCTACAATAGCACCTACATTCAAGGTGTTGGAATGGGTACTATCACTGACTCCCTAACTGCTATCAAATACCATGTCTTTGACAAGAAGAAGTACACAATGGAGGAGTTGATAGAGGGAATCAAGACCAACTTCAAGGATAATGAGGTTATGAAACAGGTCTTAGTAAATAAAACACCCAAGTATGGTAATGATGACGATTATGCAGATGATATTGCAAAGGATGTCTTCAATGCCTACTTTGACATTCTAGACGGTCGACCCAACACCAAGGG